>JBJHCR010000363.1:0-6101 GCA_050486105.1 Vulcanimicrobiota bacterium
CAGGTTCTTGAGCAGATCCTTCTCGGCGGCCCGCTTCTCGCTGAGATCTCCCATCAAACCCGAGAGTTCCGAGGCTTTGCCGGCCACCTCCGCCCGCTCTTGGGCCAAGAGATCCGGCACTTCCTCTTCGGGGTCGGTGTCAGGGGGCAACTCCAGCACCCCACGCAGGTCCTTCTTCTTGGCCTTCAAGGACTTGGTCTCCCCACCAAGGGCGGCTTTCAAAGAGGCATCTCGTTTCTGCTGTTCAGCCAGGGTCTCGCTGAGCCAGTCGGTGGCTCCGGCGGCTTCCAGCTCTTCGCGACTGGGCATATTCTAATAGGGATCGGGCCATCCGCCTGACGGGTACCCGCCGAAGGTGGGTGATGTCCTTCGTCTCGGGCACCTTCGGTGAACGCTTCGCTTGCGGTCCGCAAGCGAAGCGTTACGTCCCCGTTTAAACCAGCAGCCTCCTAGTCTAGAGTGACCACTTGGGCCATGCTCTGCTAGGGAAAAGGTGTACCGGAAGAGGGGTTCGAGACCTATCAATCGGGAGATCTTTTGAAAAAGCAGGGGATTCTCGTCAGGAGATCGATAGAGGGGTCGCCATGAAGGAAAAGTTGGAAAGATTCTGGGAGCCCATAGTCGGAGGAGCGGCACTAGCCACTGTTCCCTTTCTGTTATTCGAAGGCCAGATGGACCCTTCCACATTGTTTATGGGGGATGTCATCATTTGGTCCATTTTCACCATGGCTTTTCTGAGCGTATTGCTAACCTGTCGAGATCGCGCCGAACGTATCGCCTGGGTTCGCAAATCTTGGCTTGAACTTCTCATCATAATTGGTTCGTTTCCCATTTTGCCTGACAGCCTGCAGTCAATCCGGTTGTTACGTCTAGGCCGGTTCGCTCGTTTTCTCCGTCTAGGTCGCCTTTTGGCTGTAACGTACTTCCTGAAATGGACCCGGCAACGATTCGCTCTTTCGCCGGTGGCTTTTGCCGGTACCACGACGGTGGTTCTTGCCATTTTGGGAGCCAACGCTCTCCACATCTTGGAACCTGACCTCGCTCCCGACCTGGGAGTTGGGTTGTGGTGGGCCATCACCACAATGACCACGGTCGGTTACGGGGACATCGCCCCAGAAAGCCTTGAAGGCCGGTTTGTGGGAGGCTTCTTGATGGTCTTTGGCGTGGCCATTATGGCCAGCTTCAGCGGTTACCTTGCCTCCTTCTTGGTAGCCGAGAATGAGGAAAGCACCCAGAATACAGTTGAGGAAAGACTTGACTCCATTCTTTTCAAGATTGAAAGACTGGAGGCGCTGGTGGCTCAAGGCTCGAATCCCCAGGAAGCTGGACCCCTTGCAGCCACTGAGACCCCATCGCAGCTCTCCAAGAAAAAGGCGACTAGTCTGCCCACAGATCTCCATAGTGGCCCAGCAGAAGGATGAACACTTTAGTCATAGCACCTCCGCCTCAAGCAACTCTCAAAGCACGGCTCTAGAAGCTCGCCGCGGAGCCGGAAAAGTGGATGCCCTGGAATTACCAGAGTGCTAAACACTCACCCGCGGCCGTTGACGAAGCTTAAATTTTCGAGAGGTTCTGCGGGGTTGGGGTAGGTGCGCACGCCAGCCGACAGGACACGCTTCTGCTAGCTAATACAGGTGAGAGAAGAGATACTTGTCGCTAGACAGATCTGGTTAAGACAGGACAGCTCCTAATGCAGGAGGCGCCATTTACCATCACTTCACTAGCTCCCTCTGATGAGATGATTGACATGTCTAACAAACGTCTCTCAAAGTTACTCGACGGTTCCGGCAAGAAGCTTGAGCAAAAAAACAACGATGTCTCTGTTGCACTCCTTCTGGAGTATGGGTCGTTGAGTGTCGTTTTGGGCGGCGATGTGTCAAAGGATGGTTGGTCGACGGCCCTGAAACGATTGACCGACTCTCCTCGTTTAGTTGAGGCGGTCAAGGCAAGCCACCACGGCTCTGAAAATGACTATTCTGCTGAGTTTTGGGCACGGTGCGGAGGAGTGGCAGCCTAAACCGAGCACGGATGCACTGCGATTTTAAAGGCTGAAATGGGATTGTCCAACCAGGAGAAAAGCACGATTTACTCCACGACAAGCCCTAAGGCCGAGCCTTCAGCACTTCAAGCAGTCTTAAAACCGCCCCTTCCAGCTTGTACTCTTCGGCGGCTTGCACCAGAAACTCGGGGTTGGCTGCCTGTTTCGGGATTTCCATCGATTGAGGGGCGAGCGGCACGTTTCGCACCGGAGGTACCACCTCGCGGGCGCGGGCGAGATACTCCTCGGCGGCCTGGATCTTCTGCCGCGTGGCCTTGGGGATCTCGGCGACATGGGCCAGCAAGGCTTCGAGACTGCCGTGCTCCTTAATCAGCCGGGCGGCCGTTTTCTCGCCGATTCCCCGCACTCCCGGCAGTCCGTCTGACGGATCGCCGCGCAGCAGCGCGTAGTCTCCGTAGCGGCGGCCAGGGATGCCGTATTTGCTCTCGATCCAGCCTTCGGTCACCTCTTCTAGTACGCTGACCCCCTTCTTTGGGTAGAGCACCTTCACCTCGGGGTCGCGCACGAGGTCGAAGAGGTCGCGGTCGCCGGAGAGAACCTCGACGGGCTCTTTCGCCCCCCCGGCCACGGTGGCGATGACGTCCTCGGCCTCATAGCCGGGAGAGCCGAGGACCGCGAATCCGAGCGCAGCCAGCACCTTCCTCCCGTACTCTTCCTGGGGAGTGACAGGGTCAGGCTCTTCGCCGACACGCTGGAGCTTGTACATCGGCAGCGCTGCCACCCGAAACTCGGGGCGCCAGTCGTCATCGACGGCAAAGGCGAGGCGGGTAGGCTCGCGGGTTTGGATGACGCGAGTCAGCATCCCCAAAATTCCGTGCACCCCGCGCATCGGCATGGAAGACGGCATGGCGAAATAGGCGCGGTAGAGCATACTAGAATAGTCGATGAGTAAGAGCATGGATTGTCGTTCAAGGTGCAGCCGGAAAACTCCGTCTAAAGCCACCGAACATCGGCGGTAAAGTTGGTCCCCCAAAGACCCGCAGACGGCGCCGCATAGCGAAAAGCAGTAATCGACTGACGGTCAGGGTCAGGATCTCCACCTAGATGAGCGCCTCAACCACGTGTTGCTTCGAAGACGGCAGTTGGTCCAGCTTGTAGCCTGACTTCAGCTCCTTGAAATGCAGTTCGACCTCCCAACTCGCCGCGTAAACGCGGGAGATATCCTCTGGTGAAAGCCGCTCCCTAGGGACGTTGGTGATGTAGAGGCGATGCTTGCTGTCTGACGCAAAGTTTGAGGCTAGACCGAACACGGATGTAGGATGTGCGGTTCCGAACATTCCCGATCAGATCACTTTCTAAAAATCATCAGCAGAGGGGTCCGATAGAGCCGGATCCGGCTTTCCGGATCAGCCGCCTAGACAACGTTTTCTCACCGGCCTGTTCGGCACCCCAGTCCCGGTTCTGGCAGGCGGTGAGGAGTGCACCTCAAAAAGACAAAGTCATGACATCCCTACTAGCCGCGTGTTTCACAACCCCCTTTCTCTATCTGATCTTGGCACTCACTTGGCCCCAATCCCGCCTCCGTCGCGCTCTGGGACCGCTAGGCTTAATACTCTTTCTCACCTGGTTATTCTGGGGTTCTCACTGCCTCGACCCCCTCCAACGCCTTCTCTGCTGCAGTCTCTGGCTTCTGTACGTGATCAAGGGCTGGGCGCTGCTAAACGTACCAGACCTCAGGACGTATTCCCCTCTAGGCTTGCTCCTCTATAGCTATCTCTGGCCGGGGGTGGACCCACGACCGTTTCGCGAGCGCCAGACCCCTGACGAAACGGCGGCACGCTGGTTTGTCATGGGGTTTCCCACGGCCGCTTTGGGGGTGGCGGCCGGTATGGTGCTGGCGGTAAACAGCGGCGAACTCTCGCCTGTGACCGTAGGTCTGGCGGGTATTGCGGTAGTTCTCGTCATCGTGCATCTGGGTTACAGCGACATACTGAGCTGCGGCATGCGTCTGGCCGGGTTCCCGGTTGGCCAGCTCTTCGACCGGCCGTTGCTGAGTCACTCGGTGCGCGACTTCTGGAGCTGCCGCTGGAATCGGCCTTTTGTGGAAATGAACAAGCTCTTGTTCAGGCCTCTGCTCAAGCCCATGCTAGGCGGCTCCACGGCACTCGCCCTGTTCGCCATTTCCGGGGCGTTGCACGAACTCGCTCTCAGCTACCCGCCTGGAGCGGGTTTTGGTGGGCCGCTAGCCTACTTTTTGATCCAAGGTACGGCGATGAAGCTCGAACGACACTGGGACCTCGATAGGCGGCGGTGGTTGGGCCGGGTGTGGACCTGGGTGGTGATTCTCCTTCCCGTCCCACTTCTGTTTCACGCCCCCTTCCGTGAGGCACTGGTGTTGCCCCTGTGGGCCTTTCTGCATTCCCTGCCAGCCCTCTCCGACGGTGAGAGTTTTATGCGCTTTGCTCTGACGGCTGCCGCCTACGGTCATTTTCTGGTCCTGGTGGCCAGTTCTCAGGTGCCGCACCGCCTGGGATGGAAGGAAGACCTGAAGCCATTACGCCCCCTGAACCGAAAGCTCTTGTGGACCTACGGTGGCTACATCGCGGCCATGATCTTACTCTGGGGGGTCCTTACCCTGCAGCTCCTGCCGGAGATGATGGCGGGAGAGCGGGCCGCTCTGGCTCTGGCGGGGGTGATCGCGCTTTTCTGGTGGTCGAGGGTAGTGGTGGATGCTCTGGTCTTCGAGCACTCGGATTGGCCCGAGGGTGTCGAGTTCGTGCTCGGCCACACTCTCCTGACCAGCCTGTTCGTGACCATCGCGAGTTGTTACACGGCGCTTCTCTGGTGGCACCTTTGAAGCTCCCGTCGACAGCTCTATGAACGTTCCCATTTCAGTGCTCTGGTCAATCCACCTCAAGTTCGCCTCTCCGTCCAACAAGGGAGGTGCCGAATCCATCTCCTCATCGAAGATTCCGGTCCCGGGGTCCCCGACCACCTGGGGGAATCCATCTTCGAACCCTTCGTCACCACCAAGAAAATAGGGGAGGGCAACGGCCTCGGCTTGGCCGTCAGTCGACGCAACCTAAGATCTTGGGGAGCAGACCTTACTTTGGTCGAGTCCTCACTAGGAGGAGCAGGATTCTGCCTGGAGCTGCCTCTGGCCGAGGCGGACGACCATAGGAGAGAACTCACTTCCCAAACAGGTTCTTGAGCAGATCCTTCTCGGCGGCCCGCTTCTCGCTGAGATCTCCCATCAAACCCGAGAGTTCCGAGGCTTTGCCGGCCACCTCCGCCCGCTCTTGGGCGAAGAGATCCGGCACTTCCTCTTCGGGGTCGGTGTCAGGGGGCAACTCCAGCACCCCACGCAGGTCCTTCTTCTGGACCTTCAAGGACTTGGTCTCCCCACCCAGAGCGGCTTTCAAAGAGGCATCTCGTTTCTGCTGTTCAGCCAGGGTCTCGCTGAGCCAGTCGGTGGCTCCCGCCGCTTCCAGCTCTTCGCGACTGGGCATATTCTTATAGGGATCTTCAGCCATGGTCACTCCTCTTGCCAACAAGTTTCGGGGAATAAATTCTGCACTTCAGGCCCGGATCCATCCTTAGATTTCTCCTCAGCTCAGCCTTGGGATTGAGCCGAACGCGAACCGAGTTGCTGGGCGACTCGGACATCAGCCAATTCCTCAGATGGGAGCCACAAAAAGATCAGTTTGATTCGGTAGACCTAGATGGTCAGAACAGCTATATGGCGGGCATACCATCGACCAGATAGGGCTCTTTTTCGATGGCGAAGCCCGACGGGATCGTGGGGTCGATCATCATTGATACCTGGGTGGTCGTTCTGGCCCACGTGATCATCTCGGTGATCAGACACTGGTAATAGCAAAATCCCACAACTGCTATCTCGAAAATTGTCCAATTTCCCCGCGCGCCGAGTGTTCTGGGCCTGGACGCCCGACTCTAACATGGCGAATGACCCGGTCAAGTGCACGCAAGCCCCGTCATGACTAGTTAAGATGGACGGACCAACCAACTCTCTGTAAAGAAAAAACGCGGATTACCTCGAAGGAGGCAGAGCCGCAAGTGGCTTACGCCACAAATCTATACA
>JBJHCR010000364.1:0-6097 GCA_050486105.1 Vulcanimicrobiota bacterium
GTTCCAGGTCGAGCCTTAGTGGTCCGGGGGACGGCAGCACGCCAATTTGGAGACTTGAAGCTCGAAGGCCTCTTGGCTCGACACGGAGTGGAGGAGCACTCTTGCCCAGTTTCTCTCACCCGTTTGGATTGGGATGGTTACCGCCTTGCCCATTTTGGAGATTTGGGCTGTGCCCTAAGTTCCACAGACAAGGATTTCTTCAGAGATCTAGACCTCCTCATGATCCCCTGCGGAGGAGGCTACACCATCAACCCCCAGCAGGCAGCCGAGCTCGTATCTGAACTCAAGCCGAAGTTTGTCGTACCGATGCATTTCCGAACCCCCTTCTTGGATAGAGTTAAGTACGCATCTCTACAGACTGAAAAGCCTTTCTTGGAAAGCTGTAAGGAGTTTGCCGAGGTCCGCTTTGAACGTTCGGGATCCCTGTGTCTACAGCCAGAGACAGGCGCGGATCAGACTTCTTCAGTTGTGGTGTGTTTGCAACATCAGATGGGCTAACTTAGACCAGGGGCTACTATCCGGAGTTGGAAAGGGAGATTGAAATTTGGATACCCATCAAGACAAATTGGCGCGTTTGCACGCTCTAAAAAGTGAAACTCTCCTGGGAGGTGGGGAGGAACGTCAAGCAAAGCACCGCGCCAAGGGCAAGCTTACCGCTCGAGAGCGAATCACAGAATTTCTAGACCCTGGTACTTTTCAAGAGTTGAACAGGTTTGTTACCCACAGATGCCGCGACTTCGAAATGGCCGACAAGACGGTTCTCGGAGATGGGGTGATCACCGGCCATGGTCGCGTGCACGGTAGGCTTGTCTATGTGTTTGCCCAAGATTTCACGGTTTTTGGAGGAGCTCTCGGAGAGGCCCACGCGGAAAAAATCTGCAAGATCATGGATCTGGCTTTGCAGAACGGAGCACCCGTCATCGGGCTCAATGATTCGGGGGGCGCAAGGATCCAGGAGGGTGTTGCTTCCCTGGGTGGTTATGCTGAAATTTTTTATCGCAACACGTTGGCGTCGGGAGTAGTGCCGCAGATTTCAGTGATCTTGGGACCCTGTGCCGGAGGAGCGGTGTATTCCCCTGCCATCACCGATTTCGTCATGATGGTTCGCAGTTCGTCTCATATGTTTATTACCGGTCCAGATGTGATCAAGACAGTGACCAACGAGGAAGTGACCTTTGAAGAACTCGGCGGGGCTGACACTCACGCTTCCCGTTCCGGAGTGAGTCATTTCACCTTCGATTCAGAGCAAGAATGCCTTAGATTCTTGAGAGATTTCTTGCAGTTTCTTCCCTCAAACAACCTGGAGGATCCCCCCGTGCAAGTCTCCTCCGATCCGTGGGACCGGGAGTGTCGAGGGCTTGAGGATGTGGTGCCGGCCAACCCCAACAAGCCATACGACGTTGAACAGGTGATCCGGGAGATTGTCGACGATCAGGTGTTTGTGGCCGTGCAGACAGATTGGGCTGGCAATTTGGTTGTAGGATTTGCTCGATTGGAGGGTCGCTCGGTGGGTATCGTTGCCAACAATCCTGCTATACTGGCGGGCGTGCTCGATATCGATGCTTCCCAAAAGGGAGCTCGATTCGTGAGGTTCTGTGATGCTTTCAACATCCCGCTGGTGACACTTGTTGATGTTCCCGGTTTCTTGCCTGGGGTGCAGCAGGAGCATGGCGGAATCATTCGTCACGGAGCTAAGTTGCTCTACGCTTTCTGTGAAGCCACCGTGCCTAAAGTGACCGTGATCCTCCGCAAGGCCTATGGGGGAGCCTACGATGTGATGTGCTCCTCCCACATCAGAGCCGATGCGAACTTCAGTTGGCCGACAGGCGAGATCGCCGTGATGGGCCCTCAAGGGGCCATCAATATCATTTTTCGCAGGGAGTTGGCTGAGGCGCAAGACCCCGCAGCCAAGGCCGATCAACTGATCGCCGAGTATAAGGAGCGTTTCGCATCACCTTACGTGGCGGCATCTCGTGGGTACTTGGATGACGTGATCGAACCCAAGGAAACCAGACGTCAGCTTGTCTCAACTTTGCGAACTTTGATTGGCAAGCGAATCGTTCGACCATCCCGCAAGCACGGAAACATCCCCTTGTAAACGCCTTTCTTTCACTGGTAAACAGAAAAAGAGGTTGCTTCGATAGAGCGACCTCTTTTCCATAAACTCCGCGAAAAACTTGAGTGTCAGTCGAAGGCTACGTACTCAAAATGCTTTCTGAACTCTTTAGGAGAACAATGAGCAGCCGCGGCGAGCTTCATTAGGAATTCCTTGTCTTCAAGGTCCGCCTTGTCGAGTCGGATCATGTACTCTTTGGCAATTTGGAAACTGAGGCAGTTGGTGTCGACATGTCGAACGCGAGTCTTGCCGGATTCAGGATCCTGCAATTCTTGGAACGTCATGGGCACAATGCGATCGCCTTGGATGGTGATCATGGCGTCACTCTTGCCTTCCTCGAGGAACTGCACCGCTCCGAATCCCAGATTTCTGGTGTAGTCGATATCGTAGGCGCAAGGTGATACGCAACGCAACTCATAGCCGATCTCCTGATCGACGATGCGCATCTCGATGCCGAATTCTTTGAGGCGTTGAGACAAGGCGAATTTGAGAATGTCAGAAAAGTTGAGTTCGGAGAGCCTCAAGTGTCCGTGGTCATCGTAGCTCAAACTTTGATGGGAGGTGGTCAACTTCTTGAGTTCGTCTTCATCGATGAATTCCAGAAACCCCTCGGCGACAATAGCCACACCGTGGTGGGTTCCCATAGCTCGTCGTTTGATCACGGCGGCAGCCAAGATGTCGACAACCAACTTCAGAGAGATTCGTCCTGGAAACTCTTCTGGAATGAGGGTCAGTGTCGCTGAAGCCGATTTGCCAATGCCTAACGCCAAATGGCCGGTCTTTCTCCCCATGGCGACCACCACGAACCAGCGTCCGGTTGCCCGGGCGTCAGAAAAATAGGTGTGCACCATCCGTGCCCCCTCGGCTCGAGCGGTCTCAAACCCGAAGGTGCGGATGCCTGCAGGAAGGGGGAGGTCATTGTCGATGGTTTTGGGTACGTGGCAGAAGCTCAGGTTGTAGTTGAGGTATTTCCTGGAGTACTCCGCAACAGTGGTAGCCGAAAAGAGAGTGTCATCGCCCCCAATGGTGACTAGGTGGGTGATTCCAATATCTTTCAAAGTCTCCACCGTCGTTCGAAGTTCATTTTCTTGCTTGGTGGGGTTGGCTCGAGAAGTGCGAAGAATGCTCCCTCCCATACGATGAATTCTGGTCACTTTAGGTATGGTGAGGAATTCAATATCGGTCTCGCCAGCCATCAGATGGCGGAACCCGTCGTAAATGCCGATCACCGAGTGGCCGCGCTTGCTGGCCTCTATAGTGACTGAGGAGATGACTGAGTTGATTCCCGGTGCAGGTCCACCGCCCACCAGGATCCCGTAGCGCTTATTTGTGTCTTTCATAGGCGGGCGCCTTCCCCGTGTGTGTTTCTATTCCTTCGGGATCGACAGTGTTCGTAAGGCAAATTTCGCTCAGGTGGCGGTCCCAAAACTCAAGGATTCAGGCTCAAAATTTTTTCTGCGAGCAAGGAAGAGGCCTTGGCAAAAGTCTCTTCTCTGGCTTTGCGGAGTGCAGCCTCACCCAGCCGACTCAACTCGCGGCGGTCGGGTTCTCTGAGCAGACCTTCAATTTCTCCCCAAAGCCGTTCTGAGAGTTGCGGTCCTGGGGGGACCAAGCGACCGACATCTTCCGTGACGGTGTCCAAAGTCCCGGAAGAGAGCATTGCTACCACTGGGCAGCCTTGCTGGAGTGCTTCCAAAGTTGTCAATCCGTAACTCTCGTGGAGGGAATTCACCACGAAGAGATCGGCGGTGCGATACCAGGCCGCCTTGTCGAGACCTCCGACGTGACCAGGGAAAAGAGTGGTGATCTGAAGCTTCTCGCTCAACTTTTTGAGTTTTCGGGCGTGGAACTCACCTTGCATGAATGCTGGGGCGCCGGCGATCACCACCACCAGGTTTGAAGGCAGTCGGCCCAAGGATTGAGCGCGCAGCAAGGCCTTTAAGAGGCGATCCTGGGCTTTTTCTGGAGACAGGCGAGACAAGGTCAGCAAAACGATTGCGTCCGGGCTAAGGCCAAAGTCTTTCCTGAGTTGCTGAGCACGCTGTTCGATCTCTTGCTCTGGAAAACGAGGCTCCGGAGCACCCCAGCCCAGTCGAAGGATCTCCGAGCTTGAGTCCGGGTAGGAGTCGCTCAACAACTCTGCTGAAGTTCGAGAGGGTACCACTTGAAGCACCCCATGGTCCATGACCTTCTGTTGCTTGTCAAAGACCAACTGCAGAAGCTTTGGCCAAGGGTAAAGCCGGGTGCAGCGGTAGAAATGGGTTAGCAAGGGTGGGTTGAGGGCCTTCGGGAGGTAAAGTCTGGAAAAAATGTCCACCACGTCGACGTGAAAGACGGTGACCACCTTGATGTCGTTTGCGGCCAAGCGCTCTACCTCAGGACCCTCGGATATATCGTGGGCCAGGACCAGGTCAGGTTTGAGTTCTAAGGCAAGTTTCGTGGTCTCCTTCTCAAACCGGTGGCAAAAATGGCTGTACTGAAGAAATCCCATGCGGCTCGGCTGCTCGCTGGCGCAATCCAAATGAAAGTAGGGATGCCCACTCGGTGGGCCAGGGCCGGCGCCGGCGCACAACAACTGCAAATCCGGAATCTCAGCCCAAGCTTGGGCCAGACGTTCAAAAATGGCTGCACCGCCGCCGAGCGGGACCGTTTCCGAGCCAAATCCGCCGTGGGCCGAAGTCATCAGGATTCTCACCAGCAAGGGATTCGGGTTGAGTTTGGATGGTTCCTGGAGTTCCCAAATGAGGTATGTTTGGCCCTGGGTGAATTCCGGAACCCTTGAGAAAACTCGCTCCGATCCCAGTTACGGGCGGGCAGGGAAATTTCAAATTAGGATAAATGAACTCCACGAGTTTTTTGTCTGAACCCATCCAGGAAGGCTTGTCTTATGAAGGATTTCATCGAGAAGATCACCGCGAATTATAACGATCAAGAGTGTCCCGTTTGTAAGAAGGTTGAGTGGGCAACCCTGCCCATGGAAGGCAAGCTTCCCGTAGGTACGGGGACGCAGTCGCTAGGAGTCGCGGTGAAGGTTTGTACCAGTTGTCACTTTTCGCGACACTTTGTTCAGTTTTCTAAGTAGGTTCAAGACCCTGATTATGGAGCGGCACCCTCATAGGTCCATTCTGTTTTCGGCAGGACCCGAGCTTAACTGGGCTAATGCTACGCACTATGTCAGCCTCTGAATCCGAAGCCCGCGCAATTTTTAAGCGCCTTGAGCCAGGAGAGTTGACCAAGCTTTCGAGCCTTGCTCACCTGAGCACGGAACTGAATAGGCTTGAAGTCGACTCTCTCGATGGGGCGTCTCACATCTTGGAAAGCTTGCTCGACACCGTAGGAGCGGAGCGCCTGGCGGTGTTGGTGGACGAATCCGAGGGAGGGTCGAGTTTCTATCGCCGACGGACTGTTGACGGCTACGACCCTACCCCCTTTCGTTACTCTACCACCGTCGTGGACCAGGTGGTGAAGACCAATAAGCCGTTTCTAACTCTGGATGCCATGGAAGACGAGTCGGTCTCTTTCAGCGAGAGCATCCACCTCATTGGTGCTCGTTCAGTCATGTGCGTACCCATGGGCGGCGTTGGACAGTTATACGTTGACAATCTGCTCAGCAGCGGAATGTTCAACGAGCCTGAACTATCTCTCCTGACCATTCTGGGGGATCTCATGGCGTCGGCGTTTGCTCGTATCCGTCACACCAAGAAGCTGGCCCAAGCCAACCTTGAACTTAGGGCTTCTCGAGAAGAAACGGTGACCCGACTTGCAGTGGCTGCGGACTGGAGAGACCGGGAAACCGCTCAGCACATCGAACGAGTCGGCGAATATTCGGCGAGTCTTGCTGCCTGGTACGGATGCGGCTCCGACTTTATCGAATCTATTCGTTTGGCCTCAAAGATGCATGACGTTGGGAAGCTGGGAGTCCCCGATGCCATCCTGCGGAAACCAGGTCGGTACACGGAAGAAGAGTTTGCCCAAATGAAG
>JBJHCR010000365.1:0-6074 GCA_050486105.1 Vulcanimicrobiota bacterium
GCTCCAGTCAGCGCGAAGTGGGTGGGCAAACGTTCTTCATAGGGTCGAACAGGGGCGTCATAGTTCCACCACAGTCCATCGAGCCCGAAAGGGTCATAAGAATGGACAAAGAGGTCTTGAGTGAAGGGACAACGGGCCATAGCCACCTTAGGCAAACTGTCTTCATAGGCTTTGCGCCAGCGTGAGAGCCGCTGTGATTGCCGTTCGAAGCGGGCGATGTCGACGTCGGAAGGCTGAACTTCCCGAATCATTCTCAGGTCGCGATCGCGCCAGTCCTCGAGTTCCCGAAAATAGCGCCCAAGAAAGGCCTGACGCTCACCCAAGCTCAACTCCATCCCGCCGCCTTCAAGAAGCCCACTAGGAGCGCTCCTCCCACCAGCCAACAGAAGGAGATCAAGGCTGCTGGAAGAGTGGGAATCAAACCGCGCAGGAAACCCGGAGGGTGCTCAGGATCGGCCTTGGCTAAAGCGCTCGCCGTGGCCCCTCCGCTAAACATGATGCCGGCTGAAGCGAAGGCGCTGCTGGCGTTCCAACCCAAAAGAAATTCTGCCATCAAGGCAAGGATAGTAAAAGGAACCAGGGGTAAGAATCCCAGATTTAAACAATCTCCAATGGCGTGAGGGCCCCTCTTGGTCACCACCCCATAGAAGAACAAGCGCAAGGGGACCCCCAGCAAAAAAAGGCTGAAGGCCCCAAACAGCCAGCCCACCACAAAGCTCAAGATATGAAGGCTCACAGAACCGTCGGCCACAGAGTAGGTGGTGAGAACACCCAAGAGAGCAAAACACAGTAAGATCAGGCTCCGAGTTCTGGGCCCACGTTCATAGGTCTTTTTGGTGGATTGAGCAGACATAGGTGCAGGCTTCTACTGAGAAACCAGAACCCCCCAACCGACCAGCAGAAGACCGCCACAAATGGTGGCGATGGCATAGGAGGCGAAAGTCTGATTCTCGGTCATTTCCTGGGTAGTCATCAGCATGGGCCCGATGGCCCAGAGAAAGCCGGTGACTCCAAAGGCTACCGCCGTATTCCAACCGAAGGCAAGATTAGCCCCCAAACCGAGAATTCCGTAGATTAGGGCTGGACTGTAGGCCAGAGCAAAGGCCCTCACCGCCCAACCCAGAGGCCGGTTCCGTCCGAAAGGATGGGCCAACAGCCAGGCGATGGTCCCCAGCAGAGCCACTCCCACCGTACCGAAACCGAGCCCCAAAATGGAAAGCCCCAACACTTGGGCCAAGCCGGCTTTGCCCACCCGATTCAAGTCCAAGCCGCTCTGCAAAAAAATCAACAGAAAAGCCGAGCCTGAAACTCCTAGAGCCCAGACTAGTGGGTAGGTTTGCAGTTGGGCCTTCAACACCCCTCCGGGATTCACCGCGACGGCAAAACCGGCCCTAAGGACTTGTCCAAAGCCCTGAATAGGAGACTGGTGAACCGGCTTTTTGGCCTTAACTCCGGTCAAGATGTGCCACCTCTCTCAAAAGATCCCAACTCATCTCGCATCGCCCAGCTCTCTGAAGTCAAATTGAGCATAGCAGGTTCTGGCTTCTCCACCTTGATCTTGATCAGCGCTGAGCCTCATCTCTTTGACGTCGTTTCTCGAAGCTGACCCGAAAACCAAGATGACTGGTCTGCCGTCCAGCTCAGGTGTCGGAAAACCCCTAATCGAAAACACGCTGCCCCCCGTTCCAAAAGCTTGCCCCCCAACCGTCACCATTTTGACCCGCCAGAGGGTCGTAGGTATTGAGGGTCTCACCACCCGCCTGATGACCACCGAGAATCTTCTCGTCGATACCGGCCGCAATATCGTAGGGGGATTGAGCTCCAGGCGGAGACCCCTGAGGCGGGGTTTTGCTGAGCTTGGAGTAGTCCCAAGCCACGTGCTCTCCGTGGGCCGTGGTCCCCATAGACTGCAATTCCCGGTTGATTTGCCGGTTGACCGCGGGATTCACCGGCTTGCCGGTGAGTGCGTCCACGAAGGCAAAGGCGTCGTGGTCTCCGGCGAAAGGCTTGCCGGTTTTGGCGTTGAGGATCTCTCCGGTGGTTTTGTTCCAGGTGATCTCACCTTTCTTGACCAGAGCATCCAGTTTGGTCTGCTGGTCCAAGAACTCGGTGTACCTTTGGTCGTATCTCTTCGAGAGATCGGCCCAGTCCTTATCGGACATCCCGGGGGGACGGCTCTTGGGCATCACCGGTTTCTTGCAAGCCACCGTGCCCACTTTGTCTTTGGAAAAGCCCAAGTGGGTATCGAGCTTTCCGACGGTCTTGGTCTTGAGCATCTCCGGCTTGGGATGGGCTCGACCTGATTCCAACCAGGCCTTGGAGTCGGGGTTGGTGGGGCGAAAATGAGCCTTCACTCCGTGGCGTTGAGCCACCATCTGTATGGCCTTTTGATCGCGAACTGGCACTCCTCGAAGGTCGGCCGCTCCGGCAGCCTTGGTGAACGATTCGTTGTTGAGCTTGAGACCCGGCGTCCCACCTTGCTGGGCCTTGTATTGCTTGAGCCGCTCCATGACTTCGGCTTTGGAGGGGCGAGGGCTGACCTTGGGGGGAATCTTCGGCGGAGGTTGGACCTTGGAGGCGAACGGACTGCGGCGCTGCTTGGTGAGGGTCTCGGTCCAGCTCTTCACCTTCTGGCTCACCACCCGGGTGGCGTTGGGGAAATACCCTTCGGCCACTTTGCTCACTCGACCGGCGATCTGGGCCACCTTGGGAGCCGCGGCCTGCATGCCTCGCCCGATGAAACGCCCGATGATCTCGCCTTTGATCACCTCCTTGGTGGTGCTTAAGAAACCTTCGACCACCGAATCCCCACCGCGGTCGACATAATCCTTCATGGTGTACACCGAATTGGCCGGGGTGTAGACCATTTCTGAAGAACCGGCGGTGAGCACGGCCGCCAACGAACGAACCGCCATGCTTTTATAAGAGGTTTTGCCCTCGGAGTCAGCCCCGGTGACCACCTCGCGGGTGAAGCCCTCCAAGCCTTCTCGCATGGTGTTGTGAAAAATCTGGGACGTGCTGTGAAGCTCCCGATGACTCGCGATCTGTCCGGTCACCGCCAGTCCGTAGACCCGGCGAATCTGCTCGTAAGCCTGGCGATCCATTTTACCGGACTCTCGAAAATCGGCGATCACCCGATCGATCTTACCTTGAAATCCCCCTCCCGACGTCTCGGTTCCAGCTAGAACGTCCAAGTCCCTGGGCCCAAAGATCACCTGATGACGCATCTTTTCGAGATTCTCAAGCTGATGAAAATCTTGCCTTATCTGCTCCATGGCCTCGGCCATATGGGGGTTGACGCGCTTGCTCTCCACTTCCCAATCGGCTTGATGGGCGGCGGCGTATTCCCGATTGGTCTGTTCCTGGCGCTGCCAGTCCTCGGGGATCCAGGCTTGATTGCCTTGCCAAACCCGCTCCTGCCCATCGGGATCGACAAAGCGCTCACCCTGATTGAGTTCCCGCGTCGGCACGAATTCTCCATCTCGAACCTCATACTCTTTCCCGTCGTGAAAGGTGTAGCGACCGCCCTCTCGATAAGAGCGACCATCGGAAAAAGTGTGTTCGGTGGGTGAGTCAGAGCCAGACCCGCTACCACCGGAATCCGGGCTCAACGGGGGCAGAGGAGGTGAGCCCGGACCTGGGAACCCGCCCATCAGGCCGGCCAGAATGCTCACCACCCCCGGTAAAATTATGCCCACCAACCCTTCAAAGGCCGATTCCGGCCCCGGAAGATCTCCGATCCCGTCCAAACCAGGAAGAGAGTCCAAGATGTCATCAATGAAATCTGAAATCGGGCCGATCATTCCGATATCGTCGGTACCCACCTGGCTTGACAACTGCCCATCTGGACCAAAGGTCAGGGTCTGTTCCGCGTTAAGGTCGGCTTCATTGTAGACGGCCAGGACAAAGGTGTTGGTTTCACCGGCCACAAACTCACCCTTGGCCGAGAAAGTCCCGTCCTGGATGTGGAGATAGCCCTGCTTAACCGAGGGGTCCATTCGGTGAAAGCTTCGGCTGACGATGGGGGAAGCGCTCTCCACCGTGCCCTCCACCAACAGATTTCTCAAAAGTTGGCCAGAGGCGTCCTTCCAAGGTTCCTCGACCCGAGTGCTCTTAACCGTTAGTCGGACTCGATCGGAAATAACCGGAGGCGGAAGCTTCACCCCCGAAGCCTCAGCAAAGCCCCGAACGAAAGCGGCCCCCTGCCGGTCCCGCCCTTCGTACTGTCCGGTGCGCTGGTTCAAGCCATAAACGTGGAAGCCTTGTAGGCTGGGTGGGTTGGCCTGGAAGAGAGAATTCACAAAACGATCGCGCTCTGCTGCGGTGTTGAATTTGCGACCTTGAGACCGGATCTCCCAGCCGTCATCCTCGTCATACCTCAAGAACCCTACCCAGTACTCATTCTCAGGTGGGGGTCCACCTTCTCTCGGAATTTCTAGGCTGTCATAGGAGAGCATCATCCCACTGGCGTTCAAGGGATCTTCCACTGTGGGATCATGGTAGGGGATGGAGCGAAGATTCTCTCTACGAATCCGCCCAGGCCAAGCCGCTTCGAGTTCGGCCGAATACACGCTCCAGGCTCTTTGGACATCGCTTTGGGTGGGGAAGCGCTCCCAAGTTCCGTCGGCCGCCACTTGCACAGAACCCAGAAAAATCAGGAGCAAGACTAGGGTCGAGAATCGTCTCCAAAGGCTCCAGACCACTGACCTCGACATCCCTTATCGAACCTTATCCAAGTTCACCACATGACGCTGCACAAGCTCCTCGATCCGGCTCTCTGGCTCGGGATCGGCCTTCAAGAGTCGGCAGAACTCAGCTCCATCGGAACCATAGCGCGCGAGAACCTCACCGTGCCCCAAACCGAGCCAGACGGTCTGATCGAGGTCGAACTCCCGGTTGCGTTGGCGGTAGGCCAGAACCCCCTGGAACTGTACCCCGTTGACCGTCAGAGTTTCGTCGAAGCCCACGACCTCGAATTCCCCCAGCACGTTACTCCAGGTTTTGCCCAGGGCCAGGCCATTGGGAAGCCACAGTTCGGCTCTGTACGGATCATCATCGCTGTATCGGTAAACGCCATCGGGGCGGGCCACATAGTGATTGACCCAGAGCCCGGGAGGGTCGTCAGGGTAAAGGCGGCTGTGAGTGAACTCTAAGATGGTGGTCACTCGACCGTCGTCGGACACCGCAACGACCATCTCCCGATGCCCGTCGTCCCCGTCGGGGTAGGCCATATAGTGCCGATAGCGAGAGCGCGGCAGAGGAAGATAGCTCTCAGCCCGGTCTAGGGGGATTCGTTCAATCCCAGGGATTTCGTCGTCGAAGGGGTCGGTTTTCACCGCAGACTGGGGCTCTGGCTGCTCATCCACAGTCGCCTCGGTGGCCGGGGGATCCGCCGACGCCTGCTGGGTGCTCACTGTAGCTGATTCCACAGGGGGGGGAGTCTTTGAGTCCGAGGAGGATGCGAATGTCACACCCCCGGAGGAACCGAGCTGTTTTTGGTCAGTTCTTGGGTTTTTTAGGAGCTTGATCCCAACTCCCATCAGCACCATAACCAGAGCCAATCCCACCACCGGCAGTATCCAGGATGGAGCGGCCGCGGGCTTCGAAGGTGTAGAAGCCTGGTGTTGTTGACTAGGTGCGGAAGGCTGGGATGGAGCAGCTTGGGAGGTGGGGGGCAGCACGGGTGGCTTGGCAGGGGCGGATGCCGCAGCAGGAGCGGACTTGGCAGCGGAAGCCACACCTCCGGCCGGGATAGCCGTCCCGCACTTCTCGCAGAACGAAATCCCAGCCCTCAGACCATGCCCGCAAGACACGCAGAACCGAACGTCGCTATCCATCATTCCCCTTTATAAAACCTCGATTGCCTGACACTCTGGCCCAAATGTGTCTCCCAGGTGAGTGGCCAGTTCATCATAGCAGCAGGCCCCACCACCGCCCTGATCGAGATCAGCTCTCACCAGGTCAAGCGTTCTTTCTCTCAAGCCCAAAGATGAAAGAAACCAAACTCCTGACTAGGGTCTGTTGACATTCGGCGTTCCGAGCTACACGAAGAAGATTTTTGTGCTCCGGTAGTG
>JBJHCR010000366.1:0-6071 GCA_050486105.1 Vulcanimicrobiota bacterium
TCAACCTGGGACTGGGGAGTCAAGACCGTCCGACATTCCGTCTCTTCGAAGGATGTTTTCAGGAGTCTCTCCGGGTAATGAACCCTTCCGGACTCCGGCCCCGAGATCCGATTTATGAGCAATCTCTGTCCTGGATCCCAGTGTCCGCGATAGGCGCCAGCGGTACCGAAATTGACTACCACTACCGGATTACGACTGGGGCTCGACCCAGCCGAGTGCTTCCGTTGCTTTAAGAGTTGGCCCAAGTATCCCGAACACGCCGAGGTTGCTCGAGTCAAACCCTGTCCAGTAATCAAGATCTCGACCAGGGTTTGGCTAGAGTCCGGGTTTTTGGTGGCCCTCCACAGTGGAAAAGGCAACCAACCTTGGTCCTCGACCAATTTGGCCTGGCAGGCGGCCAGAAAGGGATCCGCCTCCCAGCGATGGGCGCAGCAGACCAGGAGGTGTTGACCGTCCCGGAGAGAGGCGTTCGGTGACTGACCAGGAATGGTGGGCCCATGCATGCTCATCGACAGACGTTTTTCAAGTTTCCCCTAGACCCTTTTCAGGAGGAAGCTTGTCAAGCCATCGACGCCGGTGAGAATGTCTTGGTTTGTGCTCCCACCGGAGCCGGAAAGACCGCGGTGGCCGAATGGGCCATGATGGCTGCTGTTTCCGCCGGGAAGCGTTGTCTCTACACCACCCCTCTCAAAGCGCTCTCCAATCAAAAGTTCTTTGATCTGTGCCAGATGTTCGGAGAACAGCATGTGGGACTGTCTACCGGCGATATCTCGGTTCGCGGTAAAGCTGACCTGGTGGTCATGACCACCGAGGTCTATCGAAACATGCTGTACGGCACCAGCCCGGATCTCGATGAAGCTCCCACCGTGGCTCGAGTGGCTTCAGTGATACTTGATGAGTGTCACTACATGAATGACGAAGAACGGGGCACCGTCTGGGAAGAGTCGATCATCTATACTCCCAAGGAGATCCAGCTGATCGGGCTGTCTGCCACCGTGGCCAATGCCCAGGAGATGAAACAATGGCTGGAGGCCATTCACGGGCCCACTCGCCTGATCTGCACCGACTTTCGCCCCGTTCCCCTCCGCCACTTCTATTTTCGTAAAGGTGACCTCTTGGATGTCTTCGCCAAGAAGGGTACCGACAAACGTCAGGTCAACCCACGACTGCTGCGCTGTAAGGATGATAGGCCCCCTCGGCGTAAGGGAGGGGTACCCTTCGGGCGCTCACTCTGCAATCCGCGCGAGCTTCTATTGAAGCTCGAGCGCCAAGATATGCTCCCCGTGATCTACTTTGTCTTCAGTCGTAAGGGCTGTGAGCAGATGCTCGAGGAGACCCTGGGGGCCTTGACTCTGACTGAAAAAGAGCGAAGCGCTATCGATGCAGCGGTGGTGGCCCGGGCAGCTGGAACACCCGAGATTCTCGAGCATCCCCACCTGGACTACCTCCGCCGAGGAGTAGCGGTTCACCACGCGGGGGTCTTGCCACTGTGGAAGTCCCTGGTAGAGCAACTGTTTTCCATGGGGTTGGTCAAAGCAGTCTTCGCCACCGAAACCTTGGCTGCGGGCATCAATATGCCCGCTCGCACCACGGTCATTTCCGCCCTCTCGAAGTTCACCGGTGAGGGCTTAAGGCCGCTGACCGGCAGCGAGATGCTGCAGATGTCCGGTCGGGCTGGCCGCCGTGGTATGGACCAGGCCGGAAACGTGGTCATTTGTGCCCACCCTAAAGAGCCGGTAGAAATGGTAGTACACCTAGCTCGGGCCAAGCCCGAGGCTCTGGAGAGCCATTTCCAACCCAGCTATGGGATGGTTTTGAACCTGCTGCAGCGGCGTCATATAGACGCGGTCAAAGAGCTTCTCGATCGGTCTTTCGGACAGTTTCTTCACCAACGGCAGAGAGAGCGCAAGGGTCTCGCCACCCACCGCCTGGGAGAGGTGTTCGAACCTCCTTGTCCCGAGGAACCTGGGGATCGCACCTCCTACCTTAAGATCGTGGGGCGTCGTCGGGCTTTGAGGCGCAGCCTCAAGGATCTCAAGGCGAGTGCCGATCGGGCATCGGACGCCTCTTATCGGGAGGTTCGAGGAGCTCAAAAAGAACTCAAACAGGAAATCGAGGAGATCGAGTTTGGCCTGCGCAGCAATCCTTGTCACGGCTGTGTCAACTTTCATCCTTGTGGAGAACTCTACGAGCAACTCCAAGAATCCGACCGTCCCTCCTACTGGGAGGATTTCCAGGCTCTGGCCGCAGTCCTAACGGACGCCGGCCTTTTAGAGAATTCGGTTCCCACCGCCGAGGGACGCTTGATGGCTCACCTCAGGGCCAGCAATATTTTTGCGGTAGGAGAAGCTCTGCTGGGGCCGGTCACTGAATACGTCGAGAGCTTGACCGTTCCGAACTTTGCCGCCATCTGCTGTCTGTTGGTCAGCGAGACGGTCCGTCGAGATCCCCGCTTGCCCGCCCCCCCTCCGGTCAGTCGGAGCACCGCCCCTCACCTGACCCGACTCCTGCTCCTGTTCGAAGAACTCGAGGAGCAGCAATTGGACTTTGGAGTCGATCGCGCCCTGCCCATCGAAACTCTCTTTTGCGGGGTGGCAGAGCTGTGGGGGACCGGGATCTCCTGGGAGGCCCTGGAGGCCAACAGCGGACTGGACGGGGGGGACCTGTTTCGAGTCTTGCGCAGGACCTACGACCTCTGTCGTCAGGTCGAGAACTGGCTTGGTGCCCCCCGAAAATTGGTGGACTTGGCCGAGCAAACGGGACGGGTCTTGCTGCGAGGTCCCCTTCAGGAAAACCTGACCTTTTTCGAACTTCAAGAGGGAGACCTGAATAAAGGGACCGAAGGTGCCCTTGAACCTCTCCAAGAGCTTCCCAACCTGCGTCCACTGGGTCCGTCCATGGGCGAGATCGCTCCCGATGAAGAGTCGGGTTCCGGGCGCAAGCGAGTGCTTCGAAGACGCAAACCGGTGGGAGTTCGAGGCAAGAGTGAGGCGCCCTGGAACAAGAAGGCCGGACGTCGAGGAAGAGCCCGATGAACGATAGGTCGAGAAGTCAAGGATCGAAGTTGAGAATTTGTCCGGCAGCGGCTACCGATCTTCGGAACCTGGTAGAGAGCTTTGCCCATCCTATAGTGGTCTGTGGCGACGAGGGAGAGATGCACTTCGGCAACACTTGCGCCCTCAATCTTTTTGGAGAGCAGGTTCTCGCTGAAGGTTTGCTCCCGGACGACTGGATCGATACCGACCGAGTCGATTGGGAGGACGAAGGAGGCGAACGAAAAGCGTTTCGACTCCTGTGGGAAGAAATCGTTTGGCAAGGCAACGCGGCATGGTTCTTGGTGGCCGTTCCTGACCTAGGTGGGCCGGCAGCCGAGAAAAGCAACGAAGACCTTAAGGTCCAGCTGAAGCAATCGATGGAGATGATCGCCGAGGAAGCTCAGCGGCGAGAGAAGGCCGAAGGCGAGAGGCAGAGGCTCGAAGCCAAACTCAAAGACCTCCATCAGCGATCGGTGGCCAAGATCGAGGCTGCTCGCTCGGCCCTGGAAAATGAAAAGTTTGAGCGTGAGGCTATACTGTCGAGAATCTCCAGATTGAAATCTGAGACAGATCAGTTGCGCCAACAACTCGAGGAGAAGAACCAACAGGTCGAGGAGCATAGAAGGAGCGCTATCGAAGGCTTCAGTTTGTCAGGTCAAGAGAGCGAGGCCTTGGCAGATGCCCTAGATCGGGCAGAAAAATTCCGCAAGCTCCACGCGCAGTTGGAAGTTCAATTTTCGGAGCTAAGAGAAAAGCACACCATCGCGGTTTCTCGATTGCGGGCCGCCGAGCAACGATTGCATCAATACCAGAAATCCTTAAATGGGTCGAGTGCTAGCGTATCTTTTGAAGAAGACGAATTGCGAGCTCGGATCGAGGAACTCGAGACCCAATTGGCTGAACGCAGTCGTGAGGCTCAAGAAACCGGGCCTTCTTCTCTGGAGATGCTAGAACAAGAGTGTACGGCCTTGCGCAGGGAGTTGGCCGATAAGTCTAGTCGATTGAATGAATTGGAAGGCTTGGTCGGTTCCTCTCCCGGGTCTGGCGACTTGGCCGCTCGTCTGCAAAAGGCTGATCAAGCCTGCCAGGATCTGGAGTTGACCGTGGTGGAGTTGCGGGCTCACCAAAGTCAGGAGCTAGAAGAGCTTCGGGCTTCTCTCAGGCAGAGCCAGAAGTTGTTGGCTGAACAGGGCTCAGAAGTGGCCGACCCCGCGGAGGTAAAGGCTCTCCGAGGGCGTGTTGCCGAGCTGGAGTCTGGTCTTGAACGGGCTCAAACGGAGGCTTCACCCGAAGAGCTCACTCTGGCTCGTCGACGCATCTCCGAGTTAGAGGCCGCCGTGGTGGCCGCTTCGGCAGGTGGGGGTGGCAGTTCGAACTGGGAGCAAGAGAAGGCCCAGTTGGTGGCCGAAGTTCACCAGGGTAGGAGTCGACTCGACGAGTTGTCCAAAGAGCTCAAAAGAGTGCTCGATGGCGATCGAGAAACGAAGAAGTTGGCCTACGCCGATCAGTTGACTGGGCTCCCCAATTTCCACCTCACCGGGCAGTACCTCCAGGTCTGCTTTGAGAGGAGCAACCGACGCGAGGGGGCTTTAGCGCTTCTTCTCTTGGACTTAGATAATTTCCGTCGAGTGAACGACGCTCTAGGTCAAAAGATTGGAGATGAGTTGTTGCGGCAGGTGGGTGGAAGAGTGCAACAGTCGGTTACCGAGAAAGACACTGCTATTGCTCGTCGTGGGGAGGACGAGTTCATGGTGGTAGCGTTCTTGGAGGGGGCTTCCGCAGGCAGTGAGGCCCTTTTGGCCAGAGTGCGGGGGATCGCCAACGTCCTATTGGAGGAATTGGCCAAACCTTTTGAGGTTCAGACCCAGAGAGTGCAGGTCACCGCCTCCATTGGGGTTGCTCTCTATCCCGGACCTGCCGCCGACCGAGATGAACTCTTGGAGCAAGCCGAGCACGCCATGTATAAGGCCAAAGAGGCTGGGCGAGGGCGGGTGGTGTTCTTTTCTGAGGAGCTTCATCAGAAGCGCCAACAGAGAAAGCGGATCGAGGACGAGCTAAGAAGAGGGGTGGTGGAAGGACAGTTCGCTCTTTTTTACCAACCCATTTTTGAGATTCCGTCCCTCAAGCCGAAAGGGGTGGAGGCCTTAGTGCGCTGGTCTCATCCTTTGCGCGGCCTTTTGGAACCAGCAGAGTTCCTTGAAGTGGCCGAAGAATCGGGACTCATTTTACCCCTTGGAGACCAGTTGGTCGCCGAGGCCTTGCAGTTGGCTAAACAGAAGTTCATGAAGCGACATTTCCTGACCTTGAACTTGAGTCACCGCCAATTGATCGACTCAGGATTTCCTGCTCGATTTATGAAGCAGCTCGAGAGGGCAGGAGTCAAGCCGCACGATGTTTATGTTGAAGTTTCCGAGCGGGTTTCTCAACTCGATCCCGAACGGGTGCGCAATGCCCTGGCGCATCTGGCCCATTGGGGGGTCGGAGTGGTCCTCGATGATTTTGGCAGCGGAATTTCAGACCTCTCATTGCTGAGGCATCTTCCCATTCGACTCCTGAAGTTGGACCGCGAATTAGTAGCCAAACTGCCCGAGGATCGGGAAGCAGCGAAACTATGTCTAGCTTTGACTCGGTTCGCCGGAGCCCTGGACATCCCGGTGGTCGCAGAAGGAGTGGAATCCAAAGAACAACTCGAACAAATTCGTGGCTGTGGTTGTCGATATGTTCAGGGGTTTTTGTTGGGAGAACCGATGAACCCTAATCAATTGCTGAGGGTGATGTAGCTTGGCTCTAACGAAGTTCAAGGGAAGCTGCTGTTGACTTCTCACCCAAGGGCCTTATACTGAAGCTGTAACAGCCTGGGGGTGACTGGTCTCGACGAGGGATCGATCTCTTCAGGTAAGCGAGCCGAGTTACTCCGTTGACCTCGTTAAAAGAGTACGGAAAAACAACAACTGCCAAACCTAAACTGGCACTAGCAGCCTAAACTGCTACGCCCCCCGGTGTCTTGTCGTCAGGACGCTGGGATGGGTGTCAACC
>JBJHCR010000367.1:0-4917 GCA_050486105.1 Vulcanimicrobiota bacterium
CTTTTTTCATTTGCTTTATTTGGTAGAGTTCAAAAATCGAATTTTTGTCTTCGTTCGTTGGGTTTGGGCCTACCTGACTTGGTTTTGGGGGGTCCGCATCATCTTCGCTTCGGGGGGCTCCAAAGCGAAGCTTCCAGTGGAGACCAGTTCAGGGATTGTAGAGCTTGAAGAGGCGGACGAGGGCTCTAAGGAAACCGGTGTTCCTCAATGAACGCTTCCACTTGACGCTCCACCTGGCTGAGAGGCACGGCGCCCTCAATCAGCACCGCGTCGTGAAAGGCGCGAAGGTCGAAATTGGGGCCTAGAGCTTCCTCCGCTCGTTTCCGCAATTCCTGAATCTTCAGCTCTCCGATCTTATAGGCCAGAGCCTGACCGGGCCAGGCGATATAGCGATCGATCTCATTGACGACATCGAGTTCGGCCCGCGGACTGTTGGCCAAGAAATAGTCGATAGCTTCTTGCCTGGTCCAGCCGAGCTGGTGAATTCCGGTGTCCACCACCAATCTGATGGAACGCCACATGTCGTAGGTTAAGCGCCCAAAATAATCGTAGGGGTCCTCGTAGAGTCCCATCTCGCTGCCGAGGCTCTCGGCGTACAGGGCCCAACCTTCAACGAAGACCGTGTAGTCGCCGAATCCCGTGCTGTAGCGACGAAAAGAGGGAAGGTCGTCGAGCTCTTGAGCTAGAGCGATTTGGTGGTGGTGTCCTGGGACGGCCTCGTGGAGAGATAGGGCTGGAATCTCAAACAAGGGCCGGCTCTCAGGTTGGTAGAGGTTCACGCAGTACGTTCCCGCTTTTTGGCCGGTTCCAGGCATGTAGTAGGCGGTGGTGGTGGCGGGGGCGATCTCGGCAGGGATGGGTTCTACTCCGTATGGAAGGCGGGCCAGTCGGCCAAAAAATTTGGGCATCTGCCCATCCACCTTCTTGCAGAAGGCTCGATAACGCCGGAGCAATTCCTCGGGGTCTCTGGTGACGAATTTGGGGTCGGTTCTGAGGTGCTCAAAGAACTCTTCCAAGGATCCTTCGAATCCAACTTGCTTTTTCACCTCCTCCATTTCCCTCCGAATGCTGGCCACTTCAGACAATCCGATCTGGTGAATCTCCTCGGCTGTGTAGGTAGTGGTGGTGTAACGCTTGATCAGATAGCTGTAAGCCTCTTCGGACTCGGGGAGTTGAGACAAACCGACCTTATCGGGTGCAGCTTCGGAATAAGGGCCGGCGAGAAAGGTGGCCAGGTCCTGGTAACTTTGGCGAATCGGTCCGGAGATGGCAGATTGGGCCCTCTGGGCCAATACCGAAAATTGGGGATGGCTTCGTATGGACTCAGAGGCTTCTCTAAAGGGAGCAAAAAAAGACGAATCTTCCGGTTCGGCGCAAGCCTGCACCTGAACTTGAACCCGGTCGATGATCCGTTCCACGATTCCGATGGGATGCACCCGTTGGCGCTCGATGCCTTCTTGAAGCACCGAGATTTCAAGTTCCGTGAAGTCTCGAAAAGTTTCCAAGCGTTGTACCCAGAACTCCAGGTCTTCTACCGAGGAGAAGGTTTGATAGTCGGTCAGGCGACTCAGGGTATGATGGCCCTCCCGCTGGTTGATTATGAAGAGATCTAGACCGAGTTTTCGGGCTTCCAAGTGCCATTCAAGCTGCTCGATGAACAATCGAAGATTTGTCTGTTCTGCCGCGGTCAGCTGGGACCGATCCAGGGATTGCAGCTCCTCGAGAACGCCTTCGAGACGCTGAGCCATCTTTCCCCGAGCAGCCCTTGACCGATCGGGCCAGAGTTTGTCGGTGGATTTGCCCAGCGCCATGGCTAGGGTTGGTTCCTGACTGAGAAGAAAGTCCCACTCTCGCTGCAAAATTTGGTGCAGACGTTCCGAGGCTTCGGGTACTGTCTCCAGGGGTGGCTGAGCCAGGGTGCAAGTCGATAGGATAAACAGACACAAAAGTGCGAGCAGTGGCTTTGCTTGGGACAGTTTCATTCAGGCTGGTTCTCGGATGTTCCTGGACAGCCCTGCGCTCCTATGGAGGGTGGAACTTAGGGGAGGAAATTCCTCTGATTTGAGATGAGATCACTGCCTTGCGTTGAACCCCCTTCACGTGGACCCCAATCTATCCATGAGCTCTCCGGCTCAGACTGCTGGCGTGAAATCAGAAGCGGCAAGCTTGCGCGAGGAGCTTCAGCGTTCTCAAGAGACAGTTCGTCGCCTCACAGGCGAAAATGAGAATTTCAAAGAGGAACTCAAGCGCCGTCAAGGGATGCTCGAGAAGAACGAGGCCACCCTCGCCGCTCAAGCGCGCCGTTTGGAAGCCGCCGAGCAAAAGATTCGAGAGTTGGTTCGCAGCGAAGGCGAGGCCGATTATAAGTGCCGCACCTTGGCCGGTAAGGTGGCGGCTGCCGAGCGGTCTCTGGCCGAGGCCTTGGGGGCCCGTCGCGCCTTGGAGAAAAAGTTGCAGAACCGAGAGCAGCAACTCGGTGAGGTGGCGGCTCAGAGCAAAAAGCATGAGGAATTGCTTCAAAGCCTGCGGAGCACTTCGGAGAAGAAAGCTCAAAGCGCTGAATCCTTGGATCAACAGAATCGAGATCTCGAAGCCAAGCTCTCCCGCGCGGTTAGTCAACTCCGACTGTTTCAAGGCAAGACGGAGACCCTGCAGCGAAGTGTTCTGGACCGAGACACGGAATTGGCCTTAGTGCAACAGAATCTCGAGATTCTCACTCGAGAGAGAGACCACCTGAAAAAAGAGTTGGATGAAGCCCGATCTCAGTCCAAGGGATACCGTGACGGGCAGAGTGAACTCGAACGCAAACTTTCGGAGGCCGACCGCCAGCTCCATGAAGTTACCGCCGAGCTCACCCAACTCAAGGGTCTTTATGAAAAGACTGACCGGACTCGCCGAGAACTCATCGGACAGCTCGAAACTTTACAGTCAGAACAACGTCAAACTCTCGCTGAACTCGAAGTCGAGCGAGTAGAATCGACCCGCACTTTCGAGACCATGGAGCGGTTGCAGCAAGACTTGGAATCCTCGAGACGAGAACTCGACGAAGCCCACACAACGGGTAGCGCCCAAATAGTCAAGTTGCAAGACCGCCTAAAGCAGGCCGAGAGGGACTTTGAAGGTGAGCGGGTCGTGGTCAAGGAGCTGAGAGCTCAGCTGAGCAAGACCAAGGAAGATGTGGTGCTCAAGTCTCAGCAACTGGGCGAACTGAGTCGATGGGCCGAGAAGGTGAAGCCGGCATACGATGCCTTGAAGGAGCGCTTCGGAGAGCTTCAGACCGAATTGTCTCAGAAGAATGACGAGTTGGCCAGTCTCGAAGAAGTTTTGGCCGGAGAGCGCACCGATCGAGAGCATTTGTGGACTCGGCTGCAGTCGGTGGAGTCGGAGTTTGAGTCCGTGTCCCTGGAGCGTGAGCAACTGCTGAAGACGGTAGAAGAACTGACCGCCTCAGGCAAGGCCAAGGAATCCACCTTGGCCGAGCTCCAGGAGCGAATCGAAGCGCTCAACGGGGAGCTCCAGACAGAGCAATCGGATCGGTTGAATCTTCAAGTTGAGCTCGAGAACTCAAACCAAAAGGTTCAGGCCTTGCTCAATCGTGAGAGCGAGCTCAAAGACAAGGTCCAAAGCTTGATTCAAGAACGAGAATCTTTGGCCCAGGAGAGTCAAGTTCTTTTGGTGTCGGAGAGCGCTAAGGTCCAGCAGTTGACGGAAGAGCTCGAGGCCCAGACCTCAGCTAATGCCAAGTCGCAAAAGAATCTCAAAGAGCTATTGAAGCAAAGGCAGCAACTGCTGGATAGTCTCAAGAGCAGTCAGCAGCAGGTCGCCGCTGCAGAGCAGTCGACTCAGGAGTCAGAGAAGTCAATCGTGGCCCTAAAATCGGAGCGAGACAGACTCTTACAGGCCCTCGAAGAGGTGAGACAGGAGCTGGAACAGACCATCGTTTCCTGGCGAGAGCAAACCGAGGCCCTGGGCTTACAGCTGCAAGAGAATCAGAGGGAAAACGAGGAACTCAGAAGTCAGCTTGAGGCCGAGAGGAACCAGGGAGAGATGCTGGGCAAGGCGCACGCAGATGCGATTGCGTCCTTGGAAGGAACCACAAGAGAACTCGAAGAGACCAAGCAGGCCTTGACGCTTCGGGTTGAGGAGCTGAGTAGCGACCTAGCCGACACTCATACCTCCTTGTCAGACATGGTGCAGAAGTTTGATGCCGAACACAATCGAGCTTTGCGCCTTCAGGCAGAGCTTGACCAGGTGAGCGCCGAAGGTCAAGAATTCTTGGCTCAACGCCTGGACCTCGAAGCTAAGATCGAAACACTCGATTCCGAGTTGAAAGCTCGCCAAGAGGAGTCGACCTACCAGATCGAAGAGAGAGTGAAGCTCGAGGAGCAGATCGGAGAACTTCTCGCTCATAAGCAAGCCTTGAGTGAGCAGTTGGCCCGATCCCAAAGAGAGGCCCTGGGACTTCGGGAATACCTGGAAAAGTATCAGAAGGTCTCCAAGGAGCGGATCGAGCAAGCCAGGACGGCACTTGAAGAGCGAAACCAGCAGCTCCGCTCCTACCATGAATCCTTGAGCCAGAAAACCGAGAGAGTGAATGTCTTGGAGTCGGCCTTAGTCCGTTATAAGCAAACGGAAAAGGCTCTCAAGGGCGCCATAATCGACCTGCGCAGCCAAGTGCATACCCAGTCGACCATGGTGGAAGAATTAGAATGGCACCTGAAGCTGGTTTATGAAAATTTAGAAGCCGGCGAAATAGAGATCGAAGAGCATCGGGAAGAAACGGCCTCGGTCCGGCAGAGTTTGAATGAGGCTCGGGAAGCTCTGAAGTTTGAGTTGGGCCAGAAGGCCGACTTGGAACAGGCTCTGGAAGCCCTCACTGCTCGAGGCCAAGACGTTTCTAACGAACTCAGAGAGCTG
>JBJHCR010000367.1:4927-6060 GCA_050486105.1 Vulcanimicrobiota bacterium
GTCCGAAGAGAATCGCTTACTTCAGCGTAAACTCGAGAGCATGGCGGCCCGTCTCGGTCAAACAGAAGTAGATTTGGGTGACGAGCAGCTCCGTTCGGCGGCTCTAGGAGCCCAATTGCTCGATGCTCTGAAGACCAGAAACCGAATGACAGAGAGGCTGCGGAAGATTCAGTTGGAGTTCGAACGTTGGCGGGAAGACGTTTTTCGTGATTCGGGCCTCACACCGGAATTGCCTGAGAGACTCAACGAGGGCTCCGATGTTGCCGAGCTTGAGGAACAACTTTCCCAAAGTCAGGCCAGAGAGTTGGAGCTTTCGAAGACTCTTGAGCGCTTTCTTCAGGGACACCCCTCAGGTGCTTCTCCGAGCGATAGTCAAGGCCACAGCGATGTTTCCGACCACAGAGAGCTTGTGGGATTGCTCGAGTATGGTTTTGACTTGGGCGCCGAGCTCTTGTCGGCCAGGCTGGAAATTCTTCGATGGCAAGAGAAGAGTCGTCAATTGTCTGAGCGAGCAGCCGAAACCAGCGGAATGCAACCAGACGAAGAGGTCGAGAGCGAATTGTCTGACGTAGAGCGAGAACTCATCGAGGCCGAGCATCGACAAGAGGAATTGACCCGACTTTGGCTAGAGTTTGAAAAGGGGCTCAGCGAAGAGGCTCTAGCTTTGATGCAAAAGTTTTCCCAGATTCTGAATGCTGAATTGGACTCCGCCCGGCAGTCTCTTTCTGGCCTGGAGAACCTGAAGAAGCAGTTGGCCGCTTCCGAGCACCGTCGCAGGTTGGATTATGACAGCTTGGAGAAGAGATTGGACGAGAAGGACCAGATCATCGACGAACTTGAGGATGGATTGGTGGAACTCGCAGAGGCACGCCTCGAGGGTGGTGGCTTGTCTGGAGGGGTGGATGACCTTCCTGAGTTCTTGGAGGTCCTGCCTGGCACTGAGATTGCAGGCTTAGGAAAAGAAGAGCCTTCAGAGGGAGAGTTTCCCACCATAGAAGATCTGCCTCCTGTGCCTGTGCTGAGAGACGAAAAGTCCTCTAGAAAGAAGGGTTCTAAGTCTTCCGAGGCTCTCAGGGAACTGCAGCCGGAGTTGCAACCGTCGTCGGACGCCGACTCGGAACCAACCTGATAGA
>JBJHCR010000368.1:0-3364 GCA_050486105.1 Vulcanimicrobiota bacterium
CCGCCGATCTGCTGAGCAATGCCACTTCGAATCTGGCCGTAGACTTGGGGGCACAAGTGGTGGTGGCTGGTGACGTCCATGCAGCCGGAGGAGTGCGATTTGAACCCGAAACGGTGATGGGAGAAGTTTTGACCCAGCAACCCCAGTTTGTCTTGCCAGCCATAGACTTACTTCGATTCGACCCTCAATCCGATGGCCGGCCCTTCGAAACTCTTTTGGAGGATAGCTATCAGGAGGGTGCCCCTTCCGTATTTCGAGGCCCCGCCCGCCGCGAAGGTTCGGTGACTTTTCACGATGGCGTTGAGCTCGATGGCGGACTGCTTTTCGTCACCGGTGATCTGGGGGTCGGTGGGATCGGAGTCCGGGGCCGGGGTGTATTGGTAGTGCAGGGGGCTGTGACCATCGTCGGGGGAAGCAACCTGACTGGGGAGAGTTTGGTGGCTCTGCTGTCTGCGGGGAGTATCTCCTTGCGGGGACAAGGAGCCTCTGCCAGCACCTTCCAGGGCTTGGTATACGCGGGCGGAGGTTTGTTGGCCGACCAGATCACCGTATTCGGCAATCTGATCTCAGGAGATCCCAACCAGGACCTGACAGTCCGAGACGCTCATGTGTTTCAACTGTCGGATTCTCTGACTATCACTCGCCAAGCCCCTACCGGGGGCACCTCTCCGACTTTCTATCCAGTATATCATCGCCCTTTCTCTCCCGAAACGACAGTGGAAGTCACCTTCTTGTCGGACGGCCATTGCTCTTATGTCGTCACTCTGAACTATCCCCCCGGAGGGCCACCTTCGTCGACAACGGGAATTCTGGGTCCGCCATCCTCAGAATGGCGAGAGGCGGTTTTCGATGCTGCTGCCGACTTTGATCGGCAGGTGTGGGGACCGTCCCCCTATATTGGTCAACGGCTCTATCGAGAACAGTTCAATTTTACCTGGGACAGCCAGGCCCCCCCTTTGAACGATGACCAGGATCCCGAGAATCCCGTCGAGGTCGTCCTCTTTTCCAGCGACCTCTTGAGCGGCCCTGAGAACTTGAGAATCAAGCTGTGGCGCGAGCGTTGAGAGGCTTGAGCCTCATGGAGACCATCGTCTCCCTGGGAATCCTAGCCCTGGTAGCCATCGCTGTCCTAAACCTGTTTCCCACCGCCATGCTGACGGTCAAAGGGGCCGAAGCCCGCAATCGCGCCCGAGTTCTGGCCGAGAACCTCCTCGACCACCACCGAAGCCTGCCCGTGACAGACTTGCCCATAGGATTCCTTCAAGAAGAGACCGTCTCTGTCGAGGGCTTCACCTATCAGACCACAATTCAGGTCATCTCGGTGGGACACGACGCTCTCATGCGTGGCCTAGTGGTGGAAGTTGCTTGGTCCCGTCGCGGCCTCAATCATTCGGTCCGCCGAGAACTCGAGGTGGTTCATGTTCGTCGCTAACCTTCGTTCAGAAAGAGCCCTACTCGGTCTAACTTTGATCGAAGTCCTGATAGCAGCCAGCCTTCTGCTTTTAGCCCTAAGCCTTTTGACAACCCTGGTCGTTCCTTCCATTCGATATTCCGCCGATGGGCTGACGCAGATCGACTTGCAGCGGTCGGCTGACTCCCTCCGACGACACCTCACGCGAGATCTCTTAGAGAGCGTGCCTGCGGGGGTCTCATTTGCCGGAAACGCCGAGCAGACCCGCGTGGCCATTCACCCTCTTGGGGAGATCAGCGCTTCCGGCCAGCAGGTTTGGAAAGACGAGATCATCCTCTTTGGTTGGGACGCCGAAGAAGCCAGACTTCGGCGAAGTTTATGGACCCAGGGCACAGGCCAATTCCCGGTTCCGGGACTGCTGGTACGAGCTCAAACTTTCACCTTTGGTGACTTGGAGTCTCTCTGGAGTGACCAAACCCGTTTTGATCGGATCATGGCTGAAAATCTGGTAGGTTTCGAACTCAATTGGCACGGAGAAAACCCACAATCCCTCCCCTTAAGGGTGCGTCTTGTTTTCCTCACCCCCCGAGGTCTGACCTCGGAATACTCCTTTGAACGGTATCTTCCTCAAAGTTTGTGAAACGTTTCTTGCTGCTCCTTGTAAGCTTTGGACTCCTAGCACCGGCCGTGGCCGAAGAGCTGGTTTGGACCACCTTCGTCAGCCAGCCGGCTGAGGCCCAAATCCGAGATTACCAGGGGGAAGTGATCGGGGTGACCGGTCGCGAGATGTCGTTTAAGATCCCTAAGGACCTCTCTCAAAACCTATCGTTCACCCTCAGCAAGGAGGGGTATTACCCCATCCAAGTGACCCTCACCGGCCGCCAACTTCAAGGCTCCAAGCGTCAGCCTCCCGAGGGCCAGTACATCTTGCCTCCCCATTTTGCCACCTCGATCCGCCTGAACGCTCAACGTTACGGTGTGCCGATTCTGCTTGGATTGCTGGCGTTGGGAATGCTGCTGAAAAAGCGTTTGCCCCGCCTCCAAGAAAGGGGCGAATCGGCCTTCTCACCCTTTCCGAAAATCGAGGGTTATGAGATCGCTGCAGTGCTCGGAGAAGGCGGGATGTCCACCGTCTATCGCGCTCGCCGCGAAGGACAGAAGGAGGAGGTGGCCATCAAGGTTTTGCGCGCCGACCTGTGCGCCGACCAGGAAACCCGCGCGCGCTTTCAGCGCGAGGTCCAGGCCACCAAAGACCTGCAGCACCCCAACCTGCCTTATTTATACGACTGGGGCGAAACGTCTGAAGGCACTGTTTACCTGGTCTCGGAGTTGCTGAAAGGGGAGACCTTAGAACAGCATCTCAAGCGATCGTCTCCTTTGCCCTTGAGCACCGTTCGCTCAGTCCTCGGCCAAATCGGTGCCGCCTTGTCCTACCTTCATCAGCGCGACTTGGTGCACCGGGACGTGAAGCCGGCCAACATTTTCCTGGGCAGCGACCATCGGGTCAAGCTGCTAGATCTGGGGATCGCCCGAGGCTTGGATCTGGCCTCGGTAACCAGAACCGGCCAGGCCATGGGAACCCCAAGCTGCATGGCCCCGGAACAGACCCGGGGGGAGTTCAGCCCGGCCTCGGATCAGTACTCCTTGGGGGTGGTGGCCTTTGAGATGTTGACCGGTCAGAAGCCCTTCGTCGGTCAGGACCCCATGCAAGTCATGTTCAGTCACCTCCAGGATCCGGTTCCCAGCCTGTTGGCTCTGCGGCCGGACTTGCCCCCCTTAGGGGATCAGCTCGTTCGCCGAATGCTGAGCAAAAAGCCCGAAGAGCGCTTTTCAGAAATCAGCGAAGCGGTGCAGCTTCTGGACGAAGCCCTAACCGAGCCCAATTTCGAGGAAACGGTGGCCACCGACATCCTTGGGCCCCAGGAGGCTGTGCGCCGAATCGCCCCGAGTCCA
>JBJHCR010000368.1:3374-6003 GCA_050486105.1 Vulcanimicrobiota bacterium
AGAATTTGCGGTTCCTATGGCGGAAAGGGGGCGAGTTTGGCGATGTGGGTTGATTCGGCGCACAGCCTCCTAGCCGGATGAACTTCCTAAAGACACCTGATAGAAGAGCCGCAGAAGTTCGGTGGACGGCTCCAATCCTTCTGTGTGCAGCCGCTGTCGGAACTCTTCATAGACTCGCACCGCCTCGGCAGCCTGGCCTTGTTCGAGGTGGCTATGCATCAGCAATAGGATACCAGTCTCGGCCAGGGAGTCCCGTTCTTGCAAGGCCCTGGCCGCCCGCTCGACCAGGGCGTACTCTTTGTGTTCCAGAAAGGCGGTTCCAGCGGTGGCCAAGGCCTCCAGGATATCCAGGGAAAGCCTGGTTCTGATCCCCTCGGCCCATTCCTCATAGCAACCCTCGAGGAAGGGGCCCGTGTCCAACTTGAGCAAGCGCTCCAAGGCGGCCCCGGAGGTGAGAAGGGGCGCGCTCAGCAGGCGTTGCACCTCAATCAAATCGTGGTTCCCAAGCCTCTCGGGGTTGAGTTGAAGGGTGGAAGGGGTGCGCAAAACCAGGGCCTCAAATTCCGCTTCAGTCAGGCCCAGGCCGCTTCTTAAAGTGGAGAGTGCATAGCTGAGATTCTTGCGTCCTCGGGTGGCCGGAAGTTCCGGCCAAAGCTGCTCCATAAGGGTCTCCACGGAGCGAGCTTGCCCCCAGCTCACCGCCAACAAAGCCAACAGCCAGCGGCTCTTCTCGTTCCGAATCTGGGGAGCTCGGTCTTCTGAGTGCCCTAGGCGAACTTCAAAGGAGCCTAAAGTTCGGATCACGAGAAGATCCCCCGCCCCAGAACCTTGCTCTCGAGTGTGGAAGCGAAACTGCAAGGCCCCAAAGTTCAACAGGTCACCGTGCTTGAGCTCCGTCAGGGCTCCGGCCTCCAAACTCTGTCCGTTGACCGCCGTCAGGCTGGAGCCCGCCTCTCGAAAAAGCTGCCAACGCTTGACTTCGGAGAGTGAGAGGGTGGCATGGGTTCTCGAAATCGTGGGGTGATCGAGCTCCACATGGTTGAGGCGTTTCCCCCGACGCCCGATCCAGCAAATGGGCCCCGTCAAAGGCCAACTGCGCCCACTGAAGGGATGGGTGATCCCTTCCAGGGTGGCACTGGGGGGTTGGCGCACGTCCACCAGCCAAACCCTTACCTGTTCCACCACGACCCCTTCGCCTACCGCCACCGCAATGGACCGGCCCAAGGATTCCTCGACCAACAGCACTTGGTCTCCGGTCAAGCGAGCGAGCCAGTTGGTGGAAGGAGGGAAGGCCGAAGGGGCCAGAGCGTTCAGCGCCACCTCAGGGTGCCAGAAAGCCGTCCGGTACTCGGAATCGCTCCCGCATACGACCCGCAACTCTAGGTAGGGATGAACCGGGGTGGCGGTGAGAGCCTCAACGTTCTCGGTGGCCTCACCCCCGTCACCCCCGAACGGCACTGTGGACATTTTTGAGGATTCTTCGGGCGTTCAGAGCGTCCTTTGTGGCAGAATCTTGGACCGGTCGCCGAGGGGCCCATCCGAGCCCACCAAGGCTCTCTCCATACGGTGGACGGGCTTAGCCTATTCCTTGAACGTTCTCGCAATCGGTTGAAAGGAGTTGGCTGAGAGCGGGTGGTAGAAGTCTCATCGGGGGGAGCCTCATCGCAAATGAGTTCCATAAGCAACGAGTGCTCCGATAAGCCGAAGCAGCCTAACTGGAACGCAACCTGGCTTGGGTTGTTAATTCTGTTTGCCCTGTGTTTTCTTTGTGCCTTTCTCGCCGGGATTACCCCTAACGCTTTTCTGTTCTACTTGCTAAGCATCTTCCTCTATGGCATTGGCCTATTGGGCCTGGCCGGCACAATCTTCTCACGCGCGGTCATGACTATCGCAGGCAAGTCTTCACTTCCCAATCGAAGCGAGTGTAAAAGGCTCTTAGGGGCTATAGTATTTGCGGTCCTATATCTCTGGGGAACCGTCCTTGGAGGAAGCTTGCTCGTCTACCTTGTTGGACCGAAAAAGATCCTTGAGGCCACCCATGAACTCAAGGCAAAGGCCTCGGAAGGGGCCTCGGAAAAGGACCCTCGAGACCTTATACTAGGCTCAGCGGACATCGTCCCCGACCCTCTGCGTCGACTGGGTGCAGTCTATATTTCCATCTACCCGAACGGCACGATTGGCTTGAAAAAACTGGGACTCGGGGACTTTGAAGGGTACATACTGATCCCCGAGGACTTGAGCCACCCTGGCCTTTCGAGCGGAACCAGGATCGCCCCTGGAATCTACTGGGCCAAACGCAGATAGGGCCCCGCTCAAGTTTCCAGCGGTTCTCAGTAGATCGAGATCCAGCAGCTCTTAACCCATCAAATCCTGAGGTTTCGACGAAAGCGAGAAGGTGTTGAAGTTGTGAAGGGGTGCGATTGCGCATGACAGGGCCTCCTTGATGCGAACCCCTTCACTACGGCAACGGTCGAAGACCGAGCTTTGGGGAGGATTTCGGGCTAGAAATCGAGCATAAGATAGGGAGATCAGAGGGGAGGGCTCTTGGGAGATATTCGGTTGCCCCTCTTCCTTAGCAGAGCGAGGATCTCAGTCGGAGAGACTGGTCTTGGCGCGCAAAGTCCTGGTC
>JBJHCR010000369.1:0-6003 GCA_050486105.1 Vulcanimicrobiota bacterium
GAGGTAGAAACTTCTCGTAATCCTCTGGAAATGTCTTGACCAGTTCGGCCAGCGACAGACAAAACTCTTGGCGATCCCCTCGATAGAGATCCAGGCGGAAGTCGCGCACCGCTTCAGGGAAGCTTCGGAGGGCTTTGGTGAGGCTGCTGGACTTGGGTAGCGCCTTGCAGTAGACCCCTAGAAGATTGCTCTTGAGCAGCTCGGCGGCCACCTCTTCTCGGATCTCGTTGGGTAGCCTGAAGGAATTCTTATCGCTGCTCACCAGGCCCTGGTCCTCGAGGCGCTTGAGAGCCTCGGGAATGTCGAACTCGAAGGGACCCTTCAGACGATGCTCCTTTGACAACTCCTTGAGACGCTTGAGAGCCTCACGAATAGGAGTCAATCTCGTTGTCAAATAGAACAGAGAAAGGAGTCTCAGGAGAATCTTTTCTTCGGGACCGACTTTATCCAGCAGGGGCTTGAGATCGGTCCAGGTCGGTTGGGTGCGGTCTTTGAGAGTGGGCAATGAAAAATCCTTAAAGGGACTGAAGCATTCCAGTCCCCAACTATACTTTCGAATCTTCTTTGTTTGCGATACGCCCTTGGACTCCTCGTGAGGAGGCTCTAGGATTTCCGTCTCAATGAAGTGAGCGATTCGCCTGCACGTCTTCTTGAGCCGACTCGGGAGAAGAGTGAAAAGAACTGCGATACAGATTTAAGAGAGACTGATAGAAACGTCCACGCCAAAGCTTCAGCTCTTCTTCTGCAAGTTTCGGATCGGCCATGCCTTCTTGATCTTTGAGTTACATCTTGCGGTTGAACTCAATTTGAATCACCGGTATCGGTCCCGGTCCATAAGTTTGGGTGATGTAGCCTCCGCTGAAAGGTCGGTCGATACTGATGTCCTCAGTAGCAAGCCCGTAGGCCTGGCAAAGGCTGATTTGAAATGCTTGAACCAACTCCAAGGGCGCGGTGACACCTCCGCGATGACCCAAACAGACCAGAGGTCGTTCTTTAGCTTCAGAATCCGGCGAGAAGGACAGATCCCTCGGCGCCATCGAATGGCAGTCCACAAGCAAACGGACACGCTCGGAAGTCACAAGAGAACTCAGTTTTTGGTGATAAGGATGATAGAGTTCCTCAAGGACAGCATCTACCGTCTCGCCAGGAGGGAAGGTCTCAAAAACAGGACGTCCCGTATGGGTTCTCTGCTTGACGACTCCATCAGGGTGATTGTCACCATAAGCGGTTGGAGCCCGGTTCAAATCCACAAAGGTTCTCCCGTAAGGAAACGTTATGGTGCATTCCACTTGTTCTTCGCTCAGACTGAATATTTCGCGGGTGAGATGGTCGACGTCTTCTTTGAGGTCTTCGGGGCTGGCAATGAGGTACGGTTTGAACGCGGAGGGTATCTCAGTCCCTCCGTGAGGGATTGAGATGGCAAAAGGGAGCTTCAACATAGCTCCACGTGCTTCACCGGTTTGATCGGGTCCTGCTAGTTTCTCAAATAAGTTCCTTGAAAAGAAACTTGGTTCACCATGCAGAATAAGGGCCCATGGAAATGGCATCTTTAGATTCAGGTTTGCAAAAGTCACTCCAAGCGATGTGTATTCAAGATTGGACCGCCGCCCGAGACTTGCTCAGTCAGCGCTTGGAAAGGTGCACGGTACTCGGTTATCGCAGAACCACACTCTTCTTGCTCTCTATCGCGGCCACATCGTCGGGCTACGATGAAATTGGTCAACAGTTGTGGCAACAAGCCAAAGAATCTGAGGCTCAGTTCGATGAACCTCGATCATTGGTGCTCCCTCTAGAAACCCCTAACGACCCTCAGTCCCAAGAGATCATGTCGGGTTTGCAAACAGCCTGGCAGCAGTTCAACGGCTGGGGCCGACAGAGTTCTCCTCAAATCTCCGAGACAAATCCCAGCAACCTGGAGGATGCCGACTGGGCTCGTTTCTCCTTATTGCTTGAACACAGTCAGGCCACCAACTTAGAACAGGAATTCGGGACCCTCTTGAATCCCCCCACTCCCCCCTGTCGATGGCTCTGGAACCTTGTCGCCCTATGTCATCTTGACAGTGGAGATCTTCGATCCTACCAGGAGATGTGCGAGGCGGCCCCCCAAACCAACGAAGTTCCGCTCCCAGAAGCCCTTTTGAAGGCCCTCCAAGAATCGTCATTGAGAGGGTTGCTCCCAGAACTTCAGTCGGGTTCGTGGATCACCGCTGGGCTCCAGACGTTGCAAAACTTCGAGCCTGACCAAACTCAAGAATCCTCAAGCTCAGAGGCAGGTGAGCAGAGCTCCTGGGGTGAGTCATTTCGCCTTGCCCTGAACACCCTAAGGTTGCAGTCCCATGGAGAGGCCGCTCGCCATTTTCAGCGACTGGCCGACCAGGCCGAAGCTGAACCTCAAGCGGCCTATGCCTTGAACGCGTTGACCGTAGCCCTCTTCGCCCAAGGGCTCTATATCGAAGCCGAAGAAGTCAATTCTGAACTCACCCTGCTGCTTCAGAAGGACCTTCAACTTACCGATCAGCCTTGGAGCTCAGACTTCCGCTCTACCCTCGAAGATCTGGGCTATTCTCCCCCAACGGATAGCGATCTTATCAATCCGTTCTCGGCCCAGCAATCCGAGCAAGTCAAAGAATTGGTGGATCTTTCGGAGTCGGTCACCGAGAACACTCAAGGCTTCTGGGGAACCTTAGCTGAGGCATTGCAACTCCTTGAGAGCCACGATCAGGAAGTTTTCCGACGAGCCCTAATGAAGCTTTCTCGTGAGCTGTCCCCTCAGAAGTCTACCCACCATGCTATCCTTGTTTTCCTCTTGGCGCGCTCTTGTTTAAGTGAAGGGGACCAATTTGGAGGCCAAGAGTTCTCTCAGGACCTTCAGACTCAATTTGCCGAAGAGAAGATCGACCTACAGGTTGCCAGAGAGGCCGCAGACTGTTTTCTGGCTGCCGGACAGCCAGACCTTGCGCGGTTGTTCCAAAATCTGCCGAATGCGGAAATCCCCACGGCCCTAAATCCCTGGCAAGACCTTTCCGCAGCCTCATAGAGGTTGTCCTATCGGTCTGCTAGCGCTGGAGTTCGCCTTCCAAAGACTTGGAGATCGCTTCGATAGCCCGAAGGCGTTCCTCGGTCTCTAAGGCGCGTCCCCAAGCCACTTGAACCGCTACCGCCCGACGTCGAGGTTCCGGCAACTTCTGCAGAAGTTCTTCGACCACGCCTCCCGGCAGATCCGCTAGAGACAGGGCCAGGGTATCAATTTCACAGTGAACCAACCAGGTTTCGGCTCGATTGGGAGGCAGATTTTCCAACAGCGACACCCACTCAAGTCGAACAGGCGTTTCAGATTCTCTCGAAGGGGGGCGCTCTTCGTCGAATAGATCCGGTTCTTGGAAGTCATGGTCCTCTGTGAGTTCAGGGGGCTCCAGCTGGGATGGGAAATCAACGAAGGGTTCTCCAATCAGAGTATCCGGCTCTTCATCCAACGACTCTTCCATGACTGGGTTGGGAGCAAGTTCGGCAAAGGGTTCGAGACTCTGCGAATCCTCCGGGGGGCCGAGACTCTCATGGAAAGGGTCACCTGCTTGAGATATGGGATGAGAATCAAAAAAGTCCTCGCCTTCAAGGCTGAAGTCGGAAATTTGGCTTGGGCCTTCGAAGAGTTCTTCCTCGGTTTCTGACCTTGAGAGAGAGTCAGAAAGAAGAGGTGGTCCTGACTCAAAACTCGGGAAGGGGTTTTGGTGATCGCCCAGCGAGTCGGCAGCTTCTTCTCGGGGGTATAATTCTAGGGACACTTCTTGGCTTGGAGAAAAAAGACCGTCTGCTTCGAAAAAAAGTTCATTTTCGGCGCTTGCGAAAAAGTCCTCAGTATCGAGCATTTCCGTCGAAGAAAAGGCTTCGGACATCTCTTGCTCCGGAGTCCCCGATGACATCCAGTCCGGCTCAGCGTCAACGAAACTGAGATCTGAGTCTAAACCGGAGTCGGGCTCCACTTCGGATGAGATGTCGACAACCGGCTCGGGTGGTGGCTCGACCTCAAGGAAGCGGAGTCCAAAGTCTTTTTCACATTCGATCTCCAGGAGTCGGCATCCGTCCGTTGCAAAGAGAACCCCTTCGCGCTTGGCGATCGACTCACTCAGTGCGTGCTTCCCTAGCAAGATCGAGCGAAAATCCAAATCTTGAGTCTCTTCTACTCTGACCCGTTGCGCCAACTTCTGACCAGACGGAGAAAAGCCGGCGAGAGTGACGGTCTTAGGCAAAAGCCCTTCGTATCGCCCGAGAACCAAGGTCGGTTCATCGGTGTAAACTTGGGTCAGTCCCGGCGGATGCACTTCTTCTAACCCCCATCCCTCAAGCCGGAAGTCCTTTAAGAGTGGAGGGCTCAAGCGGATCCTCAATCGATCGCAGAACTCGTTCAAACTGTCTTCGGTGCCGGTGTGACAGCAAACGAAACCTCCATTCCTGGCCACCAAAGCCTCTAGCGATTTTCGATGGGGTTTTCGTCTGGTGGCGAATACAAAGACCGGTTTCTCAAGATCCAAGTCGAGATATGTTCCGTCTCCCGGACCTGATATGGCAAGCACAATGTGAGAGCTCTTGCGGAGATCCGGTTGAAGGGCTTCGAGATCCTCGGCGATGCTGGGGCTTCGTCCCATGCTTTCCGGGTCTTGGATCTGCAATAAGAGGGGTTCTCCAATGTTGTCCGGGGATACCCAGTCCAAGAGGCACCTGACCCCGTTGGGAGAGGCACAGAGCACTCGAAGCTGATCATCGGCCTTGAGGATGCGACCCAGGGACTCCAAAAGCGAGCAGATCGTCAGGCTTTCCTGCGGGTTGCGAGTTTCCACGACAACGCTCAAGTGCACGGGTTCCCTCACCAGTTGGGGGCGCACCGGGGCGATGACCGCCACGGCCGCACTCCCTCGTTGATCCTCGCTCTGATCGGGCGGTGAAGGAGAAAAATACGCCAACGATGCGGCTTTGCGCTCGTCGAGTTGGAGGCTCACGGAGACCGTGTCTCCTTCATCCAAGTTCAGCTCTGTGTCCCAACGATACCTTTGGCCCTCATAGCTTTCGAGCCGCAGGGCCTGACCCTGTTGGTCACAGGTCACTGTTGCGCCTGGCAGCCCAAGAAGATCCCAGTCACCAGCGAGGCTTAGGTTGCGGCTATGATCTTGGGACGTGAACTCCAGAAGCCCCTGATGCCAAAGCAAATCCACGGACAGGAGAAACTCAAGGCTCAACGATTGAAGTTCAAAGTCTGGTTCAAAGGCGATCAGCGTTGTTTCTTCGGACAAGACGGACACTTTATCGGACAGACGCTGGTAGAGTGAAGTGGGGAGGGAGGTTGGGGCAATATTGCCGTCGGACGGAGAAAGCTCGAGGTTATTGACCAAAGCTCGTGAGCGGGCTGCGTTCCAAGGTCTCTGCAGGAGAAAGACATAAGGACCCTTCGACTGTGGGAGTTCAGAAAATGTCCACGAGAATTTTAGCTTTGCGAAGATCCCCTTGGCAGTGATGGACACTGAAGTGGATTCGGGAACGGCGGTTCCTTGAGCGCTGATCAGGATGCCGAGACTAAAAGACTGTCCTGCTTGCTTGGTCTCCATAGGCAGGGACTGTTCGTTTCTCCTGGGCAGACTCCCTGGTCCAAGTGGACCATCCCTGAACAGCAACCGAGCAGTAGATTCCGTACAAGAGCATAAAAAGCCACATATGCATCAAGAACGACAGGGCGACGTATAAGAGATTGGTCACGATCCACATCAGCCAACTCTCAGGATGACCAAGAACCAGGGTGACTTGGGCCACAATGCTGAGTCCGGTGACCAATCCGTCCAACACCGGCAACTGGGCACTCAAAACCATGAGAATGGGAACAAGAGCGGCCCAAAGCAACAAGAAGCAAAATAGTGTTAGCAGTCTCTGGCGAGCCGACATCAATCGACTGTTCTGGCGAAGGTCTCCATAGCCTGTTGCCCGCCAGCGCCACCACCCGACAGCCTGCAGGGCGAG
>JBJHCR010000370.1:0-6002 GCA_050486105.1 Vulcanimicrobiota bacterium
CTCCGATTGACCATAAACCAAGTGCCTCAACGCTAGCGAGCGTTCTGTTTCAGCCGACCGGTTCCTTCGACGTTCTGACACCCCGTTTGGTACCCTGCCGGATCGGGAAGACCTTCTCTATGAAAACTGCTAAACCCCTTTCAGAAATGCTAGAGCGAGGCTACGCTCATCCCGAAATGTTAGTTACCACCGAGTGGGTGGCCGAAAACCTGGAGCGCAGTGACGTTCGATTGGTGGAGAGTAATGAGGACATGCTCCTTTACACCGCGGGACATATCCCAGGCGCAGTGCAGATCGACTGGACCACGGACCTCAACGATCCTATCACCCGAGACTATCTGAACGGAGAGAAGTTCGCCCGACTGATGTCTCAGCACGGAATCACTCCTGAGACCACAGTGATCTTCTATGGCGACAAGAGCAACTGGTGGGCCGCCTACGCTCTCTGGGTCTTTTCCCTTTTTGGCCACAAGAATACCAAACTTATGGACGGTGGAAGGGCAAAGTGGGAAGCCGAAGGCCGCACCCTCACCAGAGAAGTTCCGAAGTACTTAAGCGTGGATTACCCTGTTCCCACCCGAGACGACTCCCAGATCAGGGCTTTCCGAGACCAAGTTGCCGAGCATCTCACTAAAAAGGGGCGCCTAGTCGACGTTCGATCCCCAGCTGAATTCACCGGTGAGCGCCTCCATATGGAAGACTACCCTAACGAGGGGGCTTTGCGAGGCGGACACATCCCGGGCGCCGCAAGTGTACCCTGGGCTCGGGCTGCCAACGAAGATGGCACTTTCAAGACCGCCGAAGAGCTCAAAGCCATCTATTTGGAAGAACAGGGACTGTCAGCCAGTGACGACCTGATCGTCTACTGTCGCATCGGAGAACGAAGCTCTCACACTTGGTTCGTGCTCCAGCATCTCTTGGGCTTCTCCAAGGTTCGCAACTACGATGGTTCGTGGACCGAGTGGGGCAACCTGGTTGGCGCCCCCATCGAGAAGCCCTGATGGCCGGAGTGCTCCCCCCACGCTTAGAAGAGCTGCTGGAAGACTTGAAGCTTGTCGAAGACCGCAATGACAAACTCCTGACCCTTATCGACTTTGCCGACCGGTTCACCGAAGTGCCGGATTCACTCGCCAAGCGTCCGTTCTCGGAGGCCAATCACGTTCAACGTTGCGAGTCCGAAGCCTACGTCTTCGTGGAAGCCGATTCTAACGAGCAGGTCAAGTTCTATTTCGCGGTGGAGAATCCTCAGGGAATCAGCGCCAAAGCCATGGCCGTCATATTGGACGAAACCCTTTCCGGAGAAACCGCCGAGTCCATCGCTCGGGTGCCGGCGGATATCGTGTATCAGATCTTTGGCAGAGAGTTGTCCATGGGCAAGGGGCAGGGGCTGATGGGCATGGTAGAATTGGTGAAGATTCTGGCCAAGAAGACAGCTTTCGAGGCCGCGGTTCAAGAGTCTTAGGGTCTGGTTATCGTCCGCCTGAGAACGGGCATCCTTCGGTTCTTTCTCTCAGAGGCTCTCAAACAATATAGTGCTTAAGATACTTATCGACCGCCTTGGGTCCCCCCTGAGTGAACTCTACAAAGGACAGGCCGTAGTGGAACACACCAAAGTTTCGAAGGCTGACCACATCGGCCTCCACCATGACTTTGGGAAGATGATCCAAGGGCCCGAACTTGAGGGTTATTCGGGAACCTTCTGGAACCGGTTGACCTGGGCATTCCACCCTGGCTCCGTTCCTTCCTAAATCCTGGATGCGGCAGGACCTCAGATCTCCGTCAAAATTGAGGTAGCCGGGGATCAGACATTTGACCCGAACGTCGTCCCGTTTCTGTTTGGTGTTCCTACCCTTTATTCCGAGTTCCTTGAGTTCGAAGATCAGCCAACTCTTGTTGAGCACCTCGGAAAACTCCTGAAAAGAGACTCCTATCAGCAGTCCGTGCCCCTGCTTTTTGGTCCACTCTACCCGACACTGTATGGTGTTGTGTTCAACCTGGAGATGGGAATTCAAGCTGCGAACATGAACCGTATCTCCTTTCTTCAGCTTGTCAAAGCAGAGGATCCCCAAGCCACCGGTCCCGATGTTCCTAATCTCCGCGCCGGCCACTCCATCACCCTTTTGAACGGTGGCTTCTATCCGACATGGCACCCGCACAGCTTTGCGTCTTTCAGCGTAGTTCCAGGTCTTGATTCCTATCAAGTTCTTAAGGTTTGAGATCAGGCTATCCATCCTTCAATCTTCCTCTTTTGGCGAAACCGTCCTCCAGCCGAAGCAGCCACAGACGGCACCCTTCAGGCCCTTTGGCGACAAAACGTTTTGTGACAGGATCGATCGCCACACCTTCGAACCTCGAAGTCCATGACGGATTCCGCTGATAGCTTGGACCAGCACCTCCAGCGACTCGCTGAGGTTGGGCAGCTCGAGAGTCAAGGCCATTTCACAGTAGCCCAAGACCGAGTTTGGGAAAGCCTCAATTCGGCCCTGGACAACGATCGCGCCTTGGTCAGATTCGCGGCTCGTTGGCTGATCAAGTCCGGCGCTCAAAAGATCACCATCGAAACCACCTCCTTGTCCCGACGGTTGCTCATCACGGCCGACCTCAATGCCACCTCGAGTCAACAGTTTGAGACCTTGTCCAGGGGTTCTGACCTGGACTATGCTGGCTCAGACATCGACCTGGCGCGGGCTGTTGTCTCGGCCAAGAAAGCTGGAGCCAAGAGCATAGGGCTGCGCCTTGAAGATGGGGCTTTGCGTTGGACTCGTGACTTCTCCAAGCAGGATCCCTGGAGCAAAGAGCAGGCCCAAGGTGCTCCAAGGGCTAGGGCTCTCTTGGAATTGGTCTTGGGACCGTTTTCAGCTGCCAGTAAAGCTTGGCAAAGCGCCCTGGAGGAGAACTTTCATCACTCCCCCATTCCAATACTCTGGAATGGGAAACGTGTCGACCTGGGTTTTAGCCTGAAAGAACCTATCTTGGTTTGGCGACACCTCCTTCCCAGAGAGGGTCCTCGCTCAACAGCTGCATTTCGGCCTCCTCACGACTGCCTGGAAACCTTTCGCATAGTGCGATTCCCACAAACAGAGGTCATCATGGGCTTGGGTCGAGCCCAGCACTCCTGCTTTGTCGTTTTGCGCCACGGAGACCGGATCGCTTGGCATCGTCAGGATTTTCTTCCAGGATTTCAGGTGTTGGTTCGAGACAGCCGACTCAACACCAGTGTTGATGGCCTGAGGGTCGCGGAGACCGGAGAGTTGAAGTCCCTGTTGCAAGCACTCCGAGAAGAGGCCCTAGACATGCTGCTGCAACTCTACCGCCTAGAGCCAGAGGTCGAGCCCAAGCGACTCTTGGACTGCCTGGAGGCCGTAGAGGCGGTCCTTCTCCATTTGCTCGACCAGAAACGATGGACCGAGGGTTATCGGCTGATGGCCTGGCTGAGAAACCGGCTGAATGTCAGCAACAGGCTGCTCGCACCCGAGCAAGCTTACACCCTATATCGTTTGGGGACTTTATTGGCCGAGCCTGCTGGTCACCCTGGAGTCACCCAACTCTGGATGAAGCACGCCAGGGAGCTTTCTCAGTCTGTGGGCCAGCAGGACCGCTCTTTTGCCGTAAAGACTCTACTCATAGATGCCCATCTGGAATTCCGCTCACGACGGGGGGAAAAGGAGAGTTTGTCGGCAGACACCAGGAGTAGGCTCCATCTGGCCGCCCTAAGAGAGCATCGAGAAGGCCGATTCGAGCCAGCCTATCGACTGATGCACACCCTCGCTCGCAGCTTCCCTGCCAAGCACGACCAAGGTTGGTTGCATCTGTTGGAAGCTGCCATCCTTGCCGAGAAGGCTGGACACCGCTCTCATGCCTTGAAAATTCGAGACGAATTCGAACTTGCCAAACAAGGACCTGGCTTTCGAGTGGGGCGAGATCTAAGGCAGAAGGCCGAAGAGTTAGCCGAGGTGCTTCCAGGAGTCAGGTAACCTCGACGAGAACTCGCTTTGAGTGAGCGACCACTTAGATCACCTACCAGAGATTCCCAACTCGGCCACCTTAGCGGAGTGGCAGACCTACATTGGCTCGGTCTGCAAAGCTCGGGGCTGGGATAAGGCCAATGACCTTGAGGTCTTTCTGCTTTTTTCCGAAGAGGTCGGAGAAATGGCCAAGGCCTTCCGAGCCTATCGAAACTTGTTCACCGAACGCATTTTAGAAGACCGCTGCGCCGAAGTGCACTCAGACGTTGGCGAGGTGGCCCGAGAGAATCTCGCTGAAGAGATGGCTGATGTCCTCTCCTACCTCCTGGATCTGAGCGGTCGCCTAGACCTCGATCTCGAGGGTGCCTTGCGAAAGAAAGAGCGAAAGAACCGGCAGCGAACCTGGGATTAATTCAGCAGCCTGCTAGTGCTCTGGGCTGAAAAGCCAGGGTCCGATCTGTGAGAGGTCCGCACAGCCACACAGGGCCATGGCCAAATCGAGTTCTCTTCTCAAGAGCTCCAAAACCCCTAGGACACCATCTTCACCCTCAGCAGCCAAGCCCCAAAGGATAGGTCGCCCCAACATCACGGCCTGAGCCCCTGCCGCTAGGGCTTTAAGGACATCGGTCCCACTGCGGATTCCTCCGTCGAGCAGGATGGGGAAGTCCGAGGGTACCACAGCAGCGATTCGAGGCAACACCTCCAAGGTTGAAGGCGAAGATTCGAGTTGACGGCCTCCATGATTGGAAACGACCAACCCATCGACCCCGGCCTCAACCGCTCTGCGGGCATCATCGACTCGCACTATCCCTTTCAATATAAGCGGAAGCTTGGTCACCGACCTTAGCCAAGCCAAGTCCTTCCAATTCAGTGATGAGTCGATGAGGTCCTGAAAATAGCTAGCCAGACCCGAGTGCTTTCCGGGACGATCGGGAAGATCCGCCATCCCTTGAGCCATCATATTGACCACCCCCAGGCCCGATGGAAGTCGAAAACTGTTTCGCACATCGGCCCAACGAGTTCCCAGCAATGGAGCGTCGACGGTCAAGACGATGGCCTCTGCTCCAGCCGCCTCAGCTCGATGGATCAGGGCCTCGGTAGCCATTCTGTCTCGATAGCAGTAGAGCTGAAACCAAAATCCCGCTTTGGCCTCGGCTCCCACTTCCTCCATCGGTCGATTTGAGAGAGTGCTCAAGGTCATGACCGTGCCTGCTCGTGCCGCCCCTCGAGCCGTAGCCACCTCTCCTTGAGGATCTGCCAGACAATGGAAGGCCGTTGGAGCGACCACCAGGGGCATGCTCAAGGTACGGCCCAGAAGTGAGGTCTCCATACTTCGTTGGCTGACATCAACCAGGACTCGATAGTAGAGGCGTACCGCTTCAAAGGCTTGACGATTCCTGTGTAAGGCTCCTTCGTCGTGAGCTCCGCTAGCGTAGTAGTCGTAGGCGGAGGCTTCCAAATTCCCCTTGGCTTTGGTGTGATAGTCCTCTAGATTGACGTATTCCACTTGCCTATACTCCGATTTCCCTAAAACTCGACTTGAACTTCAACCGACTGTGTCACTCAGATTCCGACTCCTAACCATGGAACCCTGTACCTCAGACCAGGAGCCCACCGACAAAGCAGGAATCTGAGGCGGTTCCCTCAGATTGTTCCCTATGAGCAAAGTCGCCATCATTTCTGACAGCCACGACCAGATTCCGAATCTCCTTGCTTGTCTCAAGGAAGCCAAGGCTCAAGGAGCCGAAGCTGTTCTCCACTGCGGGGATCTATGCGCTCCTTTTATGGTTGCCGAGTTAGCAGAGAACTTTTCCGGACCGATCCATGTGATTCTGGGGAACAACGATGGCGACGGACTCTTGATCGAGCGCGTCGGGGCCAGGTTTCCTCATTTGACAATCCACGGAATCTATGCCGAACTCGATCTCTTCGGCCGCAAGATTTCAGCCATTCACTATCCCGAGCCTGCTCGACGAATCGTGGCCTCGAGTGCGTTTGATCTCGTCGCTTACGGTCACGATCATCGCGCATTTTCCG
>JBJHCR010000371.1:0-5991 GCA_050486105.1 Vulcanimicrobiota bacterium
ACGCTTTCAGGACTGAAGAGGGCGAAAAAGTCGATAAGGCCGAGGTCGCCTCTGGCGCTCTCAAAGTTGCTTCAGGCGTAGCCCTTGCCATTCCCGGCGGGTTGCCGGTCTCTGCGGCCCTCGGACTCACTGCCATGGCTATCGATCACCGAGAAACTCTCGGCAAGGGAGCTAAAGCTGTAGGGAAAGGGCTCAAAAAGGGAGCCGAAACAGTCGGTGGTCTGGCCAATAGAGGTGCGGAAACGGCAAAAGAAGTGACTCAGGAGGTAGCCGATAGTGTCCGAGAGGCCGCAGTCAACACTGGAAAGAAGACCGCCCGAGGGCTAGCCAAAGGGGCTGGAAAAATCATCGGTGGTGCACTAGGAATTTGAAACTCCGGAGGCCGATCTGAACTCTTCCTAAGCGCGCAATTATATCGTTGGTCGGAGGGCCGCTTCGTAAGGCTATTTCCGCCATCCACCGACGCTTCAGTGTCAACAAGCCCTAAGCAGAACGAGAAAGCCTTCTCGACAACCTAGCAACCTCGCAGAAGCATCATCGGGTTAGGCTCGCTGGCCAAGCACCTGGAAGTTGGCGAAGCTGAATCCCTCTTCCTCGTAAGATTGATCGCTTTGGAGTCGGAAACGAACTTGCACCTTTTGTCCGTCGAACTCCGAAAGATCCAAGATTTGGGTGGCCCAGTCGCTGCCTCCGGTGAAGGTCCTCAGGGTGGTCCACTCTGGTTCTTCCACACTCGCCTGGGCAACCTCAAGTTCGACTTTGTCGTAGCCCTCTTCGAGCTGGTGAAGCGCCTCGAATATCAAGGTCGAACCGCTAAAGCTGGACAGATCTATGGTAGGTGAAGTTAGGGCATGGTCGGCCCGACTGGGGTAATTCTGGCCCGGGGAATCACTGAACACGGTGCGCCCATCAACCTCGTGCAGACCCCAGGAACCCTCCATTTGCCATCCAGAAGTGGCAGGAGTCACTTCTTCTGCGAAAGCCACATCGGCAGCTGGCACGCTCACCTTAACCTGAGCTAAGGGAGAAGCATTACTCACGTTGTCGAAAGCCTGAACCGCGAAATAGAGATCTCGGCCTTGAGTCTGAGGAGTGAGCTTGAGTTCCAGATGCTCTTGCTCACCCGCGTCCTTAGGTTTGGCAATGGTTAGCAAGGGGGCAGCTAAGTACTGCTCTAAAGTCTCGATCGGGGCGTCGGACACCCTCACATCGTACGAGGTTGCCCGACCTTCGAACTCGTCGTCTCCGGGGGCCAAGAAACTCAAGACCACCCCGTTGGGTCCGGTGGCCCGACCTTCCAGTGAACGCAACTCCCCAGGGGCGATCTCTTCGTCATCCAGAGCGTTAGATGCATTCAGACGACGGTTGGTCGCCACTTTTCCGGCCAGACTGTTGAGACGCTCGGCTCCGTTCATGAGACGCTCTTTCAACTCGTCGTTGGTGATCTGTGGGTTGTTGGCCACCAACAGACCGGCCACTCCAGCTACGTGAGGTGCGGCCATAGAGGTGCCGGATTTGTTGGCGTAGCCTCCACCGGGCATAGTGGAGTAGATCTGCACTCCTGGTGCTCCAAGGTCAACGCTTCCAGGGCCGAAGTTGGAAAAGCGGGCCAAATTGTCATTGCGATCCGTGGCCGCGACTCGAATACTGTTGTCTCCGAGATCGTAGTTGTTCGGAAAGAACGGCCTCTGGTCATTGTTGGTTCCGTTATTTCCGGCTGCCATGACGTGGAAAGCCGAGGATTTCTCAAAGGCTTCCTGGATCAGCTGATTGGCCTGGGGACCACCCCAAGAATTGTTGGTAATGCGTGCCCCGTTCTTGGTGGCATAGAGAAGCCCACGAAGGATAGCATCCGAGGTCGTCCGTCCGCTGTCGTCAAAGATCTTAATGGGCATGATTTGGGCCTTCCAATTGACCCCGGTGATACCCTCACCATTGTCTCCTCGAGCAGCGATCGTTCCAGCCACGTGCGTCCCATGGGAATGGCCATCCATGGGGTCCCCAGTATTGGCAAAAGCGTTGTATCCGAATACATCGTCGATGATTCCATTGCCGTCATCGTCCTTGCCGTTTGCAGTTTCTTTGGGATTGCGCCAAATATTATCTTTGAGATCAGGATGGTTGTAATCAACTCCCGTGTCGAGAACAGCGATCACCACATCTTGAGATCCTACGGTCCTCTCCCAAGCCTCGGGAGCATCGATGTCCGCGTCGGCCCTTCCCCCGTCCTGTCCAACATTGTGCAGCCCCCAGAGTTTGGGATCGAGGTCGTTAGGGATGCGACCCTGTTCGGTGCTGAGGCCGGAGTTGGAGGCTTGGTTGCCCTGCGACACTTCCCCTTCGTCAGGGGCCTCATCGAGGTAGATAATCTCATTGGGCACAGCAAGTTCGACTCTGGGATCGTCTTTGAGTCGAGAAAGAGCTTCCTCGGTGGACAGTCCCTGCGGAAGTTGCAGACGAACGACTTCTCCGTCGAATGACTTGAAAAGATCTTCTGGAAACTCAAAACGCTCAGCGACTTTAGCCCCAAGACTCTCGATCAAGCTCTGCTGATCCGACTTAAAAAGTGAGGAACTCGTCTTGATGATGACTTCTCCCTCGATATGACGAGGCCGAGTGTCGATGTCCGGCTTGGCTTCTGACGTGCTCTCTAGCTGAGAGGCGGAAAAGCTATCCTCGGGAACGACCAGTGGATCGGCCTCTTGTGCCAAAATCGAAGAACCTCCGACCACGCTCGGCAGGCGCGAAGGTTGAGATTGGTGAGACGGACCTAAAGGATTGAGCATTTGACCTCCATTGTGAAGTGTACCTCAGAAACCCTTCTCAACTGTAACAAAGTTGTTAACAGCTCCGGGCACAAAACGAAAGCTCGGTCTGCCCTCCCCCTATTGGGCGGTCCATCCCCCGTCCAGAGAAATACTTGATCCGGTGATGTTGTTTGCGGCCGAGGTCAGCAGAAAGGCAACCGTCTCAGCGATCTGTTCCACGGTAACGAAGGCTCCGGTGGGTTGAGCAGATAGGAGCACCTGCTCCACCACTTCTTGCTCGGTCATCCCTCGAGCTTTGGCGGTATCGGGGATCTGCTTTTCGACCAAAGGGGTCATAACGTAACCAGGACAGATCGCCACACAAGTCACTCCGAACTTAGCCCCCTCCAGAGCAACCGTCTTTGTCAGACCCAAGATTCCATGCTTGGCGGCCACGTAGGCGGCCTTATAGGGTGAGGCCACCAGAGAGTGGGCTGAGGCGATATTGATGATACGCCCCCAACCGGAAAGCTTCATCTCGGGAAACACGGAGCGGATAGTGTGGAAGGCTGAGGACAGGTTCACAGCAATGATGTCATCCCAAAGCTCGAAGGGGAACTCCTCCACCGGGCTAACATGCTGAATTCCAGCACAATTAACCAAGACCGAGATCGGCCCGAAATCGGCCTTCGCTTGGTCGAGCATCGCAAGAATCTGTGCCGGCACCCGAAGGTCCGCGGAGGCGAACCTAACAAGACCTTTCTCGATGGACCTGAAGAGCTCAAAAAAAGACGCCTCCCCACCGTCCGGAAGCAATCCGTTGACACTCACTCGGTAGCCAAGGTCGAGAAGTTGTTGGGAAATCCCAAGCCCTATCCCCGAGGTGCCCCCGGTGACGAATGCGTGCCCTTTTTTTGCAGCAGTATCCAACTTGTGCTCTCTCCTGCCTAATCGGTGGCAAATCGCTCCAGAAGGGCAGAGAGCTCTTCTTCTTCACCGCCGACCATGGCCTTTCTCTTGAGCAATTGCAGCGTTGTCCCCAGGGGGCTGGTCACCAACCAAATGGTGTCCACCAGTTCCAAGAGCAGGGTGTATCCCAGACCTAGAGAGACTTGAGTTGAAAAGCCCGGCCGAAATAAGGTTTCAGGAAGGTCCTCGGATCTGATCCCACGACCTCGGTCGCTCACCCTGATGGTGATCCCATCGACTCCTAAACTCCCTTGACAAACCCCATCCACAGCGTGCTTTATGGCGTTTGTGATCGCCTCCCCTGCAGCTAGGACGAGATCCTCGATCTGCTCTTCGGAAAACCCACCCTGGAGACCAAGCTCTCGAAAGGCCTCTCGAGCCTGAGAATACTCTTCTGGTCCATCCAGCCTGTACTCGAAGGCCACTTCTTCAAGCTCAGGCAACTCTTCAATGTCTATGAGGTGAAGTCGTCCGCCGGTGACCGCTTTCACCACTTGAGTGTAGAACGATTTTTTCTTCTTTTCAGACTCTACCAAACGCCGTGTCATGCTCTGAAGTTGCTCGTGGCTCAACTTGCGCTCCGTGATATCACGAGAGATTCCCACCAACCCGCCTCCGGCCTCTGCATCGAGAGGCACTTTGGTGGTGGAAAACCAACGCAGTCTTCCGTCAGGTGGGGTGAAGCAATGCAGAGCATCGACCACCGGCTGATGTTCCGCAATGACTCTATCGTCTTCTTGGGTGATTCGAGCCGCTTCCGTAGGAGAGAAGAAATCCCAGTCACCCTTGCCGATCAGTAGGGCCGGATCGGAAACGCCGACCAACTCGGCCTTCGCCTGATTCACGCGAGTGAATCGACGGTGGGCATCCTTAAAGTAAATGATGTCCGGGCTGTGCTCCATGAGTTGCTGCAGAAGTTGCTGCTCGACTTCTAATCGACGAACGAGATCATAGTGTGCTGCGGCTTGAGAGAGGGTGAGGCGAAGCTCCATTGGGGCCCAGGGCTTAGCAAAATAGGCATAAATGTGGCCTCGAGCGACTGCTCGAGAGACGGATTCAACGTTGTCATAGCCGGTGAGTAACACTCGAGTCGCGCTGGAAACTCGAGCTACCTCGTTGAGGAAATCTGCGGCTCCATTGGTGACCTGCTCATCGGCCACTAGAACTGCGATCGGCAGGTTCTTGAGAATCTCCAAGGAAACCGAAAAATCCCGTGATGTGTGGATCACGAAAAGGTCTTTCAAAAGCTCGGTCAGGGTCTGCTGTATGCGCACATCCCCTTCCATTAGAAGGATATGATGTTTCGTCGGGCTAGTCTCCGAACTCATGTCGGCCGCTTCCTGTGAAAAGGTCTTTCCCCCTTTTGTGTTTCTTCCCCGGAATTTGAGCGTTAGCCACTCGGTCACAAAAGCCCTGGAAACCAAGAGATAGGTGAGGAGATTTTTTTGCAGAAAGGCGCTGGCAGATCCGAAGAAAGACAGTGTATGGCAGAAAACTCAATCCTTAAGGTTCAGTCCCCCGTTGACGGATCGCTCCTCCTAGAACGGACAGCAGCAAGCGTCCAAGCAATAGAAGTCGCCCTGAGTCGGCTCAGAGAAGGACAGGCCAAATGGGCCAGTCTCTCTTTGGACATCAGACTGGAGTACCTACAGGCTTTCACCGACCGATTGATGGCCAAGAAAGACCTACTGGCCCCTGAACTGAGCTCGATGATGGGTCGACCTATCGCTTTTTCTCCAGGAGAATTCAAAGGCTTCCAGGAGAGAGCTGAAAAAATGATTGAGTTGGCTTCAGAGTCTCTGAAACCCGTGCTCGTCGACGAGCATCGCTACATAGAACGTCGACCTTTAGGTGTGGTTTTTGTCATCGCCGCCTGGAACTACCCGTATCTCATCGCGGTCAACGCCGTGGTTGCGGCCTTGGCAGCCGGCAATAGTGTGCTGCTGAAGCACTCCCAACAGACTCTCATTTGTGCCGAGCGTTTTCGAGAGGCTTTTCAAGAAGCCAACCTCCCACCTGGAGTGTTCGAAATCCTGCACTTAACTCACGGAGCGACTGAAAGCATCGTTAGAAGTGGACAGGTCGACCTGGTGAATTTCACCGGATCGGTCGACGGAGGCCGGGCCATTCATCGAGCAGCGGCAGGAACTTTCGCTCCCGTAGGGCTAGAGTTGGGGGGCAAAGATCCCGCCTATGTTCGTCGGGACGCCAATCTCGATTTCGCTGCCGAATCGCTGGCGGACGGAGCCTTCTTCAATTCGGGTCAGTCCTGCTG
>JBJHCR010000372.1:0-5990 GCA_050486105.1 Vulcanimicrobiota bacterium
TAACAGAAGATTTTTTGAGCCCCCATTTTTTTGAGGCCCTCTTTGCCTCCATAGGTCACGGATTTCAAGTCCTATTGCTCTTGTGCATTTTGGCTGCCTTGTTGACCTTTATCAGTGGAGGGACCGCTCCACTTAAGTGGCCTAAGCGAGAGGAGCACGATCACCATCATCCCAGCGACTTGCCCTCCGCAGACCCCTCTCCCAAAAAGATGGTGGCCAAGGCTGAAGCCTCGAAGGAGCAGGTGAAAGAGAAGGTCCATAAAGTCGTCGAGGAATCTCAGCCAGACCCTGAGCCAAAGAAGGATGAACAGCCGGCGGAACTGGCTGAAGCTAAGGCAGAGAAGCAGCCCAAGGAGAAGGGTGATGAGACGTCTTCGACCCAGGCCGAGGCTTCGTCCGAGGAAACCCCCGAGAACCAGGCTGAAGTGAAGTCTGAAGCCCAAGACGAGAAGCAGCCGGCAAAAAAGTCGAGCAAGAAGTCTGGTAGCAAGTCGAGTAAGGGTTCGAAATCGAAAAAACCTAAAGACTAGGGTCAAGATTCCAACCGGTTTGCGTCTAGCCGGTTCAGAAGTGTCGATCATTCGGTGAGTCGCTCGATGGGGGCGGCTCTCCTATTTTCCACGGAAGGAAACGGAGATATGCGAGCCCTGATACTTGGCGCAACTGGAGGCATCGGTCGTTGCTTGGTAGAAATATTGTCGCCCCACCATCAACTCTTCTTGGTGGCCAGAGAAAGGGGGCCTTTAGCAGCCTTGGCCGCACAGACGGAGTCGCTTTTCGAGGCTGGTGACTGCCGCGATTTCGCTTTCGTAGAGAAGGTTGTAGAGCGGATGAAGAAGGAGTATGGCAGCTGCGATGCTGCGGCTAACTGTATCGGCAGCATTCTGCTCAAGCCCGGGCATCTGACCTCGGAGAGCGATTATCACGAAACTATGGACAAGAATGTTAAGACGGCTTTCGCCTTGGTTCGGGCCTGTGCTAAAGCGATGATGAAGTCCGGAGGTTCCGTGGTCTTGTTTTCTTCAGCTGCGGCACAGATTGGTATGGGTAATCATGAGGCCATCGCCGCGGCCAAAGGAGCGATAGAGAGCTTGACCCGAGCTGCTGCTGCCAGTTACGCACCCCGGGGTATTCGTTTCAATGCTATCGCCCCGGGCCTGGTGGATACGCCCTTGGCTGGACGGATCACCAAGAATCAGAAGTCGTTGGAGGCCTCGATCGCCATGCATCCGCTCGGACGGATCGCCACCCCCCAGGAGGTGGCGGCCGCAGCAGCTTGGTTCATGGAGCCGGAGCAAGCATTCATCACCGGACAGGTGCTTTCCATTGATGGAGGGCTCTCCAAAGTCAAGACACGGGGGTAAAGCAATTATGGGAAAAGCAATTCTAGAGACGTTTCACCGTCAAATTGAGACTTTATGCCAATTGAAGAACGTATCTCGAGTCTTGAATTGGGACCATCAGATCGTCATGCCCGGGAGCAAGAGGGCGGCTACTGTTCGGGGTCACCAGCGGGGGGCTCTGGCCAGGCTATGCCACAAAATTCTGACTTCCGACGAGTTTGGGACTTTGCTTGAACGGTGCCATGAGGCCACCTCTGACGAGCCAGACTCCGTAGACGCCCTCTGTGTCAAGCGCTGGAAAAGAGAACGAAGGCGGGCGACATCCGTCTCCGAGGACTTGGTAGACAAACTCAGCACCATCGAGTCTGAGGCCTTCAGTGCCTGGAGAGAAGCCAAGCAAGAGGACGACTTCGCGATTTTTCTTCCCTACCTCGACCGCATGTTCGAACTCAAGCGAGAGCAGGCCGAACAGCTCGGCTATCAGACCCATCCTTACGATGCGCATCTCGACGAGTTCGAGCCAGGAATGACCACCGCAGAGGTTTCCCGCCTTTTTTCTGAACTCCGACCCGGCTTAGTGGACGGGGTGGAGAAGATTTCCGCCTCCCCCTTGGGAGAACGAATAGCCTCTGGGCCCTTCGATCAAGGATTTCCGGTAGAGGGCCAGGAGGCCATGGCCAAGTTTCTGGCCTGGCGCGTGGGTTTTCCCGCCGAGAATCGCATCGATGCCGGGACTCACCCTTTTTGCTCGGCGGCCTCTTCTCACGACGTTCGCCTAGTCACTCGCTACCGAGAGCACGAGATCGCCACTTCGATTTTTGCCACCTTGCACGAGGCCGGCCACGCGGTCTACGAGACCCATTCCCCCCCCGAACTGGAGTTCACTCCCCTTAGAGGAGGCTGTTCCCTAGGGGTTCACGAGAGCCAGGCTAGACTTTGGGAAAACTTGGTGGGTCGATCCGCTCCCTTCTGGCAGTGGTTTACCCCTCACATGAGGGAGATGTTTCCAACTCAGATCAGCGGTTACGAGTGGACCGACCTCTACGCTGCAGCGAACCGAGTTCGTCCTACCTTAATCCGGGTTGAAGCCGATGAAGTGACCTATTCTCTGCACATCATTTTGCGCTTCGAGATCGCCTGCGGGCTGCTTGATGGCTCGGTGAAGGCCAAGGACGTTCCGGATTTGTGGAACCAGAAAATGGCCGAATCTCTCGGGGTTACTCCTCCTAGTGACGCCTTGGGTTGTCTGCAAGACATCCATTGGTCGGATGGGTTGGTGGGGTATTTCCCGACTTATGTCCTGGGGAACCTGATCGCTGCCGACCTTTGGACCAAGTTGGAAGCCGATCTTCCCAATCTCCAGAGCCAAATGTCCCAAGGGGAATTCGGAGCGCTGCTCGGGTGGCTGTCGGAGAACCTCTATCATCACGCTGCGAAATACGATCCTCCGGATCTTCTCCAGAGGGTGCTGGGGCGAGGTATTCAGGTGAAGTCTTTCTTGGATTACCTTAAAGCCAAGTATTCCGATCTCTATCAGGTGAGTTGGTCGTGAGCGAAAAAAAAACTCAGCGCATCGCCACCAACCGGAGGGCTCGCTACGAGTATCACTTAACGGACAAGATGGAGGCCGGTCTGGTGTTGCTCGGGACCGAAGTGAAGTCGCTGCGGGCCGGTGGGGTGAATATGACCGACGCCTACGTGGCCATCAAGAACGGGGAAGCCTGGCTCAATTCCTTGTACATCGCGCCCTTTGACAAAGGCAATCGCAACAATCACGAGCCCACCCGTCCCAGGAAGCTCTTGCTGCACGCCCGGGAGATCGCCAAGTTGGCCCGAGGAGTGGACGAGAAAGGGCTGACCATCGTGCCCTTGGAGATGTATTTTGTGGACGGCATCGCCAAATGCCGCATAGCTCTGGCCAAAGGGAAGAAGATGCACGATAAACGTGACGCGGTGTCCGAACGACAGGTCAAACGAGATCTCGACAGGCAGTTGAAGGAAGCCCGGCGCTGAAGCTCTACCCGTTCGATTCCTAAAGAGATTTTGTGTCGAAGGCTAGAGTGTCATCGTCGCCGCCATCCAGCTTGGGTCCCGATTCAGGAGTTGACTCGGGTGCTGCGATGAGGGCCGGAGCTTCAACGTTTGGTCTCGGCTCGGCTTCTGGGAGAGGCGGTAGACTTAGCTCCTTTCCGGCACTCAAGGTGAGCAAAGCCTCCTTGACTTTTTCGAGAGATGGAAGTCGGCGGTCAGGGTCCTTTTCTAAGAGCCGCAGTAAGAGTCGGTCCCACGAGAGCGATAACGAAGGTGCCAAACTGCTGGGGAGCGGTGGAGGCTCAGAGAAGTGCTTGAAGAGCACAGCCATGGTGTCCTGATCTTCGAAGGGGCGTCGACCGGTGAGCAACTCGAATGCCACGATGCCAAAGGCGTACTGATCTGCTGCGGGCCTAGGGGTGGCTCCGCTGATCTGTTCGGGAGGCATATAGGCCGGTGTTCCCAAGGCGCTGCCAGTCTTGGTCACTTTGGAGACATCGTTAGAGCGGGCCAGTCCAAAGTCCATGATCTTGAGCTTCCCGTTGCTGGTGAGCATCACATTGTCCGGTTTCAGGTCGCGATGCACGACCCCTTGTGCATGAGCGTAGACCAGGGCATCAGCCATAGGAATGAGAAAAGTTAGGGCTTCTTCGAGAGGCATTCCGCCAGGCCGGATTTGCTCTGAGAGGGTGCTGCCTTCGATGAACTCCAGCACCAGGAACAAAAGTCCGTTCTGTTCGCCCCAATCATCGACTCGAACGATGTTTGGGTGGTGTAGGCTCTTGGAAACCTGGACCTCTCGTTTGAAGCGGCGTCGAAACTCTTCATCTTGGCTGAACTTGGGCAGCATGACTTTGACGGCTACCCGCTCTGTTGTGTCCAAGGTTGCTTCCGGTACCCCGCAATAGACGGTAGCCATTCCCCCTTCCCCTAGACGCTCTATCAAGAGATATCGACCCAGAGTCTTGTCGATCAAAGGGTCCGTTCCGTCATGATGAGCCACCAGGGCTTGGCGCCGAGCATTGTAGCTCTCGGCAAGCTTCCGTTCTTTTCTGCCTCGGAAGGCGATCATCAGACTTAGAACCAGCAAGCCTGCGACCGAGGCTGGAATCAAGGGTCGGAATCTGAGGGCGACCCAAGCTGCAATGAGGGGATTGCCAGCTCGGCCGGAAATCCCAGGTTCACCAGACTGAGGAAAGCTTTCAAACTCATCGGTTCCCACGATGGCTGGAAGATAGCTCCAGCCGTAAACCTGCTGCTCAAAGGTGAATCCATCTCTCTTGAGCTTGAAGCTGACCTCACGCTCGGTCCAGTCCTTCGGGATTCTCAGCTTCTCATTCGCGCGGCCCAGGAAGTCTCCGTAGCCCCCGGGAGCGCTGGCTTTGTGAAGATAGATCTCGGTGTCGGGGGGATAGACTCGGAATTGGACCAGGGCCACATCCTCCGAGGAGGTCGCCTCCGCTGAAGCCGCCGGAGAAGTGCACAAAAAGAGAATGACTATCCAACGAATAAGGCTCAGTCGCACAAGTCAGTTCCTCAAAGTCACCATAGCGACATAATCGAAGCGCTCCGGGGTGTCTTTTCCAGAGACCGATTTTTGGAGGCCAAGTTCAATGCGCACCCCCCGCCCCCCCGGCCAACGCAGCACATCGAAATGGTCGACCTGTCGAGCGATAGTTCTGGTGGAGCCCGGGTTCTGGGCCAGGCTCAGCAAGTCTTCGGTGGGTAAGAGCGTGGGGCGAACTGAGCTGAGTTGGCCTACATTTAAGGATTCCGGTGGTCCAGGAGGGAAGGCTCGGCTGAACAAAGTCTCTTCCGAACGATCCCAGAAATAAGCGATGACTTGCTCCTTCCAGATACGGCGACCGTTCGCGTCGAGTCCCTCGATAGGGACCAGGGCCAGTGTCACCGGGTTCTGAGACGGGTCGGCCTGGGCTCTGTTGTATAGACTGACGCCAGAGGGAGCGCTGAGCTGTAAGTCCCGGGTTATCCGGTTGCACGCCATGACCGCCATCTGCTGCAAGTCGATACGCAAGCTCTGCTGTCCGAACATCCGCATGGCGGGAACCAAGAGCCAGACAAAAAGGGTTCCCAAAAGACCCAGCAGTGTGCAGACGATAAGGAGTTCCACTATGGTGACGCCGGATCCACCTCGGGCCGAGGGACCTCTAGTTCTCAACGCTGACCACCCAGGCCTCTCGAGTCAGCCTGTACTCCCTATCGGAGTGCTTCCACTGGACCCGGACTCTAAGGGCTTTGAGCACCTCAGGAGAGGAGTCGGCGACCTCTTCGATTTCGAGGTGAGCATGAAAGGTGGTGCCGGCGCTGCTCTCATCCGGTAAGGATTCCGAACTTCCTAGGGCGAGCTCTGAGAACGGGCGGGCCCGTTGCTCTTCCAGGTGTCGCATGGCCACAGAATCAGCGTAGAGTTCCGATTCGGCTCGCTTAACGGTCCAGGCCGAACTGGGGAAAATGTTGAAGACGGCCATGGTCACTAGAGAGATGATAAAGGTGGCCATGATGGTTTCGATTAGGGTTAGGCCGCGCTTCACAGCTCTCTCCAAAGAGCGATGCGGGTTCGGCCGCTCCATTGCACGAACTGATTGGGATCCATAG
>JBJHCR010000373.1:0-5945 GCA_050486105.1 Vulcanimicrobiota bacterium
GTGCAAGGAGTGAGCGGCCTGAGGAGCGGATAATAGTTGGACCTATTTGAGCACCGGAAGGGTGATCACGACGCAGCAATCGGGCCGCATGAGGACGCGAGGCGAGGTTCTCCTACGCACCAAGTGGGTTTAACCCACTTGACCGTTAGGCTGCCCAAGGCAACGCCTGGAGGCCCGATGCGAGGGTGATGGAAACTTCACCACCGCAACAGCTCAAAAAGCTCCTGGGTTCCCGAGCCTCATTTTTCTTAGGGACCATGGCTCGCTCAATTTTGGTCTTCTTCTGTAAGCCTTCTAGGCGCTTTAAGGCCGACTTCATCCGGTCTTGGTGGGGACAATGCTCCATCTACTCCTCCTTCAGGGACCCTGGTATCTCAGGAGTAGAGTAGCCCTAATGAGACTCCCCTGTCCGTGACAGCTGTCACGGTTGAAGGAGGGGCTTCTATTGAGTTTGGTTTCTAGTGCGGTCTTCGAACCTTTCGAAAGCTAGAGCGATCAGGTCGTCAAGGACCTCCGCATAAGCCTTTCCACTCTCTCGCCACAGCATGGAATACATAGAAATGGGAGTGAAACCTGGCATGGTGTTCACTTCGTTGAGATACAGCGCCCCATCACCAGCGACATCCAGGAGAAAATCCACTCGAGACAACCCGTTCAAGTCCAGCGTGCGGTAGGTCTGAAGAGCCAAGGCTTGCAAAGCTTCGGCAACCTTCGGCTCTAGGACTGCCGGTATCTGAATCTTCTGACCCTCGGTCTCAAAGTACTTGGTCTGATAGTCGTAAAACTCGCCTTGGTGAATGATCTCCCCCGGCACAGAAACCTGGGCGTAGTCGTTACCGAGCACCGCAAGTTCGATCTCTCGGGGACTGTTCAAACCCTTCTCGATGAGGATCTTACGGTCAAAGGAGACCGCCGTTTCGATACCCGCAACCAATTGCTCTCGATTCCAGACTTTAGAGATCCCCACCGAGGAGCCCAAATTGCAAGGCTTAACGAAAGCGGGATAACCAGCCACCTTTTCGATACTCTCCAGCAGAGAATCTCGAGTAGCCGTCCCCGAACTGGACTCCCACTCGGACCGAAGAAGCGTCGAAGCGGGCAAGACCGGCAACCCCCCCTCCTGGCACACAGCCTTCATCAGTGACTTATCCATGCCCAACGACGAAGCCAACACCCCCGCCCCGACGTAGGGGATATCCACCATCTCCAGCAGGCCCTGAAGGGTTCCATCCTCTCCGAAAGTCCCGTGAATAACGGGAAAGATGAGATCGATCCCCTCCACCTCTGCTGACCCGGATAGACTGCCGCGGTGACCGCTGCCACCCGGTTTCCAGGACAAGGCTTCAGCAGAACTGAAACCTGTAGTGGTGAGGGAGCGAACGTCTTGCTCCAATTGTCGGCGAGCCAACGAAGGCCCAAGCCACATACCATCTCTGCTCACGTAAATGGGAACCGCTTCATATCGCTCGGGATCGAGATTTTGAAGGACCGAACGAGCAGACATTACGGAAATTTCGTGCTCACCGGAACGTCCGCCGAAGACCACACCAACTTTGATTCTTGTCATGGGGCGATTTTCGGCTCAAAGACCCCCGACCCTGGTAGGCCAAAGGGCAAGGACCTTTCTTTTCTTCAAGCGAACGCCCCGCCTATGCCATCAAAGTTTTATCTCACCACGCCCATCTACTACGTCAACGCACCCCCTCACATGGGCACGGGCTACACTACCATCCTCGCCGATGTCTTGGCCCGCTACTACCGCCGGAGAGGCATCGAAAGCCTCTTGGTCACCGGCTCTGACGAGCACAGCCAAAACATCGCGGATCTTGCGGCAGCTCAAGGGATCACTCCTAAAGAATTCTGTGATCGTTTGATACCAGAGTTTCACCGAGCCTGGTCCCTGTTGGAGATTGGTCCTTATGGGTTTTTCCGCACCTCATCCCCAGAGCATCATAAAACGGTGCAGACTGTCTTTCAGAGGATCTTCGAGCAAGGAGACATCTATAAGGCGGACTATTCAGGTTGGTATCACACCACCGACAATCGCTTCCTGGACGATGACGAGGTTCCAGCCGAACCGGAAAAGGATGCTCGACTGAAATTCTTGACCGAGGAAGCCTACTTCTTTCGATTGTCCAAGTATCAAGACTTCTTACTTGAGTACCATCGGGAAAACCCCAGAGCCATCCAACCAGAATTTCGCAGAAACGAGATGCTCAATCGGATCAAAGAAGGCCTGAGAGACCTCTGCATCAGCCGGTCGAGCACCTCCTGGGGAGTCCCCCTTCCATGGGACCTGGACCACGTTTTTTACGTTTGGGCCGACGCCCTGTTCACTTACATGACGGGCAGCGGCTTCGATGCCGAATTGGCCTGCGCCAACCTTCGCGCCGGCAAACCTGCCCTAGAAGGACAGCCCGAAACGAATTTCTGGCCGGCTCAACTCCACATCATGGCCAAAGACATCCCTTGGTTTCACACCATCATTTGGCCAGCCATTCTCCAGTCTGCAGGGCTTCCACTTCCTGAAGCCTGCTTGGTCCATGGCTACTGGAACTTTGAAGGCGCCAAAATGAGCAAGAGTCTTGGAAACGTTTTCCACCCGACGGATGCCGTCGCCCTGGTGCAGGCTGCCGGAGTTCGGTATTTCGTTCTCCGGGAAGCTCCGGTGGGTTCCGACGGGAATTTCTCTGTCCGCGCCCTGACGGAACGCTACAACTATGATCTTGCTAACGACTTCGGAAATCTGGTTCATCGAATGATCACCATGGGAGACCGATTTCGCAAAGGTCGAGTTGAGCCAAACGTCGGTCCCTTCCCTCCTCATCAAGAGCTTCTGTCGCAAGCTTCCAAGGTTTTCACGAAGGTGTTGGAGGCCTATGAGGACAACCGCTTCAAAGAAGCGCTGGAACTCACCTGGGACTTGGTGAGGGGCCTAAACCGCCTGATCGACGATGAGAAGCCCTGGGTCCTCAATAAAGGGAAAAATGCCGACGATTCCGACAGGCTCGACTCCTTTTTTGCCGTAAGCTTCTTGGTACTCAGACAGGTTCTCGGGCTACTCTCACCAGTCATGCCGAGCGTCACCGAGAACATTCACCAGCAGATCTCCTATCCGGAAGTCCATTCCTGGGAAGACCTCTCTTGGGACGATTTCGCCCAACCCCCTAGTAAGGGGTGGCAACTCGGTAAGTCGGTGATCCTGCTTCCCAAGCTAGATTTGGAAAATTTGGAAGAAGAACTCAAGAACCGCCAAGGAGGCTCCATGTCCAATCCCCAAGCTACGCCGGCCCCGGAAAAGTCGGCAGACGAAGAGAAAAGCTCGTACATTGGCTACGAAGATTGGACCAAGATCAAAATCATAGCCGTGAAAGTTCTCCGGGCCGAAGCGGTGGATGGTGCCGACAAATTGCTTCGACTCACCGTCGACGACGGTCAACGACAAGACCGCACCATCGTCTCCGGGATCCGAAAGGATTACTCGCCTGAGGAGATGGAAGGCCGCACCATATTCATCATCGACAACCTGAAACCCCGAAAAATCTTCGGCATCGTGAGCGAGGGTATGCTGGTGGCCGCTGGAGGTCAAGGTGACCCGGTAACCTTGGTTTGTCCTGCGGCTGAACTGGCTCCGGGCACTCCCCTGGGTTAAGCCCTAATTCTCGGAGCGGGTTACGATCAAGAGTGTGACATCGTCATTAGGTGGTGTCTCTTTCCGAAAGCGTTGCACTTCCCGTTCGATGGTCTCCAAATGTTTGTAGAGCGGCTCTCGACTGGACAGGCTCTTAAGGAGTTCGAAAAGTCGCTCCTCGCCAAACTCTTCGCGCTCAGAATTCATGGCTTCGGTGATTCCATCGGTGTAAAGAAATAAGCATTCTCCAGTCTCTACCTGCAAGCGTTGCTCTTCGAACTGGAAGTCTGATAGCACTCCCAAGGCCAACCCTGAATGCACCTCGGGGACTTGCACCCCCTGGGCTCCTCCGTAACGCACCGGTGGATGGTGTCCGGCATTGGCGAAAGTCACCGAGCCATCTCCATCGAGGACTCCAAAAAACACGGTAGCAAACATCGTGGTCTCTTCCCGTTCACACAAAGCCTTATTGACGACCTCAAGGCAATCTTTGGGAGGGAGACCTAGCCTTCCCAAATGCTCCAGGAGACTAGCGGTGAATGCCATATATATGGCTCCAGGAATCCCCTTCCCGCTGACGTCGCCCACCAGAAAACCGACCCGGTCGTCAGACACCGGGAAGACACTGACAAAATCACCTCCGACCTTTCGAGCAGCTCGGGAGAAGCCATCAGCCTTACAGTGCTTCGAAGTGTAAGGAAACTTGGGAAGAATCGAGTCTTGAATCTTGGCTGCGATAGCGAGTTCACTGTCTAGCGTCTGCCGAGCAACCACTGCTTCTTTCAGTTGCTCTAGGTAACCCTGAAGGTCGTCGAGCATGCTGTTGAAACTCGAGGTCAATCCTTTGATCTCTCGAGTGGCACTCTTCGGGGCGGCCACTCTTTCACGAAAGTTCGATTTCCCCATGAGTTCTACCGCTGCCGAGAGCTCCACCAGGGGTCGAGAGATCGATCGAGCCAGAAACGAAAGTGCCAGCATCAAAAGCCCTAGACCCACTATGGTGATCAGGGCCGACCCCCAAGCCAATCCATAGAGGTGACGAAAATTGTCTTCTTCCAGATAGACTACCCCGACAGTGAGTTCAAGCCCGTTCACCGGGGAGATCCCAACCCAAGCGGGTTTTCCATGAAAGGGTTCCCTTATCCGATAAAACTTGCTGTCGTCTCCCCCCAACAAGACTTGAGCGTTGAAATCGGAGCGCTCGTTGGTACTAGCTTTTGGAACCAACGAAGAGGCGAACAACACGGTGTTCCGAGTCGCCAAGAAGCCGTAGGCACTCCCCCCTTCCGGCCGCTCCAAAGGAGCCACCAGAAGCCTCACGGGGATCTCAACCACCACCATCAAACCGTCATAGATCACGATGTAGTGGACGTGAGTGATCTGAGAGTCCGCCAGGGGAATCCTCCAAATCCCGGGATATAGGTCTTGACCTTCAGCCCAGTTTGAAATGCTCGAAGTAGGAAAAACCGGAGTCGCGCTCCTGATTTCGTCGTCAATGGTTCTTCGTACGGCTGTGTCTCCGGCGCTCAAACCTCGAATTTCTATAGAGGAGATCTGGGGGTTACCCTCCAGCAGGCGAAATAAGAGTGACTGAAAACGATCACTGTCGTTCTCAATATCCGAAAAAATCAGAGTTTGAAGGATGGTGCTCCCGACCGTTTCCGCATAGTTCAAGGTAGCTTTCACGCGGTCGGCCTGATAGCGTGCTAACAAAATCCCTTCGCTCTCTATTTCTCGAGTCAGAAAAGCTCTGGCACCAAAGTAGCCGAGAACCTCCAAGAACAGCAGCAGAACAGTAAAAATGCCACCGATGGAGAGAATCATTTTCTGTTGTAGAGTCATTGCGGACCGTTGCAAAAGACTTCACCTTGCCCTCTCCTACCCCTTGGCAGAGCTCCTAGAGCTCTGTAAACGAATGTCTTGAGGGATCAGCGACCCAATCCCAAATTCATTTATTGACAGAGCACTTGAGCATTCAGGACGAACTCCTAGCCTAGGGGTCCGGCCGGAAACCCTCCCGTCGTCTAACTCGTCTATTATTGGGCATGCGAAAACATCTAATTGTTGCCAAATATTCCCGAAAGCGTAGCGTTCCGTCTTCGGCCAATTACGCAAAATCATATGTTTCCGTCTGCCCAAAATATACTTCGTTATACTCGGACTTCGTAGCGCCTTCGGCTTGCCGGGTTTCCGGCGGGACTCCTAGACTAGGATATCACGCCCAATGGTTAGACTGCGACATTCGTAGGAGAGTTTCTGTATATTGCCAGATACCAAAGCAGAACCCACCTGAGGTGGGCTCTTGGTCGGTTGG
>JBJHCR010000374.1:0-5887 GCA_050486105.1 Vulcanimicrobiota bacterium
GGTCCCCGGCCCTCGAATTGATTTTCTCAGACACCCACTGCGTGGGTACCCGGCCTCTCCACCCCAACCCGCAAACTTAAGCTTGACAGAGCACTAGGCTCGGCGCAAGAAACAGCAGAAAACATTTCGATTCCATTTTGGAGAGCCTAACCGATCAAGGAAGCCAAGAGATCAATCCCGAGAAAAGTTCATGAGTGATTCACCCATTCCAAGACAACCCAGAACCGCTTTACATAGCGAGTGGCTAGAACTACGCGAGAGTCTACTCAAAAAGGAGAAGGAGCTGACGAGAGCCTCGGATGCCTTGGCTGCCGAACGTCGCCGGCTTCCAATGGTCTTGGTGGAAGAAGACTTCACCTTTACCGGGCCCGAGGGAGAAGTTTCCCTGCTCGGCCTCTTTCGCGGTCGTCGACAGTTGATCGTCTACCATTTCATGTTCGAGGCAGGAGGGAGCCCCTGCGTGGGCTGTTCATCGGTTGCCGACAACATTGGTCACAACCTCGCTCACGTCAATGCCCGTGACACCTCGTTTGTCTTCACCTCTCCGGCATCCCAGGACGAAATCCATGCGCTGCAGACGCGGATGGGCTGGGAGGCTCCGTGGTATACCGATCACCATCGCCGACTTGCCGAGACTTTTGGAGCAGGCAAGGGATTTGCCGTCAATGTGTTCTTTCGTGACGACCTGAACAGGGTCTACCGCACCTACTTCACCACGAACCGGGGCGGAGAATTGTTTGACAATCATTTTCGACTTCTCGATCTCACTCCTTATGGTCGTCAAGAGCTTTGGGAAGATTCTCCGGTAGGCTGGCCGCAGACTCCACCGTATGAATGGTGGCGCATGCACAACGAATATGGAGACGAGAGATGATCACCATCACCGCCCTAAAACGAGTTCCGCCCTCTGCCCAGGGCCTAGTTCGCGACCTGCGAGTTCGTTGGGCGCTGGAAGAGGCTGGGCTTGCCTATCATGTCCGGCTGCTCGAACTGGGCGACGAGCTCGCAACATCGAGCTACCGCCAACAGCAACCCTTCGGCCAAGTGCCTGTCTTCGAGGACAATGAACTCACTCTGTTTGAATCGAGTGCCATAGTCCTCCACCTTGGACTATGCCACGAGGTGCTGTTGCCCACCGACGAGAGACAGAGAGCGCGCGCCATCACCTGGATGTTCGCGGCGATCGACAGCATCGAAGTAGCCTTCCAACCCTTGATCGAAGTGGACTTCTTCTACCCCGACCAAGAGTGGGCCAAGCAGCGTCGCCCCGAAGCCGAGGATCGAGCCAAGCGGCGCCTCGAAGAGCTGGCTTCCTGGCTTGGCGACCGGGACTATCTAGAGCATCACTTCACCGCCGGAGATTTGATGGTCACCACCGTTTTACGCGAACTCAGACACACCGACCTGTTAGCGCCCCATCCCAACCTCCAAGCCTTTCAAGCTCGTTGCCAGGCTCGGCCAGCTTTTCAGCGCGCACTCCGCGATCATATGGCGGTGTACGAAACACACCCTTGGCCAACGGAGCAATAGGAACTTTTGCGTTCATCTCCCGGCAACATCGCAGCTACAAGCCGGCAATCTCGCCGACACATCCCGGCAATATCAGCATTTTATGGTGGAGGTGGGAAAAGTCCCGCGAGCGAGATATAATTTAGGTCAAGGAGAGCCAAATGACTGATGTCGCCCAACAGTTCGCCGAAGACTGTGAAGAGCCGGATGTCTCGCATCTCATCACCGAGGATGACGAACCGGTGGATAATCCTTTCTCCGAGAAGCAGCAGCGAATGCTGGTGGAGTCCTTACACGCTTCCTGGACCGAAGACTTGCGCGAGGGCCGACCCTTTGTGGCCTTTGCCAACGTGGGACTCTTCTTTGTCCCAAAGAACCCTGCCCTGGTTCCCGATGTTCAGGTCAGCCTAGACGTAAGCCTACCTTCAGACATCTGGGCCAAAAAGAACCGAGCCTACATGACCTGGGTCTACGGAAAGCCGCCCGAGATCGTCCTAGAGATCGTCTCCAACACCAAAGGTGGAGAGACCGACCGAAAGTTCAAGACCTACGCCGAACAGGGAGTGGCTTACTACGTCATCTATGACCCCAAGAAGGTCTATGGAAATAAGAGCCTTAGGGTCTATGAACTGCACGGTCGAACCTACGTGTCCATGCTCGACCCCAGTTGGCTGCCAGGGGCCCTCATTGGGCTGAAGACCTGGCAGGGCTCCTATGAAGAATACGAGGCCATTTGGATGCGTTGGTGCGATCGCCATGGCGACCTCCTTCCTTTGTCCCAGGAAAGGATTGTGCAGGAGCGAGAGAGCGCAAGGGTCGAGCGCCAAAAAGCCGAAGCCGAGCGCGAGCGAGCCGAAGCCGAGCGGCAGAATGCCGAAGCTGAGCACCAGAGAGCCGAAGCCGAGCGCGAACGAGCCGAAGCTGAGCGGCAGAAAGCCGAAGCGCAGCACCAGAGAGCCGAAGCTGAGCACCAGAGAGCCGAAGCCGAGCGCGAACGAGCCGAAGCTGAGCGGCAGAAAGCCGAAGCGCAGCACCAGAGAGCCGAAGCTGAGCACCAGAGAGCCGAAGCCGAGCGCCAGAAAGCCGAAGCCGAGCGCGAAAGAGTTTTAGAACTTGAAGCCAGACTCAGGGAGTTAGGTGAGGACGTGTGAGGTGGTAGGGTCTTGCTCTTTTGGAAACTGCTTCTGCTCGAGGAGGGCAGGAAACGCCTTCGAACTCAGCAAGACGCGGAGTTGGAACCGTCCTCCTGCTGAAAGCAATCCAGAGTTCGTGACACCTCAGCTCCGAGCAAGAAGATCATGCTGGAATAGTAGATCCAGAAAAGAAGCAAAACCAAAGCTCCTGCGCTTCCGTAGCTTGCGGTGAAGTCGGTCCTCCCCAAATACCAACTCAAGCCCAGCTTTCCCACCGAAAACAAAAGTGTAGCCGCCAGGGCCCCCACCCAGGCCGCTCTATTGGAAACGTCGGCGTCGGGGAGCACTTTGATGATCAGGGCAAAGGCTCCCAGCAGAAGCAAGGCCGTGAGCAGCCATTCGGCAAGCACCGCGCCGGTTGCAAGTTGGCCGAAATGGGCCTTAAGCCAATCTTGGGTTGCACTGATAAGGGTAGAAAGCAGCAACGAAAAGAGCAGGATTCCCCCTACTCCAAGCACCACCAGCATGCTGACCAAGCGCTTGAGAATCTTATCTCGGAGACCCGAGTCCGGGTCAGGCTCGACCCCCCAAATACGATTCATGATGGCTTGAAGCTGAGCGAAAAACGCACTAGCCCCCAACAGCAGCAGAAGTCCACCAACCACAGCGGCCAATGTATCCTTTGCCCCCTCCTCTTTCTGAAGTAGTTCAAAAACAAAATCCCGGGTTGCTCTTCCGGTCATGGCCTCTACCTGGTCCAAGAGATGAACGGCCGCCTGATCACTGCTGTAGAATAAGGAGAGTACGCTGAGCATCAAGATCATCAAAGGTGGGAACGCAGAGACGGCATAGAACGCCAAAGCCGCAGCACCCTGTGGTGCTTCGTCCTCGGAGAATTTCTTGACCGCGAACTTGAGTTGAGCTTTAGAGAGCATGACTCTCGATTCAAGCCACCCATCGCTCTTCCCCCACTAAGTCCAAGGTCCATTTCCCGGCGACATCGTCATTTGTATGACGTCATCTATGAGCGGCACGGCCCGAGCCTATGTCCCTATGTGCGGTTGTCAACCATCTTTCAGGCCGTTTGGATGCGCTGGTGCGATCGCCAAGGCAACCTTTGGCCTTTGTCCCAAGAGAAGATCTTGCAGGAGTGGGAGAGCACGGAGATTGGGCCAAGCAGCGCCGCCCCGAAGCCGAAGACCGAGCCAAGCGGCGCATCGATGAGTTGGCCTTCTGGCTTGGTGAGCAAGATTATCTGGAGTACCGATTCACCGCCGGAGACTTGATGGTCACCACCGTTTTGCGCGAACTGAGACACACCGATCTGTTGGCGGCCCATCCCAACCTCCAGGCCTACCAAGCCCGTTGCCAGGCTAGGCCGGATTTTCAGCGCGCACTCCGCGACCATATGGCCGTGTACGAAAAGCACCCTTGGCCAACGGAGCATTAGGACATCTTGCGTTCATCTCCCGGCAATATCCCGGCTACAAGCCGGTAATCTCTCCGACACATTCCGACAACATGATCGTTCTAAGGTGGAGGTGGGAAAAGTCCCGCGAGCGAGATATAATTTAGGGCAAGGAGGGCCATATGACTGATCTAGCCCAACAGTTCGCCGAAGAGTATGAAGAACCGGATGTCTCGCATCTCATTACCGAGGATGACGAACCGGTGGATAATCCTTTTTCCGAGAAGCAACAGCGAATGCTGGTGGAGTCCTTGCACGCCTCCTGGACCGAAGAACTGCGCGAGGGCCGGCCCTTTGTGGCCTTTGCCAACGTGGGTCTCTTTTTTGTTCCCAAGAATCCGGCCCTGGTCCCCGATGTTCAGGTGAGCCTAGACGTGAGCCTACCCTCAGACATCTGGGCCAAAAAGAACCGGGCTTACATGACCTGGGTCTACGGCAAACCTCCCGAGATCGTCTTAGAGATCGTCTCCAACAGCAAAGGTGGAGAAACCGACCGAAAATTCAAGACCTACGCCGAACAGGGGGTGGCCTACTACGTGATCTACGACCCCCAAAAAGTGTATGGAAACAAAAGCCTAAGGGTCTATGAATTGCACGGCCGAGCCTATGTACCCATGCTCGACCCCAGCTGGCTGCCAGGGGCCCTCGTCGGGCTCAAAACCTGGCAGGGGACCTATGAAGACTACGAGGCCATTTGGATGCGTTGGTGCGATCGCCAAGGACACCTTCTACCCCTGGCCCAAGAGAAAATCCTATTAGAGCGAGAAATTGCCGAAGCCGAGCGCCAGAAAGCCGAAGCAGCCCGCGAGCGAGCCGAAGCCGAGCGCGAGCGAGCCCAAGCCGAGCAGCAGAATGCCGAAGCTGAGCACCAGAGAGCCGAAGCCGAGCGCGAACGAGCCGAAGCTGAGCGGCAGAAAGCCGAAGCGCAGCTCCAGAGAGCCGAAGCAGAGCACCAGAGAGCCGAAGCCGAGCGCCAGAAAGCCGAAGCCGAGCGCAAGCGAGTTCTGGAACTGGAAGCCAGACTCAGGGAGTTAGGCGAAGAGGTGTGAGGAACCTGACTTCAGAGTTCGGCAACTCACCCAGCCTAACGTGACAGCTGTCACGGCAATGCTCAGCGAACTGGGGTATCCTGGATCCACTGCCGGGTCGGCAGCGAAGGAGACCGCTTCCGCCTCATGGACTACGACAATTATGATTCTCCCTGGAGAATGGCTTTGGCCGCTTATCTGCCCCACTTCTTTGAGCTGTTCTTCCCGGAAATCTCATCCGAGATCGACTGGAGCAAGCCCTATGAGTTTCTGGACAAGGAACTCCAGCAACTCAATCAGGAGACAGAGACGGGAAAACGGGAGGCTGATGCTCTGGTCAAAGTCTTTAGCACGAGCGGCTCGGAATTGTGGGTTCTCATTCATCTCGAAGTCCAGGGAAACCCACAGAAAAACTTCTCAGAACGGATGTACACCTATAATTACCGCATTTTCGACCGTTTCCGCCGTCCCGTTTGCAGCCTGGCGGTCCTGACCGACACCAACCCGGACTGGAGACCCGAGTCCTACCGCAACGACCTCTTCGGATGCCGCATCGACTTCACTTTTCCCATAGTCAAACTCCTAGACCTGGTGAAACGATTCCCCGAATTCGAGGTCTCGAGCAACCCCTTCGGAAAGATCGCCGCCGCAACCATCTATTCCAAACAGACCAAAAAGAATCCGGCCCGCCGAAGAGAGCATCTCTTTCGCTTAGTACGAAGCCTCTACCACACCGGATACAGCAGCAA
>JBJHCR010000375.1:0-5872 GCA_050486105.1 Vulcanimicrobiota bacterium
ACGAAGCTCAGACAAAGAGCTACCACCAATATTACGAAACGCTGTTCAGCTCCAAAGGATCGCTTAATTCATGGGCATTGATCTTAAACCCACTTGATGCGTAGGAGGGCCGAAGGATCGTGTTCTCAGGGGGTCCGAGTGCAAGGAGTGAGCGACCTGAGGAGCGGATAATAGTTGGACCTATTTGAGCACCGGAAGGGTGATCACGACGCAGCAATCGGGCCGCATGAGGACGCGAGACGAGGTTCTCACACGCATCAAGTGGGTTAAAGACGGGTCACGGGCGGCGAGTTCCAAGCGCCTCACCACGCAAAAGGGCTCTAGGGTACGACTTCTAGCCAATCATCGAAAAAGACTCCGACTGGCGTGACTCTCAGTCTCACCCCAAGGGCTTCCACCCCGCTTTTCATGGCTTCGGTGAAGGCCCGGGCGTAGCTTGGATCGATCTCTTTGGCCACTTTGACGCCATCCACGTCGCTTCGTCCTACCAGGTAGGCCAAGACCGTTCTCTCACCGAGGCGTTTACGTTCCTGCAGGTGTTTTAAGTGACGCGCGCCTCTTTGGGTGACCGCATCGGGGAAAGCAGCCCAGGCCAACCCTTGGTGGTCCGGGGTTCTCAAGGAGACTTGTTTGACTTCCAGCAGGGCACCGCTGGAAGTGGGATCGCCGACCTGAAAATCGAATCTCGAAGTGGACCCGTCGGAAAAAGTTCTGCTGACCTCCCGCCGGAGTTCTCCCTCGAGCCTCAGTTTGCCGCGCATGGCACCTTGGTGATCCAACAGGCGAGCCGCTATCTGGTTGGCCAGCTGAGTGTTCACTAGGACCAGAGCTTCCTCGGTCTGGGCCAACTCCCAACGAAACTGGAGTTTTCTAGTTGAAGTGGCTGGTCCAAGGTCGCTCAAGTAGACGCGTTCGGGTTGGGGCAGAATGGAGGTCATGCGTCCTGGGTTAGGACAATGGGCGGTGACTGTTCGACCGTCATCCAAGAGGACGGTGCTCAGGAACCGCTTCTGGCGTTCGAGAAGTCGGCCGGTGAGCAAAGGTGGCCAGGCCAAGATTGGCAATCGAGGGTTCCAAATGTAAGGCTCGGCAATCTGAGTCACGAGTCCTCGAGCACTTCAACAACTTCCAGGGCCTTCAACTCGTCGACGATCTGCTGGGAGGCTTGAGTTAGCTGCTCGGAATTTCTCGACTCCAGCACCAACTCCAATGACCAAACGTTGCCTCGGCGACTGGGGTATGAGCCCAGGTTGACTTCGGGAAATTCGGTGTCGATCTGTCCCAAGAAATCCGCCACTTGGGTTTCTTCGGTTTGAAGATGGAAACAACGCCTCAGACAGGGTTCCTCCACCGGCCAGAGTTCCTTGAGTTCCCGGAACTTTTGACGGAAGAGATCCGGGATGCCGGGGAGGGGATAGATGTTGTCGACCATGATTTGCGGATACATACTAGAAGTTCCATAGTGGAGCGTGGAGCCTTCGATCACCATAGCGAGTCGCGTCTGAGAAGGGCTCAGCAGTTCCACTCCGTAGAACTTCTTGAGCAGCAACTCGAGCACCGGAGAGACGACGATTTCTCGCTCCACAGCTTGAGCCACAGCGTCCAAGGTGACATCGTCGTGGGTCGGACCCACACCCCCTGAAGTAAAAAGGTGGTCGTGAGTGGGAGCTAGCCTTCTCAAGGTTTCAACTATGCAGTTGCGGTCGTCGGGAATGATAGCGACCTCCTTGAGGACCCACCCCATCAGAAACAACTCTCGGGCCAAGAATCGGGAGTTTTGCTCCTTCACCTTTCCCGAAAGGATCTCGTTGCCGATCACTACTAGGGCGGCAGTGACGGGCTTTCTTGCTTGTTCGGAGAGGCTCAATTTAGTACCCATCCAGGGAGGCTGGGCGACGGGGGTCTAAGCCTCCTTCGAGGTGACCCAGGGGATGGCGAACGATGGCTAGGACGTGGGCCACTGCTCCGAGGTCTTCGAGGTGATATCCCATGTCCGTGAGGGCTCTGCGAGTGTCGACACTGATCCCGGGCTCGACATAGAGGGTGTCGGGATACCATTGATGATGAAATCTAGGCAGGGCCACCGCTGTTTGAGCATTGAAGTTGTAGCCTAAGATGTTGGCCAATACCAGGAAGACTCCGTTGATGATGCGGGACCCTCCCGGGGCTCCCACGGCCGCGAAGAATTCCCCATCTCGACTCACCAGAGTGGGGGTCATAGACGATAGAGGGCGTTTTCCGGCTTCCACTCGGTTCTTCTCGCCTCCAATCAAGCCAAAGGAATTCGGTTGTCCCGGCCGGACGTTGAAGTCGTCCATTTCGTTGTTGAGGAGGACACCCGTCCCTTCTGCCACCAGGCCACTTCCGTAAGAGAAATTCAACGTGTAGGTTAGGCTGACAGCCATCCCATCCTGGTCCACCACGTTGAAGTGAGTGGTGTCTTCGGACTCGTGGGGTGGGGTCACGAAAAGCTCGGGGGCCAAGCTCTTGCTGTCTCCGGCTCGGCCCTTAGGCATGAGGTTTACTCGAGTTTGGAGGTAGGAATCGGACAGCAGCTTCTGCACCGGGATGTCGCTGAAATCTGGGTCTCCTAGATGTTGAGCTCGATCTAGGGAAGCCAAGCGCATTCCCTCGACCAGGAACTGAATGTCCTGGGCCCCATTGTGGAAGTCTCGGTTCAGTTCTCGAGTTTCAAGCCAGGCCAACATTTGAAGAAGATGGATTCCTCCCGAGGACGGAGGAGGCATGGACACCACTCGATAGCCCCTATACGAGCGTTCCAAGGGTTCGCGCCAAATCGCCCGATAGGATGCCAAATCCTCTTCACTCCAAACACCGCCGGCCGCATTCACTCCTAGAACCAGGAGTTCGGCGGTTTCCCCCTTATAGAAACCTTGGGGCCCTCGTTCCTTGATTCGTCCCAGGGTGGCCGCTAGATCTGCCTGCACCAGCACCGACCCGATTTTGGGAGCTGAGCCGCCTGGGTAGAAGATTTTTCGGGTGGAAGGGTAGGGCAACAGTCTCTCTTGGGCCCGCTGGAGACCGTCGTTCATCCAAGCCGAGACAGTGATCCCCTCTCTGGCTAGAGCTTCGGCGGGCTGGACGACCTCGGCCCAGGGGAGTCGTCCGAAACGCTGGTGCATTTCCCAGAGTCCGGCCACGGTTCCCGGGATGCCGGCCGATGTTGCTCCGTCCACCGAAGAATGATCCGCTTCGAGATAGAACTCCGGATGGAGCGCAGAAGGGGCCGTCTCTCGAAAGTCCAGAGCAAAATACTGGTCTTCGGGGTCTCGAATGAGGGCGAAACCGCCTCCGCCGATATTGCCGGCCCGAGGTAGGGTCACAGCTAGAACCAAGGCAGTGGTGCAAGCGGCATCCACAGCGTTACCACCTTGGCGCAAGATCTCGGTCCCGGCCTTGGTGGCGCGGGGTTCCCCAGAGACCACCATTGCGGCCTGCGACTGTTCGGAAAAATGAAAATCGAACTCTATGAGAGCGGGAACTCCCTCTCTCGGCTGGGCGGAGGTGACAGAACCTGGCAGGCTCAATAGGAAGGCGAGCAGGGCGACTCGGAGCAGTTTCATTCTGTCCTATTGACCTTGGATTCAAGGCCTCCTCCCTGACGAATCCATCCCCGGTAGCATTGCCAAGGTCGAAATCCACTTTTCGCGTAGAATTCCGGAACGGCGGTCCAATCGACCCCGATTCTCCTGGCTCCCCTTAGCTGCAGATGCTGGAGGGCTGCCCTGACGAGCCTGGACCCGGCCCCTGTGCCTCGATGATCCGGGTGGACCCCTACCGGCCCAATTCCACCCCAGCCTCCGTCACTGCGATCCAACCAGAAGGTGGAAGGGCCAAGCCTCGCAGACCTTGGGCTCCAAAGGTGGCAGAATCCAATAAGGTGATCGTCTTGAAAGGCTCCCATGACCTCCTCGTCGGAGCCGAGTTTGCTTCCGTCGCTGCGCCACTCGGTATCTCGCTGCCAGCGAGCCCCAAAAAGCGACATGAGGGACTTGAGTTTGAGATATTGGGCCGGCTCGATCAAGCGGACCCGGTCTGCGTCTGAGAGCTCAAAAGTCCTGAGACCTGTATCGGATGCTTCCCAGAGCAAGTCGTGGGCGGTCCAATCAGGCTGAAAGCCCCAGTTGGCGAAAGTTTCTTGAGCCTCTCGCCAGCCTTCGGGGAGACCGGGCACCAGGTGGTAGGCGCCCCCCCCAAAACGCAGGGAGCGAGGTTCCGGCATGAGCTTTAGGACCTCGCTCAAGAGAGCAGTTCCTAGGCCGCAACGTCGCTCTTCGGGATCGACGAGGAGGGCGTCGAGAGACGACGGCGCGCCGAGGCGAGCCATGGCCAGACCCAGTGGCCGAGCGCCAGAGACGGAATAGGCGGCCAGGCAGTGCAGAGCATCCTGCTTGCCGATCGGGAGATTCAGGATTTGTTGCCAAAGGTCGTCCTTGAGTTGGAAAGGCGGTGGAACCGATCTGGTCCAAAGTGACAGGATGGCCTCTGTTTGGGCTTGGAGATCCGATGGGGATAAGTGGATGAAGTGGAACTTTTTCAATGGCGAGGAGACCTCTCTTTGTCGAGCGAAGGCGCCGCCCGGAGGATACAGAAAATGGTTACGAAGCAAAGCGATTTTAGGATAGAAAAGGATTCGATGGGGGAGATGGAAGTCCCCGCCGAGGCCCTCTACGGTGCCAGCACCGCTCGGGCGGTGCGGAATTTTCCCATCAGCGGTCGAGGCATGAGCCGTCGCTTCATCAAGGCGACAGGGTTGCTCAAGAAAGCAGCGGCTCTGGCCAACTCAGAACTGGGATTGCTCGATCCTAAGAAGGCCGAAGCCATCGCTGCAGCGGCCACCGAAGTGGCCGACGGCAAGTGGGATGCAGAGTTCGTGGTCGATGTCTATCAGACAGGATCCGGAACCAGCACCAACATGAATGCCAATGAGGTGATCGCCAACCGAGCTGACGAGATCTTGGGTGGCGCTCGAGGTTCCAAGTTGGTTCATCCCAACGATGAGGTGAATCGAGGGCAGTCCTCAAACGACACCATCCCTACCTCCATGCAGGTCTCCGCTCTGTTGGGTATCGTCGAAGACCTGATCCCGGCCCTGGATGAGCTTCAGGCCTCGCTGCACAAGAAATCTCAAGATTTTCAAGGAACGGTGAAAACCGGACGCACCCACCTGCAAGACGCCACGCCCATCACCTTGGGCCAGGTCTTTCAAGGGTTTGTCGGGCAATTGGCACGGGCCAGAAAGCGGCTTGATTTTGCAGTTGCCGAGTTGTCGGAACTTCCTTTGGGGGGGACTGCCGTGGGAACCGGGGTGAACACTCATCGCCTGTTTCCGTCGAAGACCATCGCACTCATGAGTCGAGACCTTGGGGTGGAGCTCACAGAGATCGACAATCATTTCTGTGGACAGAACAACGTTGACGCCATGATCTCGGCTTCGGGCTGTCTGAGAACTGTGGCGGCCAGCCTATACAAGATCGCTAATGATATTCGTTTCATGGGCAGTGGTCCCAGAGCGGGCCTAGGGGAGTTGGCGTTGCCGGCGGTGCAGCCTGGGTCCTCCATCATGCCGGGCAAGGTGAATCCGGTTATGGCCGAGGCCCTTCTTCAAGTTGTGGCCCAAGTTTTCGGAAACGACAATGCTGTGCTCCACGGAGTCTACGGGAGCAACTTCGAACTGAATACCATGTTCCCCGTCACCGCCAGAAACGTTGACGAGTCGATCGACCTGCTAAGTGCGGCGGTTCGAGCTTTCAGTCGAGATTGCGTGGACGGCCTGGAGGCCACCTCGGCAGGTCCTGATGGCGTGGAACATGGGCTCATGCTTGGAACGGCTTTGGCACCGGTGATCGGC
>JBJHCR010000376.1:0-5850 GCA_050486105.1 Vulcanimicrobiota bacterium
GCTCTGCCTCCTTCGAGGTAATCCGCGTTTTTTCTTTACAGAGAGTTGGTTGGTCCGTCCATCTTAACTAGCCGTGCCGCAAGCCGTACAAAATCGACCTTCTGCCCGGGTTAGACTACGACAACTAAGACACTCCGCAAGACGGTGAGCAGGTCGGCGCCCATAATCAGCAACCAAAGCAGCTTCTACCACTGCCTGCCGAAAGATCAGCCAAAGTACGATGAGAGTGATCACTGCCAGGGGTGCACGCCCAGTGACAAGGAACCAATTGTATAAGCCATGTCCAAACCCGCCGAGCAGAAGAGCCCCCAAGAACAATCCTGGGCGAGGTGGACTTTCCCCGAGTCGACTTACCGTAGACCCCCAAACCGAGCTCATTAAGACGTGCCCAAGCGTAGACAAGAGGCCGCGGCCAATCAAAACACTAGTGCCGTAACCTAGAGCATAGTACACGTTCTCCCAGGTGGCAAAACCTAGAGCTACTGCTCCGCTCAGTTGGAGGGCGAACAGTGGATGCCTAGTCTTGCCAAACGTCAGTAAGCCGACGATCACCACAGCGGCCTTGGCAAACTCCTCCAACATTCCCACCCCAAGTACGAAAAAAGCGAATTGGGGAAAAAAGGATATATCAAGCAGCCTGGTTACCTGAAGGGCCTCGGAGAGTGCCAGGGTCAGCCAGGTGGAAGCCACTCCCAAGAGGAACGCCCACAACCACCAGCCAGGACCGAGCGTACGCTGCGATAAAGATCTGAGGTAGGACAGCCAGAAGAGTCCAGGAATCAAAGAGAGACCTAGGGCCCTCAAGAAATCGGGCTCAAACAAGGCTGACTTCGGCCGATCCGGTCTTCTTCTCCAGGCGCTCGATGGTAGAACGACCTCTCCCTGGAGAAGTCCACAGAGCGGTCAATTCCCAAAGCGTCCTTTGCAGTCCTTGGAAAAATGTGAGAGGCCCCGCTGAAAGCCTATAGGTTGCCTGGTGAAAGACCGCCTGCCCAAAACTCTGCCCCCCGGCCGACCGAGCCCAACTTCGATAGGTTACCATGCAGACCAGCGCCATGATCATTTGAATAGGGACTGTCCAAGTCGCAAACTGCAGGCTTAGAACAACGGTGAACGAGAACAGATCGAGCCCTAAAGAACCTAGTAGCTTAGGCAGAGTTACCGCCGGAGGTAGGAGAAGATTAACCTGAGCGCTCTCTGCTGATGAGCCGCACTGTGCACAGTACCGTTCCCGAGGAAAGAGCTCTTCGTGACAGCGATGACACGACTTTTGCGTATACAGATGTCGGTCCCAAGGACAACGCTTATGCTCAATTTGCTGAGAAGGCGCGAAGCACTTTGAACAGTATGGGCTCACTCGCTTCTCTCAAGGCCGCGACCGAGTGCCGCAGCTAGGACGACTAGAAGACCCAGGAGAAGTAATAGAAACAGGCTCAACTTTCGGTGAGTGAGTTCTTGAGGCGATACGGCTAATGCCTGGCCTTCCAGTTTGGGTTCCGCAGAGGCTTGCTGTCGCGCCTGACGACCGGGGGTCCGGGTGGCTTTCGACCCCACTGAGCGACCATCATCAATGACTCCAACCCCAGTATCGCTCGACCCACTCCACGAGTCCGAACCTATAGGCAGCTGCCTGGGGCGACCAGGTGGACTCGGAACCGGACGGCCTGGTCCATCTTGATGAACCTCTCGAAGTATTTCCTCAGCATCCTCGATCACCCCGCCGACCGCAGGCCCACTCAGCAACAAAAGAGAAAACCCAAGCATCAGGACCGCAAGACCTCTAACCCAGATTTGGCCTCCGGCGCAGGTCATCAAAAGAGATCCATAAGCTGATAGATTGGCTGGAATACCGCGACCAGGACCAACAAGACTATTATTCCCATCGATACGATCATAGTTGGCTCAACCAACTGTGTAAAGGTGTCTAGAGAATACTTTACTTCCTCTTCAAGGAGGTCGGCTAGGCGCTCTAACATTTCGGGGATGCGTCCGACTTCTTCGCCAGCCTCGATAAATTGAGTGAAAACTTGAGGAAAGAACGCTGAGCCCTCCAGCAGGCTCGAGAATTTTGCCCCCCCTTCGAGTTCAGTAGAGACTCGCTCGAGAATATCTCGAACGATACTGTTTCCAGCCGAGGCACCGGAGATCTTCAACGCTAGCAACAGGGGCAAACCGCTATCTAGCAGGGTTGCAAGAGTCCGTGAAAGTCGACTCAAGAGGACTTGCCGGTAGAACTCCCCAAAATAGGGGCTCTCCAACTTGAACCAATCCCATTGCCGCCGTCCGAGTGGACTCTTGAAATAGAACCTGAAGAAGATTGCGCCCGTGGCTGCGCCGACTAAGGCCGGTCCAAAAACTACAGGGTTCCTTACCGTCTCGGTCACGGTGATCAAGGCTCTGGTCAAGATCGGCAATTGTATATCCAGCCCCTGAAACATCGATATAAAAACGGGAAAAACATAAGAAACCAGACCAAGAGTCACAACACTGCAGATCACGAACAGGATCAAAGGGTAGATCGTGGCCTGCCTCCAAGCTCTGAGCAAAGCCAACTCTTTTTCCAGATGGGAGGCCAAGCGGTCGAGCATCTCGTCGAGTTTCCCCGAGACCTCACCGGCTCTGATCAGGGGAACGGTGAGTGCCGGGAACCGCCTACCCTGCATCTCAAACGAATGAGACAAGGAGTGTCCGCCGTTCACCCTGTTGAGAACTTCGAAGCAAGCCAGGTCGACCCGCTTGTCCAGTCCCTGAGAAGACAGGCTTTGCAAGGTCTGCCCCAAAGGAATTCCGGCCGACATCATAGTCGCGAACTGCCGCATGAGAACGACCAATGCCGACAATGGCAAACGTTCGCCAAGACCCAGGAACTCGAAAAGCTGCCGACGCCAACCGAGGTCTTCCTTAATGTCGATGATCGTCAGCCCACGACGCCTTAAGCGTTCGGCGATCTGCCCAACATGCTTGGCCGTTTCAAGACCCTTGACAGAATTTCCCTGAGGATCGATCGCTACAAACTCGTACGCCGGCATCTCCCAAAGTTCGGTTCAAGGTGTATAGCGACCTCCAGGACAGGGTCTCGGAGGCCAGACACGCCGCAGGTGACCTCCAGCCCAACCCGTAATGCCCAAGACATGAACATCTCTAAAACTCTCTACCAGGAACTCTGCGAAGTGATTCCAGGTGGAGTAAGCAGTCCATTCCGCTCCTTCGACTTGGTGGGTGGTACGGCGAGAGTCCTAGTCAAAGGTCGTGGCAGTCGCATCTGGGATGCCGACGGTCGGGAATACATCGACTTATGTTGCGGTTGGGGACCCCTGACTTTGGGTCATTGTCACCCAGCCATTACTGAGGCTGTCCGAGACGCGCTCGAAGATGGAGTGCTGTTCGGTGCCCCGACTCCCTGGGAATTGGAATTGGCTCAGGGTTTGAAAGACGCTCTCCCTAGCCTTGAAATGCTTCGTTTTGTGAACTCTGGAGCCGAAGCGGTTCAGAGTTGCTTGAGAGTGGCCAGGTCCGCCACCGGTCGGACAAAGATCGTCAAGTTTGAAGGAGGCTACCACGGTCATGTTCCTCCGCTGGATGCTGCCGGAGAAGAGGCCCAGCGAATGGGCGGTCCCCTAGCTCTCGGAGCCACCCCGGGAGCCGTCTCGGACACCCTCATCGCCGAATTCAACAACCTGGAATCGGTGATGGAGCTCTTCAGAGTGCACTCCGAAGACATCGCCGCCGTCATTCTCGAGCCAGTAACCGGCAGCATCGGAGTGGTCGAAGCCGAGCAAGCCTTTCTGGAGAGGGTCTCAGATCTTTGCCGGAACAGTGGCAGTCTTCTGATCTTTGATGAAGTTCTCACCGGGTTCAGGGTAGCGTTGGGAGGGGCTCAGAGTCGCTGTCGAATTGTTCCCGACCTCACCTGCCTGGGGAAAGCCGTGGCCGGAGGACTACCCATAGGGGTCTACGGTGGGAAAAAAGAGTTGATGCAAAGACTTGCTCCTCTCGGTCCGGTCTACCAGGCTGGGACCTTTTGCGCCAATCCGGTTAGCGTTCGGGCCGGGATTGCTGCCTTGAGAGAATATCGCCAGCCGGGATTCTTCGAGCAGCTCTCGGAACGCACCTCAGAACTCTGTCAAGGCTTAAAAAGGCTCTTCCCAGACATTCTCGCCCCTCACGTAGGTGGAATGTTCTCAGTAGGCTTCGGTCCAACCCACCTCCGCAACCACCAGGATGCCTCTCAACTCTGCCCGAGTCGATTCGCCAAGTTCTTTCACGCCGTCCTAGAAGTCGGCATCTATCTCCCTCCATCAACTTGGGATGCAGCCGGGCTGTCCATTGCCCACGACGGAGTCGAGGTCCGAGAAGTGCTCACTCGACTGGAAACAGTTAGGGACTCTGCCGCTTTCTAAGAGCTTCGCAAAATGCGCTGTCCGCCGTGAGTTCCCAAGGGCCACCACCCAGCTCGCGAAGGACTCTAAGGGACGGGGCCAGAATCAGCTGATCATGGGCTTATTCGACATGTTAGGGGACTCTTTCAAGGGAGCCTCAAAAAGCGTTCAGAAGTCGCGGGAAGCGGCCATCCGGAATTCCGAGAAGATGTTGCGTATTCAGCGACTCAAAATGGACGTGCAGAACAAGCGAGAAGATAAAGAGAAGAAGATGCAGTCTCTGGCCCATAAGGTCTACGAACTCTATACCAAGAACAAACTCACGGACACCGAGCTCTTAGCCATCTGCCAAGATATTAAGACCCTGCAATGGCAGATCGACGAAAGCTGGACTGAGATCAACCACCTTTCGAAAACCTAGTTCAGGCCCTTATGTCACGCTACCTCATCGCTACGGGAAATCCCCACAAGACGGAAGCCATTAGGAGACTGTTGTCTTCCTCCTCCGTCGAGTTGTGCGACCTCTCAGAGTTTCCAGATCTAGAAGCGCCCATGGAAGACGGAGAGAGCTTCACCGAGAATGCCCTGATCAAAGCCCGATATTACTGTCAAAAAACCGGATTGCCAGCCCTAGCTGACGACAGTGGTCTCGAAATTGATGCTTTGGATGGAGAACCTGGGATCCACTCAAGCCGATTCGCCGGCAACGATACACCTCACTCGGCAAAGATGACCAAGATCATTGAACTGTTGACCGGAGTGCCTCGAGAGCGAAGATCTGCTCGATTTCGGTGTGTTGCAGCTGTGAGTTTTCCAGATGGCCGGGAGTTCACCGCCGAAGGGTCTATGGATGGGGTGATCTGGGACCACCCCCAAGGATCTGGAGGCTTCGGCTACGATCCCATCGTGTACATCCCGGAATTGCAACGAACGGTGGCCGAATTGACTCCTGAGGAAAAAGATTTGCGAAGCCACCGAGGGAAAGCTTTCCGCGCCCTACTTGAGCGCCTCCAAAAGGCCTAAAATCCCTTTCGGATCGAGAAAATAAAAATTTTGCCTCCAGCACAGATTTCACGTTGACGAGAGTGGGGTGGCTCGCTATACTGGTCAAGCCCGCTCGAGAGACGGAGCGTAGCGCAGCCTGGTTAGCGCACTTGCTTTGGGAGCAAGGGGTCGCCGGTTCGAATCCGGCCGCTCCGACCAAGGAGCGGCAGAAAAAGCCAGCACCCATAGCTCAGCGGATAGAGCAACTGCCTTCTAAGCAGTGGGTCGGAGGTTCGAGTCCTCCTGGGTGCGCATATATATGGTGAGCGTAGTTCAATGGCAGAGCATCGGTTTGTGGTACCGAAAGTTGTGGGTTCGAGTCCCATCGCTCACCCCATAAAAGCTAGCCGGACAATGTCCGGCTTTTGCGCCCTTAGCTCAACTGGATAGAGTGACAGACTTCGGATCTGTAGGTTGGGGGTTCGAA
>JBJHCR010000377.1:0-5831 GCA_050486105.1 Vulcanimicrobiota bacterium
GTTGTTGACCGTGAGTTCCGGGAAAAACTCCATCCGCTCCAAAAGCTCCTGCCCAGGGACCGCCGGGACGGAAAACTGGCCCTTGAAGATGTCTCCCTTTTCCGTGTTGTCTAACCAGCCGGCGTAGAGCGGCTTGCCGTCTGTAGATTTGGCATAAAGCTCTAGAGTGAGATACTCCCCCTTATCGATGATGTGAGTTTGAACACCATCGAGGTCCTCGGCCGGTGGCGTCACCTGAACATGAATGATGACCGGCGCTTCAGGAGTGTGCGAGGACTCTCTCGGGGGCGGACTTTCGACCGCCGGAGAATTGGCCCCGAAAGTGTTGACTCCCCCGGTGCCTCCCAAGAGCCCCTTTTCAGACTCCACCGCTCCGCTCTGGGAGATGGCTATGGTGTAGGGTTCTCCGGCCGCCGAGAGGCTGTCGCCCGAGAGTTCGATTCCCATGGCCACGATCAGACGGTAGCTCCCGTCGGCCGCTGGGAGTCCGTTTGTGACCGCCGAGCCGTTGGGAGTGAACATGAAGACGTTGTGATTTGCGAAATCTGAGGGAAGCCAGTCGTCGATACGATTCTGCCAGGGAATGGCTTTGGAACCGAGCAAGGCCTGAGCCGGCCCAAAATCAGGACCCGGATAGGTTCCCACAGCGATGGCGCCGTGGGGATAGTCGCCTTGATAGTTGACCACTCTGGTCACCACCGGGTCGGTGTCGCCTTCCAGAGTGAAGAGGGAGCGACTCACTCCTGGGGCAAAAACCACTGCCACGGGGCTGCCCTTGGCAATTGCTTTCTCTCGAGCCAACCTGAGTTCGGCTGCGACGGCCGTGGCAAGGCCCCTGGAGCCTCCCATGACCGTGCTCCTCTTGAGACCGGTGACGGCAAGAGCCAGGATGATAGTTCCAATCGCCACCACGGCCATCAATTCGAAGAGGCTGAAACCTCTGTTTTGTGCGTTCCGCATTGGTAGCCCTCTTCGCTCTGAGTCCAGCATGATTTCGTACCACGCCTTCTTACCTGGACGAGGTGTAACAGAACTGGAATCAAGGGGGCGAATTACCGGCCATGTAGCAAGAATCGCCCTCTAGCATAATAAGTTCGTAACACAAAGTTAAAATCCCTCATGCTTGGGCCAATCACACCTACGATATTAGGGGCTGTTGACATCCAGCGTTTCAAGCTGAGAGGCAGAGGCAAGACGATTCTTACACTTGTCCTCGAGCGTTGCCGCCAGCGACACATGTAAAGGGCTTTTTCTGGGGAACCCTTGGGAGAGTCGCGACCTTCCTACTCGCTCGGGGGAATGAAGATGGCCCGGCGGACGTCGTCGAGAGCCAGGACCGTGGGGGGACCGAAAAAGATGCCGTCCGCGGTGATGCCGGACAAAACATGGGCCTTCAGATCTTCAGATTCTTCGCCGTCGTAAGAGTCGCCTATGCCATGGCCCGGACCCACTATATAAACCAGCTTTCCGTCGTGAGAGACGTCGGCATAGCTCCGACTAACTCCGTTCGCCCAATCGCCATAGTTGGGCCCCAGATCGCGCACCCGCCTATCGCTAGTGACGGCGTCAAAACTGCTATCGTGCTGCATGTCGTAGCTGGTCACTGGAAAGGACAATAAAAAGGGCCTGTTGGTAATGTTGCTCAAGACCACATACTCTTGACCGTTGTGCATGTAGGAGGTCGGGGCATACAGATAAGGAGTATTGGGGGGATTAGGAGGCGCCATGGGGAGATAGGGTCCCCAAAACTGCTCAGTGACTGTGCCAGTGTTCAGGTTGAGTGAGCGGATCTCCGTATTATGCTCGTAAAGCACATAATCCCCGTCCTGAGACCAACCAGCACGGAGTTTGTTGATCGCGTATCCGTGACCAGTGGTGGAAGGTTGAGAGATGACAAAAGGGACGCCTGTTAAGTCAGTGCGTGTCACGATCAGCTCTCCCGCGTTCTCGTCTCGGTAAGCGACCCAATCTCCTAGGGGGGACATCGAAACCGAGGTGTACTCTCCTGCTGCACCCGTGATGGTTTTCTCGGAACCGCCGTCGACGGAGCGGATCACGATGTGACGGTCGTCGATACCGCCCGGCCCTTCACGAATCAGAGCCATCTGCGTGCCGTAGCGGTCCAGGGATGGCATCATCTCCTGGACTCCTTCAGGGGAAAGTAAGCGTTCGCCGGTTCCGTCCGGATTCATGCGCCAGAGCTGCCAAAGGCCGTTGACTCGACGTTCAACGATCATGCTGCCTTGGGGAGACGGCTTCATCTCGAGCTTAGGAATGGGAGAGGTCATAATCTGGGCTTCGCGCGAGGCGTTCTGCACGTTGACGGTGACGTCGAAAAGCTCTTCGGGCACGGTATTCATAGGGACGGTCCAGCTCCAACTGGCCCGCCAAATTCCGACATCGGCAGGCGGCGCTTCGCCGGCACTCCAGACAGGTGCGAAACCGATTTCCGTTGGGATACGGTTGGGGGGGAGATATTCCATGCGGTCAGCCTCATTATCGAGTGCTGAGCCGACCTGGTTGGGATGAGTGAAGGTGCCTTCCAGGCCGGTGGAGGAGCCGGGTTCTTGGACCCAGTTGGCGAAAAGTTCGTCCCCTTGTGGGCAGTAGGCAAAGATCTCCATGGTGACCACCTCACCAGGAATGCAGATGCTTTCATAGATTTTAGTGGGGTCTGGAACGGGGCGGAGGTTCAGCTCGGAAAGATAAATCTGGGCATTCGAGGGGGCACTGTAGGTTCTGAACTGCGGGCTGGAGGCGTCACCGTCACCAACTCCCGCTGCCAGATCACCCCCTGGAGTACCCACCACCAAGTCAACCCCTCCGTTGGGAGAGATCAGCAGGGTCCAAGGGTTACTCCCGGAATTGATTTGAACGTTGTTCGGGGCAGATCCCCCAAAGGTAGGGTAGCTCGCCACCACCACCGCATAACGGCCGTTGGTGGTGGGAAGCTCGTTGGTGATCAGGCTTCCGTCCGGGAGATAACAGAAGATGTAGTCGTTGCTGTAGTCTTGATCGGGGTCACTGGTGAGCCAGGCCGTCAATTGGGTTTCCCCGAAGTTGAAAAATTTGGCCGAAGCTGGTGGGTCGATAGAGGTGCCGACATCGGGAGCGCCACCCCAAAGAGAGGCTGCGAAGCCGAGGTTGGGGTAGTCGCCGCTAAAGCCAATCGAGCGGTTAACGTAAGGTGTGTTCCAGCCGGAGAGGCGATAGAGAGAATTCGCTGCCAGGCTCCCTTCAGTGGGGATGCCCACGGCAACGGGGTGCCCGCCTCGCATGGCGAGTTGCCTTGCTGCTTCAAACTCTTCCTTGAGCGCGGTAGCCAACCCCAGAGTGGTTCCTTTTTGGGCCGTGGGCTTCATCGCGGTAAGGGAAAGGGCCATGATCATTACGACCAAACCCATCACTACACAAAGTTCGATCAGCGAAAGGCCACGAAACGTCTTTTTTCTCAAACTACTCATCGAGTGAACACCCCTCAGTTGCTAACTATGATATCACAATACTTGCGTTTGCTCTTGTTTTTCTACAAGCTTCCCCGGTCTTCGAATCTAATCACCCTCCAATGTACCACGTCGAGTTCGATGTAGAGGACTCTTTCTGCTAAAATCTCGCCTACCCGCTGGTTGGCCACCTTGCCGATGATGGTAATGGGGTAGATGCTCTGAGGGATGTTGATGAGTGCTTCATGTCCTGCCGGATCGGCCGGGTTGGGCATAGCTCCGCTGGAATCCGGTCCAAGAACTGTCGCTTCCCAGCGGGTATCGATCTTCACGGAGTAGTTCCCGACATAGTTCCTATCCAGGTCGTACACATCTTCGGAATAGGAAAAAAAGGTTTGGGAGTCGGAAGTGCGAGGAAACAGAATGTCCTTGCCGAGCTTGAGGCGCACGTCCTCCCAGCCTGCCAGGGCCAGCGCGCGAGCTTGGATGGAGAGAGCCTGAGCTTTGGCGGCACTCATCCTCGAAACCTGAGCCGACATGAGACCAAGACCTAGGGAGAGCAAGATTGTAAACAAGAGCAGAGCCGCGACGATCAAGGAACCCTTTTCGGAATGTTTTATTGTCACGTGTTAAGGAACCCCCGGGCAAAAGACTTGGGCCACGAAAGTCTGAACTCTTTTCTGTTCGGCGACAGCCAACCTGACTAGGAAGGTCTTTTCTCTACCGGAAACGGCCGTGACATCAAAAGTGTTGACGTCGGTGGCAACCGGGGAGGCGACCGAGCCTGTCGCTTGTCGCTGCAGTTTTGAGTCTGTCACGCTATAGGTCACGGTGATCAATTGGTCCGATTGGTAGGCTCGCGGCCAGCCGGGAGATGAAGGAACCACTCCGGTGACTGGAGCAGGGATACCCATGACTTCAGCCTGGCTGGGGATGACCTTTTGCCAACTGCTCGTGCTCCCGGTAGAAGGAGCGGTGACCGCTTCTCTCATTTCGCTTGCCAACCGCTCGCAACCCAAGGTCGCACTCTGGATGGCCTCAGATTTCTTGCGCAAGAACTTCTGGGTCTCCAAAGTTCGTTGGGTCAGTTGAGCCACCCCAAAGAGGATGACAGAAGCCAAGCCCATCACCACCATGACTTCCATCACACTGAAGCCGCTCTTAGTTGATAACATGAGAATACCCTACAATCTCCTTCCCACGGTATCTCACTTTGGCCACCAAAACGATCGCTCCGCTCGACTGCCTGGTCACACGCACCGAACGGGCACTGGAGTCCAACGGGCGAATTGAAGCGGAGCCTGCACTAGTCGGCCGAATTGTCCATAGGGTGGTGACGTCGGGAATCGGAGAATTGCTGGGTAAGCGAACCTCTACCGAGTAGTCGGCTGAAGTACCTAGAGAAACGCTTCCGGGGCCGCTAACGACCACCGGCGAAGTCGTAAAGTCGACGGAGGGATTTGCGGCTTGTTCGATGGAGTCTGCTAGGAGGGAGACCAGTCGATACTGGTACCTACCGTAGGCCCAAGTCACGGTGACCTGCACTAACCTGGCTGAATCGGTCATGTCGCGAGTGTAAGGAAAGCTCTGCCACAGCTGATTCTTCTGCTGGTCGTCATTGGGATTGAGAGCGGTGGTGAAGAGAGTACTGCAGGGGCTGTGAAGGCCCGGCGGGGGATGAACTCGACCGGTTTCCGGTCTTGCTAAGGTGTTCTCGATCTGATCCGTGGTGTTCACCGTAATCAAAAAACCGGGGAATTCCGGATAGGAATCGTCGACCACTTCTTGTTCGCTCCAGTTGAGACTATCGAATCCGGTGGTCTTGCACTGTTGGGCTACCCATCCTCTCAAATCTTCTAGGCGACGCTCGGCAACCATGGCGGCTAAGCGTTCGTTGGTGCTGATGGATTCCCACCGAAGTGAGGCGTCGAACAACTGGGTGGCCGCCATGAAGGCAAAGAGCATCAAGAAAGAAGCTACTACAGATTCCACCAAGAGCATACCGTGGAGTGAGCGAATTCTCATCGAGAACTTCTTGCGACACAAAATTCGATTCAACAAACTCCCGGCCATGCACAAAGAGGCTCTCCCACGGCCGTCAGTTCGAAATGACTGAACCCCTTTTTCTGTGCTCATCGCATCGGTAACCCTCTTGGATTCGATTCTAGCATAAAAGTATCACCTTGCCTTGTCTATTAACCGGCTCAACTGGGCGAAAACTGGAATATTTGGGATTTTTCGCTGCCCAAGTTACAGATTGCGCCCTTTTCGAATATAATTTCGTGACGTACATGGATAGCGTTAGCATGATTTTTCGCGCCGATGTCGTATTGACCAATTGTGACCAGTTTCGACGAACTAGGAGAGCTCCTTCGGCAGGCTCTAGGA
>JBJHCR010000378.1:0-3584 GCA_050486105.1 Vulcanimicrobiota bacterium
GCGCTCCTCCGGCTGCCAAGTGGCTTGAATATCCTGGCCCTGCCCCGTTTTTCTCTGACCATCCACTTCAAGGGTCCAGCGCCCACCTTCCACCGGCGAGCCATTGTCCCAAACAAAGCTGTTGCTGAACTCAATCGGCTCTCCTGAACTCAAGTCGTAGGTGGGAAACTCTTCGCTGAACTTCAGGGCCTTCTGGTGGTAGGTGACAGAATTCGAGAAGCTGTAACTTCCATCGTCGGCTGCCATGGTCAGTTCCAGGGTGTGCTCACCAGAGTACGGAGAACGAAAGCCGGGCAAAATGAGCGGCTGAAGATTTGACACCGGCGCGTTGAGTGGAACCTGTTCGCCGTTCACATAGAGCCTACGATACAGACTTCCGTGCCCTAGGAGACTGATATTGTCGTATTCGATCCGTACGACAATTGTGTTTCCCGAGGTAGCTACGGCCTTCTTCGGCCAGATGTGATTATACCAAATCGAGTTGGTTTTGAAGGAAACCAAAGTATTCCCTGATTCCTCCGGGGCCGGAAAGGTCCACCGGCACTCGATGAATCCAGGCTTCGTGGTAGCTTCCATGGAGGGGTATCCAATCCGATACCTGGGAGCAACTTCCTCAAAAACATTTCCGAAAAGTGGGGTGAAGGCCGTTTGAACCCCATTCTCTTCTTGCAGATTACTCCAGTTACGCATCCCATGAGCGTCATTCCCAAATGCCAGATTGTACTGGATGAGTTGAAACCCTGAACCTTGGGCCCTAAACTGCTCGGCGTCAAGGGGCTGGCCAAGATCGTCCTGGTCTTCCTGAAACACCAACTCCACGGCTTGACCATACACCGACGGCTTAGTGCTCGCAGATGAAGCCGCCTGCCCCCCAGCCGCTCCCCCCGAACTTACCTCCCCCGTCTCACATCCGGCGAGAAAAAGACTCAGTAGGCAAAGCAATAGCGTGAAAGCGTGAAAGCGTGAAAGCGTGAAAAACGCTCAACGACGAGTGAACCCTCATCGGACCTCCCCCAACAATGAAAACGATGTCTTGCAGAGCAAGTTCTTGGCCGGACTAAAGGGATCCTGCTAGAGTGAATTTCCCCATCTCGATATCAGTATTCCTCTCACCCCTCCGCCTCTGTGCCTCTGTGGTAATCCTCCCAAATCTTGCTCGCTCTCCCCCATCTGTGCCCTCCGTGCAAAATTCCCCACCCCACTGCGTCCTCTGTGTAAATCCAAATAAACCTCTCCCTCTCACCCTCCCACTACTCCTAAAGAATAAAACGCGACAGGTCCTTATCTTCCACCGCATCTTTGAGGCGCTCTCGAACGAACTCAGCATCCACCACGAGTTCGGAATCTGCCATGTCGGGAGCATCGAAGGAGATCTCTTCCAAAACTTTCTCGAGGATGGTGTGAAGGCGTCTGGCCCCGATATTTTCCGTACCCTCGTTCACTGAAGCGGCGATATCTGCCATTTCCTCTATGCCGTCATCGGCGAATTCGAGCCGGACACCTTCAGTCTTAAGCAACTCGCGATACTGCCGAGTGAGGGAGTTCTCCGGCTCCACCAAGATCCTCTTGAAATCCTCACGAGTCAAGCTCTCAAGTTCCACCCTGATTGGGAAACGCCCCTGCAATTCGGGGATCAGATCCGCAGGCTTTGAGACGTGGAAGGCCCCGGCTGCAATAAATAGGATGTGGTCGGTCTTGACCGGGCCGTGCTTAGTGTTCACCGTGGACCCTTCGACGATGGGGAGGATGTCTCTTTGCACCCCTTCACGACTGACATCCGGTCCGGAGCCGGCCCGGCCGCGTCCGGCGATCTTGTCGATCTCATCGAGAAAAACGATCCCTCGTCGTTCAACTCGCTCTTTGGCCAGACTTCGGACCTCATCGCGATCGATGAGCTTCTGGGCTTCTTCGTGAGTGAGGATGGTGAGAGCCTCCGGCACCTTCAATCGTCGGGTTTTACGCCGCTTGGGCATCATGCCTCCCAAGATATCCTGGACATTGACACCCATGTCTTCCAAGCCGTGAGAACCCAAGAACGATAAACCGGGGGAGGAACTCTCCTCGACGTCGAGTTCCACATACCGAGCGTCGAGCTCTCCGGCCAGGAGTTGCCTCTTGAGCTCTTTTCGTTCCTCTGCGATCTCTTGCTCGGTGGGCTTGGATTCGGTTTCGGTGGCCTCGGGCCCAGGTGGCTGCATGCCGGACATCATCCCCATGGTCTGGGAGAACAGGGTTTGGAAAGGATTGACCACATTTGCGTTCTCGCGCTGTCGGGGTCCGGGGCAGAGGTGCTTCACCAACCGCTCCACCGCCAAATCCCGGGCCTTTTCTTCGACGTGCTCGACCTTCTCGGTCTCCACCATCCTGACTGCGACTTCCACCAGATCACGAATGATGGTCTCCACATCTCGCCCAATGTAGCCCACCTCGGTGAACTTGGTGACCTCAACCTTAAGAAACGGAGCCTGCGCGAGTTTTGAAAGCCGACGAGCTATCTCAGTCTTACCCACACCGGTGGGTCCAATCATCAGAATATTCTTGGGGATAACCTCGTCCCGAAAATCTTCGGGGAGATACTCTCGCCGAAAACGGTTCCTGAGGGCTACAGCGACGGCTCTCTTGGCTTTGCCTTGACCGATCACATAGCGGTCGAGTTCTTCAACGATCTGCCTGGGAGTCATGCGATCCCCGAGGCGTGCTTCGGTCACCAAAGTCATTCCCTATTCCTGCCCTTCGCTGAGCCGTTCGATACGAACGACATTCTCCTTGTCAAACTTGTCCTCACTGTCTTTCCCGGAGCGAAAAACGATCGGGGTACTCAATAAAAGTCCTTTTGAGGTCTTACCGCGCACAGTGGTCAACTCGTCTAACCGAATAGTGTTTCCAAACTCTACACTTTGAACGTCCTCCAGGGACAGCTTCAAGGACCCCGTCCCGGTCTCAAAGTCCACCCGTTCCTGGCGCCACTCACCGTAGATCACTTCCCCACTCCGGAGTTCCAGGGCCCAAGCAGCACTCTCCTTGCGAGCTGTATCCGAAGGCTCGGACAAGGTGCCTTGTCCCTGGTTCTCGAGGTTGGGAGACCCGGTGGGCACTCGGTGCTCTCCGAGAGGTACGGCTGGCTCGCCCACGATGTACTCCGCCTCAGGACCTGGAGGATGGCCCACCCGACCTTGACCAGCCGGGCCTGGCACTTGAAATCCGGCGGAAAACTCCAACAGGTTGAGCTGAAATCGATCTCCAGACAGAGGCTCATTCCATAAGAGAGTCTTGTATACGATCAGGCCTCTGCCTTCTCTTCGCAGAGCCACTAAGGCCGGGGAATCCAGGGCAAACTGGAGCAGTGGAATGGTATCTCCCTCAACTTCCACGCTTCCGTAACTAGCCTTCCCGGTTTCGGGAGCCTTCAATTCCGGCAGGAACACTGTGACCTGCCCTACGCTGGTCTGAACCGGATGAAATCCGTAACTGACCGCTACCGTGGCTACCCCAGGACGCTTCTTGCCTCCTAGGACGCCCTTTTCGGGCTTGTTCCGGAACTGCTCGGGCAACAGATAATAGGGTTGCATCCCGAACGTCTCCGC
>JBJHCR010000378.1:3594-5812 GCA_050486105.1 Vulcanimicrobiota bacterium
TATGCAGAGTGCCGGATACCCTCGTTGTTTTCTTCGCGAGTATTGAACACATTCTGCTTCTCCTCGAAATTCCTCTGTAGACGAGCATCGGATAATACTTAATTATTCATTCCGAAGCGCAACTAGAATCTTGTTATACAGAGTGCGCGTCAGGTCCATTTCCTCAAAAATCTCATCGCGCTTGTACTTTTCAGCTTTTAGGTTTTTGTATTGCTCGATTTGTTCAGGTGTCGGGGTTTCGCCAAAAACCTGAAAGCTCAGGACACGAGTATTCTTGTCAGCTAGTGCATTCCTCAATCCGGAGACGGACTCAACCACCCGAATTCCGTAAGCTTCGGGGTCGCTGAACTCTTCTCTCAAATGGGAACTCATTTGCCCGAGGGCTGAGGTCCCTAACAATAAAACTAAGAGAAACGTTAGTGTACTCCGCAAAGTTGCTCCTTTCATCTTCGAAGAAACTCGTGATACCAAGATGCGACGGGCTCCAGTTCCCCGTCTCCATCTGGAGGTGGAATTTCAGGAAGTCGAAACCAGAAGGTCGAGCCTTTCCCCAGCTTCGAGGTGACCCCTGCCTGACCCCCGAGGCTCTCCACCAGCATCCTGGAAATATGCAAACCGAGCCCCGTTCCTCGAACAAGCCTGGATGAGGGCCCGCTCAAACGATGAAAACGACGGAAGACGTAGGGAAGATCTTCTTCCGGAATTCCGGGTCCATCATCGACGACCTCAAAAAGAATGGTCCCAGACTCAATCTCCCGGCGACATCGAACCTCGACTCGTCCACCTTCCGGGGTGTATTTGAGAGCATTGGACACTAGGTTGTTCAGAACCTGATCCAACTGGTCCCGATCGGTGACCAGGCTCAGGTCCTCGGGTTCAACTTGACAACTCAATTTGTGCGACCTTCCAGAATAGGCGTACAGAGTCACCACCTGGCGAATCACCTCCGCTGGACAAACCTTGCTGTACACATGGTTTTTAACTCCGGCTTCCAATCGAGCCTGATGAAGTAGGTTGTCGAACATCCGAGTGACTCGGTCAATTTCGAAGTTGATGACCTCCAAGGCCTCAGTTTGAGCCTCCTTGTCCAGCTTCTCTCCGTGCTTGAGAAGAGTGAGCGCATAGCCTTTCATGGCAGTCAAAGGGGTCTTCAAATCGTGAGACAGGGCGGCAGCGTAGTCCGACTTCATCTCCTCAAGCAATTTCTTCTCGGTGATGTCCCGAAAGAGGACCACCGCGCCCAGCAGGTCTCCCCGATCAGCCACCACGGAATAAGTGGAAGAGACAAAGCGTAGATCTCCCCGTTTATTGGTGATGGTTCCTTCCACCGTCAACCCGCTATCCATCAAGGCTTGATCCGCCAGAAGGGTCAAGAGCGGGCAGTTCTCTTGGCATCCACCTTGCTGCTCGCTCAGCTTACAGAAATAGCGCCCCTGCATAACTTCTGAACATGGGCGGCCGATGGCTTCCTCGGAGCGCCACCCGGTGATCAGCTCAGCAGCGGGATTGAAAGAGGTGATCTTTTTCTCCCAATCCAAGGTGAGCACTCCATCAGCCATACTCTCCAAAACAGCTCTAGCAACCACTCGTTCGACGTCTGAACCGGTAACCAACATGGTATTTTCCAAAAAGAGTGCAGACTGATAGGCCGTCAAGCGTGCCAGATCTATTTCATCAGGGGAGAAGCGGTGGAGCCGGCGATGCCCAAAGAGAACGGCACCCAGAACTCTGCCTTCTATCTCTAGAGGAAGGACCAGCGCCGAGATCAGACCCAAGGAGTCGAGGAATCGATCTCGACGACGTCCGGTTCGTTGATAACGGTAGATCTCGCCTTGCTCCAGAACTTTCTTCCCGAGTGAACCCAGGTTCTCTACAACGATTGAACTCGTGAGCTTTTCCTCGAGCCCTCCCCCACCCCAAATTCGCACTCGACCCGTTTCCTTGACCAGAATGATCGAAACGTCAACCTCGAGCAACTGCTGAGCTTGCTTGGCCAACCGTGGAAGACGGGACTTGAGCTGAGTCGAAGTGAGCATCTCCGAAGCCTGCCGATACCAATTAGAGAGAGCCTCAGCTCGCCTTTCTCCCCGTTCGAGGGCTGGTTGCAGACGCTTTGAGATTTTCCGGCGATCACGAAGCTCTGCACTCAATTTTTGGACTTTGCGACGCAAAGAGGCCGTCTCTCTCGAACTGAGCACCGACTCAACCAAGAGTGAGA
>JBJHCR010000379.1:0-5808 GCA_050486105.1 Vulcanimicrobiota bacterium
GGGTTGGACCTGAGGGAGAAGAAAAACCACAGCGCGAGGTGTTTCGAGCGCTCAAAAAATGCTCGAACGAGGAAAATACCATCCTGAAACCGGGTTAAATCAGCAGCCTCCTAGGTGTTCTCACTTCTTATGTCTAAGGACAAATCTGGGACGTTACCCAAGCAAGAAACGGACCCTCCTATCTCTTCTCGTCACCGCAAAGAATCAAGAAGCATGGATCTAAGTATAACCAGAACCATAAAGTTCCCCGCAAGGGTCATAGGCCTAGTCTGTTTGATTCTCGTCTTCTGCTGGAGCCAAACAGCTGAAGCTCAAGACCTTGAACCCTTGACCTCCGAACAGGTCGATGGAGAACTACTCATTCTTCCCTTCGGAACTCTCCTTCCCCCAGGCCAGAATTGGACTTGGGCTAGAAAAGGAAAAGCCTTCGTCGCGACACCCAGCGATCCCGAGGTTCAGGCAAGTCTTCAGGTTGTCACCATGCAGGCAATGGACGACCACGACATCGACGAGGAAGCTGCGATCTCTGCCCTGGGATCGGCAGAGCTTTTTCCGGTGGTCCTCGAGGACTCCTTAACGGTTGAGCCCAGTCGGCACCCACTGTTGGCCCACAGCCAACTACTCTGTGGACGGACTCAAGATGGCTACTTCTGTGGACAAGTGGCCGGAGACCGCAATGATTTCATCCTCCTTTTCGTCAGCTCCCAATCCAAAGAGTGGAACCACAAGGCTCTCGACTACGTCGTTTCCAGCTTGCAGTACCGAAAGGCGAAATCGGGGATCGGGGCCCTTGATCCCAGAGTCATCTGGAATTCAGTGGAAAGAGTCTCTCCGGACAACCTCCAAGACAACACTCTAACCTTCGACGCTGGCCGTATATCCCCACCAAGAGAACCAGGATGGACATGGTGGTCCAATGGGGTCGGCTCGAAAGCTCTGCGCTTCTGCATTAATCCTGAAGTTGGTTCCGTGCTAGTGATGGCCGACGACGATCGGGAGAAACTGGACACCCGGCTCGAGAAGTTTCTTTTTGACACAGCTAACGGTCTCAATTCCAAGCTGGAAAAAACTGCTTTACCAAGCTCAGTGAACAAAGGCGTTTTCAAGACTCGTGAGAGCTTCGAAGTCCTTTACACCTTCAAGGACGAAGAGGTTCTTAGGGTGATCGGCTACCTGGACACCTTCGCAGGGCATCAGCTTGCTGTGGTGGGTTGGAACGAAACGGCCAACCGGAAGTTGCTGCTTCACTTCTTAGATTCGTATGAAGAAAGCCCGCGTCCGAATCTGAGTCTTATTCCTGCTTTCCTTGTCTTGGTCCTAGGACTGGTTGCCATGAGCGTCTGCGCGGGTTTGAATCGTGCGGCTGGACGTCCCAGTGTAAATGGGGCCTTCATTGGTCTGATTTTCACGCTGGGGTTTTTGGCAATCGACACTCTCTACCGTTGGCCAGGAGCTGATCCGAACCGCATCCTGCATCTGGTCACAGCCTACATTGTACCCCTGGTGATTTTTTCCTCAAAGAGTCGCTCGTTCAAGAAAAAACGGCTGGAATGGAATAGAGCCAATCTCAACACCTGTCCAGTTATGTTTCCGGGGGCGGGTCACCTATAGATTCCCCAAAGATCGCTCCCACACGCCGCTCCAGGTCGGCCAACCTTTGAGCATTGGGCAAAGTCAGGTCTAGGACGTGCAGGGTGGCCTTGTCCTTGGAGTAACCCACACAGGCCGTGCCGGGGAAAAGGCTGATGACCCAGCAAGTGAAAACTCTGGGAAACTCGCCTTGGAGCCGGAAGTGGTAGTCCATCAACCCTGGATCGACCGGAAGCCGAGGATGAAATACCCTCTTGGCCACATCCCAACCGCCCCTCACCGACTCTAAAAGAAAGTAAGGAAAAAACTTTATTGCTCCCACGAGACTCCAGCTCAAGGGTTGCTTGGGTCCCAATGTCAGGGAAGCCCAGGTCGCCCCAAGCACTGTCACCAGGCCCACATACCAATCTTCCAATGAGCCCTCAGCCAGAACCAGCCACAGACAGGAGAATAGAAGAAAAGTCTTTAGGACTCTCATGACAGCCCAGCCCTTTGAAAAAGCACGAAGGCAAGGAGAAGAAAGACAAAAACGGTGCCCGCGATGCTCCACTCTTCCATGAGCATCTCTACCTTGTGCAAAGCTGAAGTGCGCCGCTCGATCTTCGGTGAAGCCAATAACCACGAGGAAAAAGTGAGCCAGAATCTTGCCGGCTTGCGCAAGAATCCAAAGGCCCAGACCAAAGGCCGAGCAAGAACCACAATGTCTCCCGGTGGGATCGGAAATCTCGCGACCAAGGTGTCCCCGCCCTGACAAAGTCGGAGCCCGAGCAAGCCCAAGGCGATCGGCCCCAACCCCTCCAGAAGCATCTTGCCGGTCAAACCAGAAGCGCCCATAGAGCCCAGATTTCCGGCCGCCAAATTGCTTCCACTGAGCACCAACACGAGCCCTGCCATCCAAGCCCCCCACATGAAGTAACTCGGAGCTTTGCCGTTTCGAGAGGTCCGCATTTTCTGCCAAACAAGCCAGAGAAATCGACCCAAGAGCATGCTCGTTCCCACGGAACCCAGAGCCAACAACCAGGGAATGGCGTCGGCCCAAACGGAGGGCAGCGCTTCTGAAGTGGCCTTCATCAGCTTTTTGGCCATTCCCCCGCCTGTCAGAGGCAGTCCCGCAATAGACAACGCGGCTATACCCAATCCGACCAGAAGAATTTTGTCCCCGTGCCTGGCACGGCCCGCATCATACGACAGCCCGGCTCCCAAGAAGAGGGTGCCTTTAGCCAGAGCGTGGACAAAAGCAAAAACCAAAATGGCAACTTGGGCCTCGGCAACGATACCCGGGGTCATCAAGACCATACCAACCAGGCAAGTCATCAATCCCATTTGGCTCACACTCGAATAGGCCAGATTGGCTTTGGGATCGGTCTGAAGAAAGCCTAAGACTACCCCCAAAAAGGAAGCCGCAAATCCTAAAACAATGAGAAACTGTCCCCAACCCACAAAGCCCTGACTCCCTATCGGAAAGAGAGTCAGCCATCCAAGAAGCCCAGCCTTAATCATACTTCCACTCAAGACTGCGCTGCCAGGTGCAGGAGCCGATGAATGAGCCAGGGGAAGCCAAAAGTGGACCGGTAAGGCCCCTGCCTTGATGCCAAATCCCAGCCAAACACAGATCATAAAAGCCTGTCCTCTTTCGGGGTCCAGGGCGGCTTCAGACAAGCTCTCTAGAGCCATGCTCCCGGTGACCGACACAGCCAGAAAAAGCCCGGCCAAGAGCAAGACTTCTCCCACCAAGGTCATCACGATGTAAATGGTCCCAGCCCTCCAATCCTCTTCCCTCTCCTGATGGATGACCAAGGCGTAGGCCGTTAGGGTCATCAGAGCAAAGAAAGTATAAAAGGTAGCCAAGTCCAGAGCCAGGATCAGACCAATATTTCCGGCCATGCTCAAGAAGTGGAAGAGAAAATATCGCGTTTTCTTAGGTCCTGGGTTTAAGGAAGATGCAGCGTAAACTCCGCTTATGATCCACAACAGAGCACTCAACAAAAGAAAGACTTCAGTCACAGGAGTCAGTCCGAGTTTGGTGCTGAAGAGAAGCGCCGGGAGTTCTAATGTCTGATAACCGTCAGTCAAGGCCAATACTGCAGCCGGCAAGCCTGAGAGCACAGCCCACATCGCCAAAGCTTGAGGATGCTCAGTTCTGAGCGCGCTCACCCAAAACGCGGCCAATAGAGGAAGCAATATGGCAGCCAAGATCATCACCGGGTGTACAAATCCCCTCCGATCCAACGCGCCAATTCCACCGGACTCCAAGGGCTTTCGGCGAACAGTCCCGCCGCCAAAGAGAATAGCCCCGTCAGCAATAGGGGCCAAATAATCCAAGGATCAACTTCCCAGCGACCCTGACGGGGAGCGAACTCCTGCCGTGGTGAGCAGAACCATCCCAAATACAGAAGTGGAAGAAAATAAGCAGCATTGAGCAAGGTGCTAGCCAATAAGACCAAAGGGACCCAAATCGCTCCTGCCTCCAGGCCACCCAAACCCAGATACCATTTGGTGACAAATCCCGCCGTAGGAGGAACTCCGATCATCCCTAAGGCAGCCACGGTGAAACAGAGCATGGTCAGGGGCATTCGTTGGCCCAGACCTCTCATGTCGTCTATCTCCTTAATCTTGAGCTCCACCTCAAAGGCTCCAGCACAGAAGAACAAAGTGATCTTCATAACCCCCTGATGGATCAGATGAACTATGCTCCCGATGGTGGAAAGTTGACCCAGCACCGATGCCCCCAGGACTATGTACGACAACTGGCTGACCGTCGAATAGGCCAACAGTTTCTTGATCCCAGTCTGTCCCATGGCACACAGAGAGCCCCAGATAATGGTGAAAGCAGCCAACACTCCAACGGGAAGCAACAGCCCCTCGGAGCTTGCCAAACCAACACCGTAGACGTCATAAACCACCCGGACGATGCCGAAAGCTCCCGCTTTAACCACCGCCACAGCATGCAAGAGGGCGCTGACCGGAGCGGGCGCCACCATGGCCACTGGCAACCATCCATGGAAGGGCACCAAAGCAGCCTTGACCCCGAGTCCGGCGATGAGCAGAAAGAACGCGATTCGAAATGCACCGGGATCCTCGCTAAAGAATCCAGCAACCTGGCCCCCTGGTGTAAAGTCCACCGGACCAGTCAAGACGTTCAACCAAACGATGCCCAGGAACAGCACTGACCCTCCGGTGATGGTGTAACTCAGATATACTCGACCTGCCTTGAGGGCCTCCTCGGTTCCTTTGTGTACCACCAGCGGATAAGTAGTCAAGGTCAGAAATTCATAGAAGATGAAAAAGGTCACCAGATTCCCGGCTAGAGCCACCCCGACACTTGCTGTCACGCATAAGCTGAAGAAGCCAAAGAAGCGGTTCAGATGCTCACCCCGTCCCAGGTATCCTATGGCGTAAATCGTGGTGACAAACCAAAGAGCGGTGGACAAGGTCAGCATCAGTAAGCTCATCTTGTCGATGCGAAGCAGCAGATCGAAACCCAAGGCCAAACTCTGTCGCCACTCAAATTCCCAGCCATTGAGCACACCCCAAACGGCCCCTCCGACCAGGGCGACCTTCAAGCCGGCACCGAATAGGTTTAGAGCATTTCTGAGATGATGGTGTTCCGGCTTCAAGAAGAAGATCAGGAGACCGGTCAAAAATGACGTTGCCAATATCAGAATCGGGAGCAAATCGTTAATCAAGGGTTCGTCCCCCTAGCGGGCCACCTATACTCAGTAGGGACAAGGGACCTTCGAGCCACACTCCGATAAGGATCGAAGCCAGAGCTAGAATCAAGGCGGCCCATTCCATCCCAGAGCCGACCTTCTCTCGTTGCTCGGGACCCCGACCAGCCTTAAAGGCATACCTGAGCATCAAGAAGACGTATCCCGCACCCAGCAGCCCTCCAACCAAGATGACCGGGGCCCACCACCACTGACCCGAGGCCACCACCGCCTTGAGCAGCATCCATTTGGCAACGAAGCCTCCACTGGGAGGAAGTCCAACGATAGTCACCCCAGAGAGGGCCAAGGCGAAGGCGGTCACTGGAAAACGACCCGCCAAGCCTCGCATTCCCGTGATCTTCTCGGCCCCATAGGCGAAGAACACCACCCCGGCGGCCAAAAACATCGCTGCCTTGGCCAAGGCGTGAGCCAATAGGTGATAGAGCGTACCGATATAGGCCTCTTCAAGCCAGTAAGCTTCTTGAGGCGGACCCGAAGGCAGCGGAAAAGG
>JBJHCR010000380.1:0-5805 GCA_050486105.1 Vulcanimicrobiota bacterium
GATTTCTTTCGATGAAAAAGACATAGTAGCTGGGAGCCTTTCTTTGGGTGTAAGCTACTTCAAAGATAAGGCTCGCTTTACGAAAAAACCTGCGTAGATTTCGCTAATTCATTTGCATTGGGTTTAATTCCCATGTGACGACAACTAGAATTCCCTACCCTGGCTGGGCCTGGAGCGGAGGACCGAAGCTATTAGGACCCGCTTGAAGATGAGAGATTGGGGGAGCGGCCATCGGCCAACTCGTTGGGCAAGGAGATACGGTCAAGACCTCTAATCATTGTCCATGAAGATTGAGGCAGTACTCCTGGGCTTGATTGGCGCCTTACTCACCCCCTGGTTCATGAACCTCTTTTCGGGTCGGGAGAAGGCTGCGCGGAGGACTGACGGATACAAGGTTCTCGAGTATCCCTTGGCATTGCGTCTCCTGTCCTTGATACTCGGGCTAGCCTGTTTAGGAGGAGCAGTCTTGGCTTTTTGGGATCCGGGCAAGTTTCACCCAGCGCTGCTGCCCTGGCTCATTCCATGCCTTGTCTTAGGTGGGCTAAGCAACGTCACCGTCTACCATCTCTTAGGTCGGGCTTCGGTTTTTTGGAGTGAGCACAACCTCAAAGGACCGGACGCTTTCAGTAGAAGCGTGGAGATGACTTGGCAGGAGGTGGTTTCGGTGGAATATGTCGACTGGGCCATGGGTTTTCGACTTCGCAATGAACGCCAGGAGTCCATATGGTTCTCTTCACTGATGATCGGCTTTGACGAATTCATCGAGGAAATCAAGGCACGGAATATAGTTTCCGACCGGCGCTCCCTCCTGGACCCAAACGATAGAGAATAGCAGCAACCGCCTGCACTTCGCAGGGATGTTTCCAAGGGGAGAGATAGGTCTCAACTGCTGCAGTGAGTCTTAGCCCGGAGAGGGATCAGATTCGTTAGACAGAAATTTCGCTTGCCACCAAGAGTCCCGGAATCTCAGGCCTTTCCACCGTTCGATGGGCCACAAGATCCTCCAGAAACGAGTGCAGCCATCAGCATAACCGCCATCGTTCATCCTCGAAATCGTCGGCATTCCAAATGGCTTGAGCTCCTCGAAATCCTTCGGAGTCAGGGGGTCGAGCCAGGAATTCACTACAGCGAGTGGGCCGGGCACAGCAGCGTTTTGGCCGAAGAGCTCTGCCCTCTCGAGGGGACGGTGCTGTCGGTGGGAGGCGATGGCACCTTCAGCGAGATCATCAACGGCTGGATGAAGCAGGAGCGAAGGGGTTCCCCCGATTTTGTTATGGTTTCCCTGGGCACCGGTAATGACTTCGCCAGGGACCAGGGGTTACGGGATGACCCCCAGGAGTGGGCCAGCGCCGTATTGCAACCTCGGACCAAGATGATAGACCTCGGCCGAGTTACTTTTCAGTCTCCCAAAGGGGAGAGCGAGCGTTATTTCGTGGTGGGGACCACGGTTGGCTTCTCTGCCGAAGTGACTCGCTTTTTCCAGACGCTTCCGCGAATACTGCCGGGAACCACCCAGTATTTGTTCAGTCTCTTGGTGAGCCTGATTCGTTGGCGAAACAAGAGTGTTGAGCTTTGCCTCGACGATCGTGTCAGCCAAAGTCAGAATTTCTTCAACTTCAATATTGCCAACGTGCGCTACTACGGGGGTGGGATGTATTCCTCACCGCGAGCAGTGGTGGACAGCGGTGAACTGGAGACGGTGCTCATGGAGCTGTCCAAGCTTGGGGTGATCAAGGCCTTGCCCCAAAACTACAGCGGCGAGTTTGAAGGGGTGACGGGAGTTCATATGAGAGCAGCCAGAACGGTGCGCGTCAACTCTCCGAGCCAACTGCCGGTGCAGGCCGATGGTGAGTATCTCGGCACCACCCCTATCGAGGTGGAGATTCTGCCGCAAACACTCCGCCTGTCTTTACCCGCGCGCTGACGGGAGAGCGTAGGCTTGCCGCCAAGTCTCCAAGTAGCGAGCCTGCTCAAGCTCCCATCGATCGTCAGTCCAGGCCAGACCGGCCTGACAGATTTCTCGTATGCGTGGAAGATGCTCTCGTCCTCCTGCTGACATCAGGAGACCCAGTCGAGTCCTTCTGAGGAGGAGATCGTCGAGTTGAGTCACTCTCTCGGTCTCGGCTGCCCATCTCAGTTCCGCCCATAAGGTCTCGGTGCCGGGAACGACTCTGAGTTCTGCGGGTTCGGCCACCCTAACCAGAGCTTGGGCCCGGGACCCATACCGCCCCTTGAGTCGGCGCTCCTGGAACCGGTCCAATCCGGGCAGCGAATCTTGAGTAGCTTGGGCGAAGGCAAATGGTTCTCGCTGGGACGCCGAAGGAAGATAGGCGCGGGCCATCTCCAGGGCTTCCACCGCCATCAGGCGAAAGGTGGTGAGCTTTCCTCCGGTGACTGTGATCACTGCGTTCTCGTCCCACATTCCGTGGTCTCTGGTCTCTTCCGATGGAGCCACGTCCTTGCCCTGACTTATCACCGGCCGCACTCCAGCCCAGGTTGCTAGGACATCGGCTTCACTCAACTGCAGATTGGGGAAGGCAAAGTCCAGCCCCGCCAAGAGATAATCGACTTCTTCTTGGGCGATGGTTGGCTCAAGATCGAGACCAGGCGAATGGTCCAGGTCTGTAGTTCCGCAAAATGTCGCGCCCTCCCAGGGGATCACAAAGTTCGGTCGATGGTCCAAAGGGTGGGTGAACGACAGGGCACAAGGTGTCGGGAGTCTGTATCCGGGAAGCACGATATGGCTGCCTCTCAGAAGTCGCAGGCGTGTGGGCCGCCTCTCCAGGAAGGAATCAGTCCAAGCCCCAGCGGCGTTGAACACCACCTTGGCAGAGACATCCTTGCGTTGTTTGCCCGCCACCAGAGAGACCCAGGTTACCCCGTTTTCTCGCCTCGGAAGCAGGGCGATCGTGTCCTTGAGCAGATGACCGCCTCGTTCTGCACCTTCCCATAGAGTTCGCAGGACCAGGCGCGCATCATCGACTTGGGCATCCATAAAGCGACCACCTCCGGTGAGCCCCTCACGGCGTATATGGGGAGCCGCCATGGAGAACTGGTCGCGGTCCAACCATCGGTGCTGCCACTGCCCGGCTAGAAGGTCGTAGGTTGCCAGTCCGGCTCGCAGCATCCACGGTGGGGGAGAATGGCCCCGGAAATCGGGCACCAGAAAGGGTAGAGGTTCCACCAGTCCAGGTGCCTCACAAAGCAGCTTTTGCCGCTCCTTGACGGAATCTCGAACCAGCTTGAGTTGCCCTTCTTTGAGGTAACGCAAGCCTCCATGGACCAGCTTGGAGGAGCGACTTGAGGTGCCCCAGGCGAAGTCCCGCCCCTCCACCAATAGTGTCTTATATCCCTGATGAACCGACTGTCGAAAAATGCCAGCGCCGGTGATTCCGCCTCCTACCACCACCACGTCCCAAGACTCGTCGAGGTCGTTTAGGCTCATAGCAGCTTGTCTGGGTTCATCATCTTTTTAGGATCGAACACCGACAACCCGGCCGCGATGGCCTCGGTGGCCAGGGGTCCTTTTTCTGCTGGGAAGTAAGGTTTGTGGTCGAGTCCGACCCCATGCTGATGGCTGATGGTGCCTCCATGGGCCAGGATGGCTAGGCTTGCTCCGTTCTTGGCGCGCTGCCACTGGTCGCGGAGTTCTGCTTCATCTCCGAGGGGAAAGATGTAGGTGGTGTAAAGGCTGCAGCCGCTAGTGTAAAAGTGAGAAAGATGGCTGAAGACGTAACCATGTTCGCCCAGGGCGTGGCGGATAGCGGCCTCGATTTGCGGTTTGGCAGCCGGCAGATTCGACCAAGTTAGGCACGTTTCCAGGGTGTCCACCGCGTAGCCCAGGTCCCAAAGTGAATTGCGCAGATAGGCTCCTTGAAAACGCTTCTCTCGCCATTTACGACCGAACGGGCCTGGTAGAAGGAGGCCATTGGTTTGACGCACGGCTGCCCAGGCTCTCCATCGATCCCTTTCTACGGTGAACCGAGAGGACGAGGTGAAGGCCAACAACATCAGGCAGCGCTCCGACCCACCGGGCAGCAGCTTGAGGGCCTGCGCAGGCATGGCCATGCCCAACTGCAGTGAGGTTTCCTGCGGATCGCTCACCCTCATCATGGACAGGCACAGCTCTGAGCGGGCTAGGTCGGTGGCGGCAGCCACCGCCCCGTCCCAGTGAGGAAAGAGGATGGCCAGGAATTTTTCCACTGCGGGCTCGGGGCTGATGCGAACGGTCGCTTCGGCCAGAATACCTGCCCGACCCTCCGAACCCATAAGCAGCTCCTTGATGTCCGGTCCTGCGGCGCTGGCGGGCAGGTTCGACATGCCGAGTTCGCCTGCCGGCGAGATCAGCCGGCCTCCGGCGAAGAGGTCCTCGATTCGACCGTAGCCCAAGGATTGCTGACCTGAGGATCGGGTGACCACCCACCCACCGAGAGTCGAAAATTCGAACGATTGAGGGTAGTGCCCCAAAACGTAACCTCGATTGCGCAGGGCCGCTTCCAAGTCCGGTCCAGCCACTCCAGCCTGGAAAGTGGCCAGGCGGTCGCGCTCGTCCAAGTGCAGAAGCCGATTCATGCGAACCAGAGACACGGTGAGCACGGCTCGCTCCGTCGAGGGCGGTGTGAGATGCCCGACAACGCTGGTTCCCCCTCCGTAGGGGATCACCAGGGCCTCGGCCTCCTGGGCAAGCTCTAGGGTCCGGGCCAGCTGTTCGGTGGTGGTGGGGAAGGCCACCGCATCGGGAAAGGACCCCACTGTACCGAATCTCAACTCCAACCAGTCCGAGAGGCTTTGACCGCGGGCGTGGCGGAGGCGAACCTCGGGGTCCAAGTTCCAGTGAGCCTGTTCTCCCAGGCGACTGCCCGGAACCCTGGGCAAGACATCTTCGAGGGCAGCGTCTCGGCGTGGTCGTCCCGGTCCAGCCAAACTGGCTAAAAGCGGAGCAACCCGCTCCGGGACCGGCAAATCGATCTTGCTGTATCCCCAGCCGTTCCACCGCTTCATGGCTTTCTGGTTTCTACTTTCCCGATGAAGTCTCTATTTGTCTTCTAAGCGAAATCCGAGCTTGAGTTTCACTTGAAACTCTCCCACATCGCCGTCGATGATCGTTCCCCGCATCTCGGAGCCTTCGAACCAATCGAGTCCTCTGATGGTCTTGGAAGCGCGTTGGATGGCTACTCGGGTCGCGTCAGCATAGCTGTCTTTTGAAGTTCCTACGATCTCGGTCATTTTGTAAACGGGCATGGTTTTCTCCTTTTCTGGTCTATCCCGGCTTTTCCGTCGACAGTGATTAGGCCTTTCTGCTGGTGAACCTTTCTGCATGATGCCACTGAAAGTCGAGCTATTCGTGGTCTTGCGTTTCCACGGTGACAGCCAGACCAAGATGATCCGAGGCCGTGCTTGGGGAGACCACAAAGTTGGAGACTTTGAGGTCTGGAGTGACCCAGATGTAGTCGAGTCGCCTGCTGGGTTGGAAGCTAGGAAAAGTGAAGAATGGTGCCATTCCAGTCAGGTCGGCTGCGTCCCGAAAGCCAGACTTGCGGAGAAGTCTCATCTCATTGGAGTCCGGCGAAGCGTTGAAATCCCCCAGCAACACAGTTTTCTCTCTAACCTTGAGGTGTTCCAAGGTTTCTTGGGCCTGCTTCAAGCGAACCTCTCCATCGCCTTGGCGGTAATGAAAAGGGTGTGGTCAATTTTCAGCAAGCCTCTTGAAGGGGTCGCCAGAGCCCCGGTGGATAAAGCCGTTCCTGTTCCTCGGTGATGTGGAAGCTCCAGTAGTCGTTCAGGTGACCATTGATGTATAGCGCT
>JBJHCR010000381.1:0-5779 GCA_050486105.1 Vulcanimicrobiota bacterium
CTTCTGGGTCCAAAAAGACAGTGTAGCGGTCGTTCAAGCCCTTGACCATACCCTCGATAACCGCGTGAGAAAGCCAGTTGGCCTCAAGAATCTCAGGATGAAGTTCAGCCAAACGCTCGAACTCTTCACTGAGCAAAGACTGAGCCTCCACTAGACCGATGGCTTCGTCGTAAGTCGGAGTGGAGTAGGCCAGACTCCGCCCAGCCAAGCTGGTCTGGAGATGACTGAAGGCACCATTCAAGAGAACGCTTGGAGCAGCATCCTCAATGAACTCACTGCGGATCAAGTTGATCATGTTCTCGACAACCTTGAAGGCTTGTTGGCCTTGAGTCTCAGCCCAAGACGAAGCCGATAATGAGAACAGCAGCAGACAGGAAATTAGAACTCTAAGAATTGTTTTCACACACACCTCGTTCTTGATAACAGTTCTCCAAAGGAAGAGTTTCATCCCCCGCCAAAGTGCTCCGAATAACCAATTTTTTGATCGATACCCCGTAGAGGAGGCAATCGGTAGTCCCAACCTATAGGCGACTGAAAGGATCGATGGGATCCCCGTGATATCGAACCTCAAAGTGCAAGTGAGGTCCGGTCGACATCCCAGTACTCCCCACGTAGGCGATGGTTTGTCCTCGCCCCACCTGCTGCCCCTGACTTACGGACAGTCTCGAAGCGTGAGCATAGAGAGTGGTATATCCTCCACCGTGGTCGACCACGACGGTATTTCCGTAACCCCCATACCAGCCGGAGTGAATGACAATCCCGTTTTCGGCCGCTACTATGGGAACTCCGTGGCCCACGCCGAAATCCACCCCGGAATGAAAGCGGGTTGTTCCGTGGATCGGGTGAATCCGATATCCGTAGTTCGAGGTGATCGGTCCGTTCACCGGGTAGATGTAACCTCCGGCCGAACGGGGAACCGGTCGAACCGGCTGAGAGCGAGCACGAATCATGGCCTGAAGCTCTCGCTCCTTTTTGACATTGCTGTGTTCGATGTCGTCGATCCTCGAGCTGAGTGCCTTCTTGTGGGCCTGGAGACGAGCGTGGAGGTCATCCTGAGCCGCCTTCAAGCGAGCTAAAGAATCCACCGCATCTCTTTTCTGAGCCTGCAACCGAGCTAACTCAATGACGGTAGCCCGAGCAGCCTTCCGTTGCTCGTCTAAATCCTCTCGATGAGCTTTCACGGTGGCGATGAGGTCGCTATCCGACTGCAATATACGCTGCAAGAAGTCGGCGTGATTGAGAAAGTCCGTGAAGTCGTCGGACTGGAGAAGCACCGCAAGATAAGAAACTTCACCTTGCATATACACCGCCCTCAAGCGTTTCTCCAGAGCTTTCTGTGACCTCAGTAAGCGCACCGAAGTTCTTTGGACCCGAACTTTTATCTGCCGCAGGAGCTCTTTGGCCTCTGACAGCCGCTCTTCCACTAGAGCCAGTTCCTCTTCGGCCTTCTGTTTTCTAGCCCGAGTGTCCGCAAGCTTAACAGCCAAGTCCTTCTCTCTGGCGTTAGCTTCTTCAAGTTTCTGCTTGATGGTGGAAATCCGCGAACGATTCTCGCGAATGTCTCTCCGCAAGCTGGATTCGCGATCAGAACCCTGTTGGGCCTGAGCCGAAAAGGTGGTCGCGACCCCCAGCAGGAGCATCAACAGCAAGCGTCCTGTCCAAGTAGCGTTCATGGTCGGCTATACCTTCAGGAACCGATTGACCGACAGGAGGCTACCAAGAGCCCCAACAGCCCCACCGAGCAGGATCAAGCCTGACAGCAGTCTCGGGAGAATCTCTTCGGCTGGGAGGATCGGTAAGAAGTGGATGGTGTTCATGAGGGAGGGAACCACCAGGGTGTAGGAGGTACCAACCAGGGTCGCAGCAATGATCGCTCCGAGCAAACCTTGAAGGATGCCTTCAAGGATAAATGGCCAACGGATAAACCACTCGGCCGCACCGACCATCTGCATGATCTCGATTTCTTTGCGACGAGCGAAAACGGTTAGTCGAATAGTGTTGCTGACGATCAGCAAGGTCGAAAAGAACAGCAAGCTCAGAATCACCACGCCGACCCCACGAACGAGAGCATTGAAGCTCAGCATTCTATGAGCGATCTCCTCACCGTACTTCACCGATTCCACTCCGCTGATCCGCCCCGCACGGCTCGCCACAGATTCGAGATTCTTGGCACTATCCACTGAAAGTTCGTAGGAATCCGGCAGTGGATTGCGAGTCAGGTCGTCCACGGAAATTCGACCTTTCATCCTTTCGACCAACTTATTGAGAGCCGTCTCTTTCGAGACAAAGTGAGCCCCCTTGACCTGAGGGATGCGCTCGAGTTGATGGCCTATGGAGACAGGATTGGCCCCATCCTCCAAATAGGCTACCACTTGAACCTCATTGAGAAGTGAATTGGCCAGAGCCTCCAAGTTCAACATGACGACGCTGAAATAGCCAAGAATCAAAGTGAGTACCAAGACGGTAGTCACGCTGGCGACACTCATGAGCGGCGAGCGCCTGACGTTAGTGATGACCTCACGCAAGAAATAAACGGGGTTTGTCATAAGGCTTCAGCCGCCAAGAAAGGAGTTGAAACCGGAGCCTCTAGATGAAATCCGGAGCCCCTTCCATCCAAGCAGTAGGCACCTCTGGCCAAATCGTTAACCAGATATCCTCTCTTCATAACCAACACCCGTTTGCGCATCAGATCGACCACCTGCTGATTATGGGTTGCCACGACTACCGTGGTTCCCCCGCTCTGGACCTTAGAAAGGATCTGCATGACATCCCAAGTTGAATCCGGATCCAGATTCCCGGTCGGCTCATCAGCCAACAAAAGTTGCGGGTCATTGACCAGAGCCCGAGCTATGGCCACTCGCTGCTGTTCTCCACCCGAGAGCTGCCCAGGCATCCTTTGAGCCTTATCGCTCAAGCCAACAAGTTCGAGTACACGAGCCACTCGTGCCGGTATCCTACTTGCCTTGGTGCCGGTGATCTCCAAGGCGTAAGCAACATTCTCAGCGGCGGTTTTATTGCCCAAGAGGCGAAAATCTTGAAAGATAACTCCGATACTTCGTCTCAGATAAGGGATATCGCGGCGAGGAAGATCAGCGAGTTCCACTCCTCCAACCACCAGGCTTCCCCCGGTGGCCTTCATCTCTCGGTAGAACAGCTTCAGGAGACTACTCTTTCCGGAACCGGTGGAGCCAACCAAGAACACGAATTCACCATTGAGCACCTGAAGGTTCACTCCATGCAACGCCCGATGACCGTTGGGATAAACGAGATCGAGACCGAGTGCCTCAATCATGGGGAGTCCGGGATCGTCTTGAAACCGAATCTCATTCTTTTTGAAAAGGTGCCACATTGCCGCTGCCTTTGCTTCCCATCCAGGCCATCGCTCATGGGGCCGTGAGGTCACCCTGAACGCTTAGCCTCAGTCTCAAGACCAACCTCGCTTGCCGGAGTCCCTCGAGCCAACTCAAGGGCGGCTTCAAAAGCCCCTAGAGCCTGGTCTTTCAGACCGGAGACCCGACCCTCTTGGACTGCTCTTTGACTTTTTCGCCCATGGAGCAGATGCTCCCAAGCCTGCAGAAGTCTATCTTGTGAAATTTCTTCAATACTGCAGGACAGAGCACCTGCACGCCGACAAAATCTTTCCACCTTAGGGTCGTAAGATAAACCGAACATTGGAGAACTTCCAATAGTTCCCAATATCAAGGAGTGCAATCGCATGCCAATAATCATGTCGCAGCAAGCGAGCAACGCAGTCAATCGCCTAGGTGGAAGGCTTTCCCTGAAGAGAAAGGCTTCTCCGTCGAGCAACTCTTTGAGGTCCTCACAGATCGGCAGATCTTGTTCGGGCATAAAGGGTATCAACAGGTATCGAGCCTTATGGTTCTGTCGAAAGCTCTTTAATGCCTGAGCGAACACGTCCAGCTTGAACCCAGGAACTCCTCTCAACGAGACTGCCACCAGAGGCCCGGTTGAGGCCAGACGTCCATCGGGAAGCTCCGAACGTCCCACTTCGGAACTCAACCCGTGGGACTTAAGAAAGGTTGAGAAATTTGCCGGGTCTTCGGGCTCAAGCAGCAGTGCCGGATCTGCCGATAAGTGGAGTCCGCTTCGACTGAGCCCTAGCCCGACCAATTCATCCACCGACTCTTGATCCCGCAGAGTAACGATCTTTGGAATTCTAAGCAATCTTGAGCACAGGACCCTAAGCCAACTCCTTCGCACCGGGCCGAACCCTTGAGATAAGACCATGCTGGGACATCGAGCCAAACCGCTCAGCAGCAGCAAGCCTCCATAATAGATCACCGATCTGGGTCCGGTGGTGTCCTGGAGAAGCCCTCCTCCTCCTTGAAGAAACAGGTCTGCAGACCTAAGCGCCTTCCAGACGCTCGGGAGATGGAACCTCGGAATCGGCTCTACATCGAGCCTAAGGGCATTCTGGGTGTGGTGAACCAGAGCCGCCAACCGAACTTGAGGGTCTAGGGCCCTCAACGTCAGGACGGCGGCTTCGAACAAAGCCTCGTCCCCAGCGTTATCGTAACCAAAATAGCCGCATAGGAGGATCTTAGGGGATGCTGATTTCACTCGCGGAAGTTTGATGCCCAATGCGGATTTCCTGGCCGTTCCAAACAGCAAACCAGGAAGCCTTATCTCTAACGCGAAAAAGCCTCTCCATCCATGACATGAAAGGCGTGTAATCAGAAGCTATGGCAATGTTCGAGGGACCTTCAACCGGCGGAGAGCAATTCGTCGGCCCACCTCCGTCACCCGCTGCAACTACGCAACCCACTGCTGCAGTGAGCCAAACCGAGGTGCCCAAAATCTCTACTGAGAGAGTCCAGCAAGAGTTGAATCGCCTGGCGGTCTTGATCGACGAGAACGAGACTCTCCGATTTTTGGCGCCCAGAGTTAAAAAGTGCCAAGCTTCCGGTGAACCAGATCTGATTGCTCTCCTGTCGTTCTATCGCTTAGTTTCCCAATCTCTTGCCGAAGAAATGGAAAACCAGAGAATCAAGTTTAAAGAATTGGAAAACGAGCTCCATAGGAGCAAAAATTCCAGCCTGCAAAGCCAATTGGAGGAAGCCTTCAGCGAGGCATCTCAAGTGGTGCAACAAAAGACCCAAACCGCCGCCGTCAGCCCGGCCTCGGGGGGGATGGTGAGCAGCGAAGTGTCAGAAGTCCTTAAAGAGAAACTTGAAGCCTCGGAAAAGCAGGTTGAGCGTCTCATGGTGGATATGCAAAACATGCGAAATCGCAGCAAGACCGACGTGGAAGTCAAGGTTTTCCAAGCCGTAGAAAAATTCACCCAGTCATTGCTTCCCGCCCTGGATGCCTTCCACCAGGCAATGCCATCTCTGAAAACGGCCCAGGACCAGTCAGCCGTGGTCACCGGGGTAGAAATGATCTATGAGCAACTTCAAGACTGCTTGATCAAGGCTGGACTGAAAAAGATGAAGGTCGTAGGTCAGCCCTTCGATCCAAGGCTGCACGAAGCTATCGGTGACGTGCCCACCGACGAGGTGCCCGACGACCATATTTACGACGAACTTCAGCCTGGTTACATATTTGGAGAGCGACTGATCAGAGCAGCTATGGTTCGAGTGGCCAGAAACATCAGTCCCGCCCCTTCGGTTCCCCTCCCAGCAGCAGAGGCTCCTCCAACTGCCCCCCCGACTCCTGTAGCGCGTCCGGCGGCGCCGCCGGCGGTGGGGCGGGGGGCGGGGGCGGGGGTGGGGCCGGGGGCCGCGGCGGCGGGGGCGGGGGCGGCGGGGGGGGGGGGGGG
>JBJHCR010000382.1:0-1436 GCA_050486105.1 Vulcanimicrobiota bacterium
TACACTAAACAAGACGATGACCGACCTGAAGGATACCGTGAAGAAAAATGGCACTGGAGCTACCTTCCCACGGCTTCTCTTTATTTGCAGGCATTCAATCATTTGTCGGATAGGCTCGAAATAAGTGGGTTTGAAGGCGCAGATTTAGCCGGAGAACTTAATGTTAATGAAGCCTTTGTACATGGAATAAATCCGGAATTCAAAAAAATAGAAATTCCGAAGCACCCTGAAAGCAGAGCGGTCACGCCACTACACCCATAGCAGCCAACATCTTTAAGCCGCGGCATTTCAATGAGGTATCTTTCGATTGGTTGTAAAACAAAATAGCTTGCTCAAAAGATCGGGTTTTGTGTAAATAACGACCTACATCATAGCACAGTCTCTGTTTTGCCTTATCACATGTTTTTGCGCTCAACAGGTTGTCGGCACAACTGTTTTCCAGCACGTTTTTTACTTTTTCATAATGGCTGTCCACGTGCGAGCTCACCCCCACCCCCTCGCGGATCCTCCGCGAGTGCCGGGCTTCAAGTGCCAGGCGCTTCCCAGTGGGGGCAATCGAAATCGCCCTTGGGGTCGGGAGCGTAAGAGGCCATTGGGGCAGATTCCATCAAATAATCCTCCCGGGAGGTCCAACCGAGCTTCTCACAACCGTAGGTGATGTAGGCGGTGTCGGCCAGAATGGGAAACTCCCGCTTACTCTCGTGCACCCGAAAATGCTTGCACAAAGCGCAGATCCGGAAAGCTTTGTCCACCGAGTTCGTCACCCCTACACTTTAGCGTGTCCGACCTGACCTGCCAAGATCCGTTGGAGGAAAGGATCTCTGGGAAGGGGGGCCCGAATTCCGAGCAGGTGGCCCGACAACTTCAACAGCGCCTAACAATCGCAATGCTCACTTTCCTGCTCTTGAGCCTGACTTGCGCCGCAGAGCCCTGGTCTTTGAGTCAGGGGGATCTGCCGTTGCTCATCGTTTCGGTGCACGGGGGCACCGAGGACCTCCCCGATGCCGAACCTCGGAAATCTGAGATAAGCTTGGACCCGAGGTTCAACCCGCGTCGAGACGTGAACACCTCGGAGATGGCCCAAAGCCTGCAGGAAAAAGTCGCGAACTTAAGCCCTGAGGGCAAGGCACCCTCTCTCTTGGTCAACCAAGTGCACCGCCGCTTTGTGGACCTCAATCGCCCCCTGGAACTGGCCGCCACTCTGTCTCCGGGCCGGGAGTTTCACCAGGAGTTCCACCATCACTTGGAAATCGAATTGGAGCGCCTCCGAAAAGAGCACGGCTGGGTCCTGCTGCTCGACATCCACGGACAAGCCAGCTTCCCGGTGGATCTCATGCTGGGAACCGCCCATCAGCAAAGCGTCAGCGACTGGTCGGTGCAAGCTCTGTGGGGTGCGAATGGTTGGCTCACGACCTTGACCGAGGCAGGCTTCAGCG
>JBJHCR010000382.1:1446-5764 GCA_050486105.1 Vulcanimicrobiota bacterium
GCCCAAGACCCCGGAGGACGAACAGCGTTTCTCTGGGGGCTATATCACCACCCACTACGGTGCTCAACCTTGGGTGGAAGCCTGGCAGTTCGAACACGGGAAAGACTTGCGCTTCGATCTCGAACGCCAAGAGCGGTATCTGGACCTCCTAGCCCAGTTCCTAGCGAGCAAACTCTTCCAAAAGCTCGAGCATCAGTGTTCGCCTAGAGACTGACCACCTCTAGAAGGTCCCATAAACCGCTAAAATCTTCGGGATTCCTAGGGTCTGTTGACATTCAACCTTCACGGCGCTGAACTCGCTTATTTTCCCTCTCCGAAAGCGCATTTTTGCTTAAGTACTCTCGGGTACTAGGCTCAAAAAACCACTTTCGGAGAGAAAAAATCTGCTTCGCGCAGCTTGAAACGCTGAATGTCAACAGACCCTAGTAAAAAGCGTTAACCCCTGAGCCACAGCTGTCGATGCTATCAGCAGATCCGCAAGACAAGATCTTCCTCGCCTCCCAGAAACTCTATAAGCCGCACAAACCATTCCATAAGCCCTTGCCGCATCGGCGTCAAAAGGAATCGGCTCCCACACTCGAGACGCCCAAATCAGCCGGTCTAGTCTCTTAGTGGTGCTGGACGCAGTTCCGGTCATGAATGAATCGTCTTGAAGTGCCGGGAACCTGCCGGAGGTGGGTGTCGCAAGGCGCTCCGAGCGACTAGTATTCGATCATACTTGAGTGAGGAGCAACGTAGCGAGAGGTGTGCTTCGAGGCGATTCATTGAGCGGGATTGCGTCTGGCATCACTTAGACCGTTCTCGCTCGTCTGTCGTGGCTTGGGGCCCGGCAGCAAGCACTGCCAGAGTGATAGCAGAAATCGCCGACTCCTCAGGGAGGTGCTGAGGAGTCAATAAATCGAGGTCGATGACCACGGAGGTATCCAGCAAGCCCTTCACCTTACCCAACGCTTTGATCGACGTCTCGGTCGATGTCGGCAAAAAACGATTCTGCATCAATCCTGGGCATCTTGCTCAAAGCTTCGAGCAGGAAGGTGCGGGACACAAAGCGGCGCGAGCCCGCGGGACGAAGCTCCGCTACCGTGGTTCCGTTTCTGGTGATGAGCACCGTAGCACCGTCCTGGACCTCTCGCAAGACCGCAGCAGAACTGTTGCGAAGCTCTCTTTGGGTGATTTTTCTCATGCTCACCAAAGCGTAGCACATGGGTATCAGTGTAGCAACAAAATTGATCTCGCTCCAAAGACACCTATGAGAAAACCCCACCGCAGCCGGGCCGCGATGGGGTTCTCTCAGGTTCTATGGGGAACCAGGTTTTAGGCGTTGTTGATGGCGGCGTGAGCTGCGGCCAGGCGAGCGATGGGCACTCGGAATGGCGAGCAGGACACGTAGTTCAAGCCCAAGAGGTGACAGAACTCCACCGACTCGGGGTCGCCCCCGTGCTCACCGCAGATCCCCACTTCCAGGTTCGGGTTGACGGCTCTGCCTTCAGAAACAGCCATCTTCATCAGCCGACCAACGCCTTTGCGATCCACCACTTGGAAAGGATCTACTTTGAGCACACCCTTGTCCAGGTAGACCGGCATGAAACTCCCCGCCGCATCGTCGCGGGAATAGCCATAGGTGGTCTGGGTGAGGTCGTTGGTGCCGAAGGAGAAGAAGTCGGCGCAGGTGGCCAGTTCGTCGGCCACCAGGGTGGCTCGGGGCAACTCGATCATGGTTCCGATCTTATGCTCCACCTTGATGCCGGTCTCTTTCTCCACCTCAGCCACCACCTCTTCGGCAGCTTGGCGGCACAGTTGCATCTCTTCAATGCAGCCGATACCCGGAATCATGATCTCCGGCTTGGGATCGATGCCCTTCTTCTTCAGCTCGCTTGCCGCTTCCATGATGGCTCGAACTTGCATCTTGTAGATCTCAGGAAAAACGATCCCCAGGCGGCAGAAGCGCTGACCCAGCATGGGATTGGCTTCTTTGAGGACGATCACTCGGTCCAGGAGATCTTCCAAGGAATCAAGCGTGGTATGACTACCTCGGCGCTTGCGCACCTCGTTGAGCTCCGCCTCGAACAGCTTCTTGTCCACTTCGTGCAAGGTCTTCAACTTGGTCACGTCGGCCAAGAGTTCACCGTAGCTCGGCAGGAACTCGTGCAAAGGCGGGTCCAGTAGGCGAATGATCACCCAGTGGCCGTCCATGGATTCGAGAATGCCTTTGAAGTCTTCCCGCTGAATGGGCAACAATTTGCCCACCAACTCCATGTACTTGGTCCAAGGGCCTTCGAGCTCGGCCTTGAGCTTGGAGAGTTCCTCGCTGGTGTCTCGATGCTGGCGGCTTTCGACGTTGACCCCTACCAAAGTGGCTTCGAGAGCCGTCAGTTCTCTCTTGGTGCTCTCGGCCTGCGGGGCCACCAAAATCATCTCCTGCACGATGGGAATGCGGGTTTGCTCCATAAACATGTGCTCGGTTCGGCACAACCCGATCCCTTCAGCTCCAAAGCCTCGGGCTCTCTGAGCATCGGTGGGGGTGTCGGCGTTGGCGTAGACTCCCAGTTTGCGGTACTCATCGGCCCAACTCAAGATGGTTTTGGTCTCGTCGGACAGTTCGGTGGGCTCGTGCAGTTTGCACTCGCCCAGGATCACCTCTCCTGTGCCCCCGTCGATGGTGATGTAGGCGCCCTCGCCAAAAACGATGTCCCCGGCTCGGACCTTCTTGCGCTCAAGATCGATCTTGAGCGACTCACAGCCTACGATACAGGGAATCCCCCAGCCTCGAGCCACCAGAGCCGCGTGAGAGGAGGGTCCCCCGGTGGAGGTTAGGATGCCCTTAGCCACAGCCATACCGTGAGCGTCATCGGGAGTGGTCTCCGGACGCACCAGGATCACCGGCTTGCCCTGATTCGAAAAGGTCACCGCATCGTTGGCTTCAAAGACCACCACTCCGCAGGCAGCACCGGGAGAGGCGTTGGTGCCCTTGGCCAGCATGCGACCGGCTTCGGTGGCTTCCTTTTTCACCTCATCGGGGATGTACGGATGAAGCAGTCGGTCCAGTTGTTCGGGAAGCACTCGCAAGACGGCCTGCTTCTTATCGATCAGGCCCTCTTCCACCATGTCCACGGCAATCTTGATGGCCGACTGGGCGGTGCGTTTTCCGGTTCGGGTCTGCAGCATGAAAAGTTTCCCTTTTTCAATGGTGAACTCCATGTCTTGCATATCTTTGTAGTGGTTTTCGAGCTTGGTCGAAATGTCCGCCAGCTCTTTCCACAGTTCCGGGAAACTCTTCTCCATATCCTGGAGAGGGAGCGGGGTGCGGATCCCTGCCACCACATCTTCGCCCTGGGCGTTGATCAGAAAATCACCCACCGGCAGGCGTTCGCCGGTGTTGTAATTGCGAGTGAAGGCTACTCCGGTCCCTGAGTCCTCGCCCAGGTTTCCAAACACCATGCCCTGCACGTTCACCGCCGTGCCCAGATCGTGAGGAATCTTCTCGTGATTGCGGTAGACGAAGGCGCGAGGGTTGTTCCAACTCTTGAAAACGGCCTCAACAGAGAGCAAGAGTTGATCCTTGACATCCGTGGGAAACTCTCGACCGGCTTCCTTGCGGAATTTGTCGAGAAAAGACTTCACCAAGTCTTTCAAGTGTTCAGCGGTGAGGTCTTTATCCAGGACCACGCCCACCTCTTTCTTCTTATGGGCGATGAGGTGTTCGAACTCATGCTTGGGCAGACCCATGACCACGTCGGAAAACATCTGAATAAAGCGACGATAAGCGTCGTAAGCGAAACGAGCGTCGTTGGACTGCTTGATCAAGCCCTGAACGGTCTGCTCGTTGAGGCCCAAGTTTAGGACGGTATCCATCATACCGGGCATGGAGATGCGCGCTCCAGAGCGAACCGAAAGCAGCAAAGGGTTTTCATTGCTGCCGAAGCCCTTGCCCATCTTCTTCTCGAGCTCTTCGATGCGACCCATGATGTCTTCAGTCAGACCGGGCGGCATGGCTTTGAACTCCTGGTAGACGTTGCATACTTCGGTGGTGATGACAAAGCCTGGAGGGACCGGAAAACCGAGGCGAGTCATCTCAGAAAGGTTCGCCCCTTTGCCTCCCAAGATGTTCTTCATGCCGGCCTGTCCTTCGTCGAAGGAGTAGGTGGCCTTTCCGTCGGTGAGTTGGGATTTCCATTCTTGGCTGATGGTTTGCGTCACAATAGGTACCTCTTACGTAAATTGAATTTTCTAGCGTTGGCTCCGAGAAGTTAGACTTCCCGAGACTTGAGTCTCGGACCCTAGGGCCGGGCGATCCTGGAGGGGTTATCCGGTTATACCC
>JBJHCR010000383.1:0-5752 GCA_050486105.1 Vulcanimicrobiota bacterium
TCCTAGAGCCTGCCGAAGGAGCTCTCCTAGTTCGTCGAAACTGGTCACAATTGGTCAATACGACATCGGCGCGAAAAATCATGCTAACGCTATCCATGTACGAACACAGCGAGGAGGGAGCGGTTGCCGACTAATGAGGTCCGGTCGGGAAGCAGGTGAGAGCAGCAGCTTTGGTCAGAGTTGTTCTCCTGGCTCTCTTGGGATTGAGTTTCGTCTCTTGCTCCCGTGATCTCGAACCGGGGATCTTGAGAGCCGGGGGGGATTGGACCCCGCCTCCCGCCTATCACGGCAATCCCTTCGGCTTTGGCTCGGTTGGCGTGGCCAGTCACATCGTGTTCGAACCGCTGTTCAGCTACATCCCCCAAACCGAAGAGTGGCTTCCGCGCTTGGCGGAACGCTTCGAGGATGAGGGGCGCGCCACCACGGTCCACCTTCGCCCAAATGCCCACTGGCACGACGAGCAGCCGGTCACCGCCGAAGACGTGCGCAGCTCGTTTTTGATCATGGCCCTGCGCGGTCATCCGGTGGGGAAGTTTTGCCGCCAAATCGAAGTTCTGGACGACCACACCATAAAGTTCCATTGGCGCTACCTTTCCGCCGACCTTAAACCCATGATCTTTGCCGAGCCGGTCCTTTTCCCAGCTCGGCAGTTCCCAGAGCCCGCCTCCATCATTGAGGAGTTCTTAGCGGGCGAATACACCCTGGAAACCGACGCCCCACAACCCCTCCAGGATCGTCTTCAAGCGGCCCGGCAAGAACTGCTGCGCTTTCGGCCTGGGATCCCCATAGGAACCGGACCGTTCCGCATGACGAAAGTGACCGCTTCAGAGATGGTCTTCGAGAAATTCAAGCTTCACCCCCTATCCGAGCAATTGAAGTTCGACGGTTTGCGGGTCTTCCGGGTCTCATCGAATGAGGTGGGCTGGGCTCTGCTGCTCTCAGGCCAAATCGATTTCATGGCGATGTCCTGCCCGATTGATCTCACCGCCGAAATTCAAAAGCGAAACCCTCAGATTCAGGTGGCCTTGCCGCTCGACGGCACCGAAGCGGGCTTCATCCTCAACTCACGAAGGCTCCCCCTGCCTGTCAGACAAGCCTTACCCCTGGTGCTCGATCGCCAGATCATCACCGAGATCGCCTTCCCCTACTCCGATCCCGTGGACGACCGGGGGCTTGGGGTGATCGCTTCACGGCGGGAGAAGTGGCTCAACCCTGAAAACCTCGACAAGTTTGCACCTCGCGCTCACGACCTTGAAGAAGCCGAGCGACTTCTCTTGGATGCCGACTACCAAAAGGATGACCAGGGTCGGTGGCTTTCGCCGGAGGGGGCTCCCTTAAGCCTCACGATCACCTGTCGAGCGGGCTACACCGACTTCGTTCTGATGTCTGAGGTTGCCGCCTCCCAATGGGAATCGTTTGGCATCCCAACTCAGATTCGAGTGGCTCAACCCGACATCTATCCCAGCCTGCTCAGCGATGGGAACTTCGAGATCACCGCTAACTTTGGGGTGCTGCACGGCCGCTTCTCCACTCCCAGCAGCGGGCTACAACGCTTCTACTATCCGGGGAACGAGATTCAGAAAGGCATGGGGCTGCCCAAGAAGGTGGTGCTCGAGGGCCAAGAGATCGACACCGAAGAGCTGATCCTGGGTCTGCCCAGTGAAGAAAACCCCGAAGCTCTTCGCCACAAAATCTTTCTTCTGGGGTTGCTGCTCCACCGAGAGGCGGTCTACATCCCGATTTTTGAGAAACGACTGCCCATGTTCGCCAGTCAAGGTCCGGTCGCCATCAACTGGCCGGCCCCGAATCACCCGTACTGGTCCGGGGTGGTCAGCGGAGCCGAGCAGACCTACCTGAACATGCTGCTGTTCGCCGGCGTCGAGAGAGCAGAGCAGCGATGACTCGCCTAGTGCGCAACAGCGCGATCACCCTATGGGTCGCCATGACCCTGACCTTTCTCTTGATCCGGCAGATGCCCGGTGACATCGTGCGACAGTGGGCTCTGCAGCAGCAGGCTCTGCAGGGGATCGACTATCCCCAAGCTGTGGCTCAGGTGAAGATCATGCTGAACTTTCAACCGGAGCAGACCATTTGGACTCAATACTTCAGTTACCTAAAGGGGGTCTTGAGCGGAAATCTGGGGACCAGTTTGATCTATCAGATCCCAGTTTCCGAGGTCCTCTTCATGGCCCTGCCTTGGACCGCTCTGATCGCCTTTGGTTCGGTGACCTTATCTTTCGTTTTGGGAACCTTTCTCGGCCTGTTGGCGGCATGGAAACGGCAAAGTCGCCTTCCTGAATTCTTGCGAATCTACGCCACCTTCAGTCAAGCCGTCCCCGATTTTTTGGTGGGCCTGCTGCTGGTGGTGGTCTTCGCCATCCACTTCCCCATCTTCCCCATGCGCGGAGCCTATTCGACCTTCGTCGAGCCCGGGTTCAATTTGGCTTTCCTTCTGGAAGTGGTTTACCACGCCATCTTACCGATCGTGGCCTTTGCTACCCCCATGATCGCAGACTGGGCCCTGGCGGCCTTCGCCTCAGCCAGTTCGGTCCGAGAAGAACTCTTCTTGGTTTCGGCCGAAGCCCAAGGGCTGCCGGTCCGACGAATACTTCTGTCCTATCTGGGCCCCAATTCCATCCTGCCCTTGATTCCCGGAGTCGCCTCTTCTTTTGCCCATGTGCTTGGAGGAGTGATGCTGGTGGAAGTCATCTTTGGCTACCCCGGACTAGGGCTCTTTCTGGCCAAGTCCATCGAACTTCGGGATTTTCCCCTGATCCAGGGACTCTTCTTGCTGACCACCGTGGCCACCATTGGGGCGAACCTTCTTGGGGAACTGTTGGTGCGCAAGATCGATCCGCGAATAGCCAAAGGCGAGGCCTCGGCATGACAGCACTCCTGTCGAGATTTTGGGGGAATCGCAAGGCTGCGGTCTGCCTCGTCTTGCTCCTGCTGGTGATCATCGTGGGCCTCGGGATCCACTTTGTAGCCACCTTGGACCGAACCCCTCATCCCGACCTGCGCTTCTCTCCTCCGTCCTGGGCTCACCCCCTGGGTACCGACTACGCCGGTCGCGACGTCGCCATGCAACTACTCTTCGCACCCGAGAAGTGGTGATCGTCAGTTTGCTCACCGGGCTCTTTGGGGTGATCATCGCCTTGTTGGTGGCCATGCCCGCAGCCTACCGGGCCGGCAGCATGCTCGATTCCGTGCTGACCTCGGTGATCGACGTCTTTTTGACCGTGCCCAGGTTTCCGGTGATGGCCATCGCCGCCGCCCTGTTTCAAGTGCAAAATCCGGTGGCTTTCGCCTTGGTTTTGGCCATGTTTGCCTGGCCCGATCTGGCCAGAGCCGTCAGGGCACAGGTCCTCTCCTTGCGGACTCGTGAGTTCGTGGAGGCCGCTGAAGTCCAGGCCATGGGAAGCTGGAGGATCCTCACCGGCGAGATTCTGCCCAACCTGGTGCCCTTCGCCCTGGTTCACTTCATACGCCTGTCCCGAGATGCGGTCACCGTCTCGGTGGGAATCATGCTGCTGGGCCTGGTTCCTCTGCAGGTCGAGAACTGGGGGATGATGCTGAACCTGGCGGCCGTTCAGTCCGGCGCGATCTACATCCCCAAAGCGCTGTCCTACTTGCTCAGTCCACTGCTGGCCATAGTGGCCTATCAATACCTGCTCATAAGCGTCGCCCAAGGGGTGGAGGAGGCCTTCGACCCTCGCCTAGCCGGAGGGGCCCGATGAGCCGAACCTCGCTGGCAAGCTTCACCCTCTCCTATCGCACTCGCCAAGGTCCCATCCTTTGCTTAGATCGCTTAGATCTGGAGATCGCCGACTCCCAAATTACCGCCCTAGTGGGTGAGTCCGGGAGCGGGAAGAGCACCCTGGCCAAAGCGCTGCTGGGGTTGTTGCCGAGCAACGCCGTGATCCATGACGGCAGCCGCTGCTTGGTGGAAGGAGAAGAGCTCCTTAAGCTCACCCCAGAGAAGCGCCGGGTCTTTCGCTGGGTGAAGGCTTCCATGGTTTTTCAAGCGGCCCAGACCGCCCTGAATCCGGTGCGACCCATAGCTTTGAGTTTCTTGGACATCCAACGGGCCCACCCAGAGGTCGAGAGCGTCAACATCGAGGCTCTGTTGGCCGAAGTGCAGCTCGACCCGGATCGCATTTTGCCGTCCTACCCACATCAGCTCTCAGGTGGGATGAAGCAGCGAGTGGTGATCGCCATGGCCTTGCTCCTGGACCCACCCTTCGTCATTCTCGACGAGCCCACCACCGCCCTCGACCTCTTGACTCAAGCCACCGTTTTCTCCATGCTGAGATCGATTCAGCAAAAAAGGGGGACCACCATGCTCTTCATCACCCACGACCTCTCGGCGGTGGCCCAACTAGCTCACCGAGTGGCGGTGCTCTACGCAGGTCGTCTGGTGGAGGAAGGGCCGGTCGAGGCCATCTTCTCCGAGCCTCAGCATCCTTACACGGTGGAGTTGGTGGCTTCAGCCCCTCGCTTGGACCGCCCGGGATTCCAGCCCAAACGAAGATTTCACCCCCCATCCGCCGGTTTTAGAAGCTCAGAGGCCTGCGTTTTCGCGGCCACCTGCCCTCGCTCTGACCAACGGTGCCAGTCCGAACGGCCGCTGGTGACCCCACATCCCCAAACCAAGACAACTTTTGCCTGTTTCTATCCGGAGGTATGGTGTCGCTCGTCGACCTCAAAGGAGTGAAGGTGCGCTTCCCCCACGACAAACTGGGTGAGGTCGAGATCCTACGCGGGATCGACCTTGAGATCGCCCCGGGGGAGATGATCACCGTGGTGGGGGAATCGGGCTGCGGCAAGAGTACTCTGGGGCGAGTTATCCTAGGACTGCAGCGTCCCACGGAAGGCACTGTTTCCTTCGACGGGATCGACATCTCGGCTCCAGATTTTCGCTGGAGCACAAAGCAGCGACTATCGGTGTCGGTGGTTCATCAGGACAGCTATGCTGCCCTCAACCCCCTAAGAACCGTGGGCTCCATCTTGAAGGCCCCGCTGCAACGCCATGGCCGAGGGTGCGATGCGCATCAGATCGTTTGCGACCTGCTGGTCGAGGTGGGACTCACTCCTCCTGAACGTTATCTGGATTCCTACTCCTTTCAGCTCTCGGGCGGGCAACGGCAGAGGGTCGCCCTAGCCAGGTCGGTTCTTTTGGAACCCAGTTTGGTGGTGGCGGACGAACCCATCTCTGGAGTGGACGCAGCGGTGAAACTGGAGATCCTGGATCTGGTCCGGCGCTTCAATGAAAAACGAGGAACGGCTTTCGTAACCATCACCCACGACCTGGCCACCGCGAGCCTTCTGGCAGGCTCTCGACTCCTGGTCCTATATCTGGGGCAGATCGTAGAGGTCGGCCCCTTGACCCAACTGCTTCGTACACCAGCCCACCCCTACCTGAGAGCCCTGATTGAAGCCGTCGTGCCCCCGGACCCCCAAATAGCCAGGCTCCGTGCGCCCCTAGACCCCAGATTAGCCGAGAATCCCGACCCCACCCGCCCCCCGTCGGGCTGCCTGTTTCACCCTCGGTGCCAAGAGTGTTTCGAGCCCTGCCCAAGAGACCGACCAGAACTCACCAACCTCGAGTCCTCCGACCATCGGGTGGCTTGCTTCCTGCACCAAAAGTCTTAAACCCAATGCAAATGAATTAGCGAAATCTACGCAGGTTTTTTCGTAAAGCGAGCCTTATCTTTGAAGTAGCTTACACCCAAAGAAAGGCTCCCAGCTACTA
>JBJHCR010000384.1:0-5728 GCA_050486105.1 Vulcanimicrobiota bacterium
CTTCCGCCTTCTCCCCGCGTTCCCAAGCGTGCACCCGAACGCTTTCGTATAGAAGCTTCTCCTCTTTGGTCATCTCCACCGTAAGATTGACGTCGGTGCGGGAAGGGAGGTCTTTGAGGACTTGCGACTTCAGCCTTCGCAGGATGAAGGGTGAAAGCAATCGACGCAGGCTCTCCCTCTTCTCCTCCATCTCATCTAGGCCTGAGTAGGTTTTGTCGAAGGACTGCCGGCTGCCGAGAAGGCCGGGGTTCAGGAAACGGAAGAAGGCCCAGATCTCGTCGATCCTGTTCTCGATGGGTGTACCGGTGGTGGCTAGACGGAAGTCGGCATTAAGCGAGATGGCTGCCTTAAATCTCTTGGTAGTGGGGTTCTTGATGGCTTGAGACTCATCGATGATCAGGTTGGACCAATTCACTTTTTGGAACTTCTCTATCTCATTCACCAGCAAACCGTAACTGCAGATAACGACGTCCATTCCTCCCAGTCCCTGCAAGGCCGTCTCGCGGTCCAATTGACTGAAGAGCTTTGCCCTGAGATCCGGGGTGAACCGCTGAACCTCTTCCATCCAGTTGAAGCAAACCGAGGTGGGAGCCACAACCAGGGTTGGTTTACCTTTTGCTTTGGCTCGACTCAAGACCAGAGCTAAAGCTTGAACGGTCTTACCCACGCCCATGTCATCGGCCAGGCAGCAGCCGATCCCCCTTACAGCCGAACCTGCCAACCAACGGAATCCCTCCTCTTGGTAGGGACGCAGGGTGGCTTGAAGATTGGAGGGAAGCTCGGGTACAAACTTGCGTGACTTTTCCACTCGCTCTTGGAGGGTTTGCCAAAACTCGTCGGTGTCCACCAACCGACTGTCCTCAAGAAGAACGGAACCGCTGAGGGGGTCCAATTCCAAAGAAGCGCCGTTCTGTTTCTTGGCTGCTCGCTTGAGAGCATCGAGGCGCCGGTGAAACTCTTCGGAAAGAGCCAAGAATTCTCCGTCACCCAAGGGGATGAAGCGGTTCTTTTGCTCGCGGTGACGCTCGAGCAACTGGACCATACTCCAGCACTCGGTCTCCGAGAGCTGGAGTTGACCATCGACCTCAAGCCAATCCTTCTTGCGCCGAACCGACAGTCCGAAGTCCTTCCAACCCATCCGCTTTTTGAGTCGAAACTTAACCCCCTCCGGCCATTCGATTCGAAAATCGGGACTCTTGACTTGAGAGAGGCCTTCCAAGAGTTCCAGGCAATGCATGGGTTCTTCCACCACCTGTTCAGGCTTGGTCAAGTGCGGAACCTGTTCGCGCAAAGTTTTCCATTTCTTCAATTCTCGTTTGAGGTCGCGCTGATAGGTCACCGATTTTTGACCTTCCTGGACCAACAAAAAGCTCTGGCCGTTGCCAGGTGCATAGCAGGGACCGCCCTCCCCTGTGGGAGCAACCAGAGCAAGGATACAGAGGCCCTGTCCTGCAGGGGTGAGCCTCAAGACGAGATCGGTTGGCGCTGCCACGGTCTCTTCAGAATCGCCAAGATTGATGTCGCTGGAGACGCGGAGATTGGTCGTGGCGTGGCGCTGTAAGGATTGGGCCACCTTTTGAAGCTCTTGCTTGGGCACCTCAACGCCCTGATTTCTGGAAAAGAGACTAAGAAGCTCTCTCAGGCGCTGGTCCAACTCCATCACCTCATAGTGAGTTGGGCTAAGCTTTCGGTAGGCGATTCCGTGGGCGCAGAGAAGAGAACTCTGAACCTGAAAGTGCTCTTTCGAAGATTTCAAGGTGACTTCTGGCGAACCCGGACTCAGACGAACGCTTCGACCCTGATAATCGATGACGTGAGGATGACCCACCAAAGCGAGAATCAGCTGTCCGGTTTCTCTTCGCCCACGATAGACCGAAACAACCCATCTCTCAAACACTCTTTTGTCGTGCTCGTCCATGTCGTGAGGATAGAATCTACGCAGATCCTCGAGTTCGATCTTGCGACCCGACGTCCAATCCCCCTTCTTGCCCCATTTTTGCACCTTGAGCTTGAGAGGATTCACCCGGTCTAGATTGAGTTCCCAGACGATTCTTTGAGCGGGGGTCTGCTCTGTTTGGGACCTTGGCTCCAGACGCTCCAAACCGGACAATAGGAGTTCCCAGGGCTCCCTTCGGCGAATCTGAGCAAGAAAAGGAGTCGTCTGTTCTGAACCTTGAGCGATCTCTGCCAAAGCCTTGAACTCGCCAGCCAGAAAGAGATGGCCCGAGCGCTGGTAAAGCTGGGCTGTCTCGGCCAAGTTGAATTCGCCCAGCTCCTTTCGAAAACCGCCCCAAAAAAGCAAACACGAGATCATAAAAGCAAAGAGAGGGTCTGGCGTCATTTCTTCGAGGGAGTCCAACAGCTCATGCAGAGATTTCTCGGCGTCCCCTTCGATGATCTCTTGCAGGATGCGGAAAAGGATCGAAGCACCTTCGCTCGCTTGACTCAAACAAGCTTTAAACCCTTTAGAATCATCCCTCTTCAGGCAAGCCATAGAAAACAAAAAGCCTAAGAGCGGATACTGCAGCACCGAGGCTTGGTAGCTGGGAACTACCGACGGATCAGGCTCCTGGCCCTGGCTTATGGCTCGGCACCAAAGGAGTTCTGGAATGGGATTCCCCTTGAGCATCTCGTCCACTCTTAACCTGTTGCCTTGGGCCAAGTATTTCTCGAAGAGGATAGGGTAGATGCCTTGAGTCCCTTCCTTTTTGGCGAACTGCTCCAGCCAGAGGCTGCAGAGATCGAAATTCTCTCCATTCAGGAGACCGTCGATAAGAACTTCATGCACCAGCTGAAGGCTGAAGTCTTTTGGATAAAAGTCGAGAGGAGCGATGGTTGCCATCCCACGGACCAATTTTTGGAAATAGTCGGAGGAGTCTTCTGGTTATCGGAGTCCCTGTTCGAAAGCGTACATGAAGAAGCCGCGGCTGTAGTCTCTTCCTCTCAAGAACGCCTTTGCGTCCCCGACATAGAGGGAACGTCTAGCTGAGGCGAAGTGATCCCTTTGATCGTTGAGATAGGAGCCGCGGGTTGCCGGAGTAGTCGGAAAACTGCGGCACATCTGTTTCGCCCGGCCATGGTTTGCGGCATGGGTAGAAACATCCTCGACAAGGTCGGGTCGACACCGAATCACGTTTCCTATTCTTGTCAGCAGGCCGGCTTTTTCCAGTCGGTTCAACGAACCGAACCCTTGCAGTTTCTTCAACCTGGTGCCGCTCGCATATTTGTTAAATATTGAGACCAAACTGTCTTGAGTAACAGGCCGGTAGTGAAAGGAGGCCAGTTCAAGCAGCGCCTGGTCTGACTCATTGAGGTTGAAAAACTCCTCTAGACCCTTGTCTGCCTGCAACATCGTCTGTTTCATAACTCCAACTCCATTCACGGGCAAGGTCCCCTGACAAGACCGAATTCGCCGTCACGGGAGCTTCCTTTTTCCAGGCTCCTAATTTGGCCACGGCACCCCCGATCAGAGGCTGGAGAGCCTTCTTGGAACTCCGATCGACCCCTTGCGAACTCTTGTTTGGTACAGGGCCTGGCTCCTCTTCGAATAACCGCTGAAAAAATACCCAGGAGACCCTTTGTGCCTCTTCTTGCCATAGGAGAGACGGTGCGAGTGGGCTTGGCGACTTGGGCAACCCCAACGACGCAAGGCGATGCTGCTACGCTCCGTACCCGCCTTCGTCCTCCTTGAGCGCATCCGCGCCACCAAATCCCCTCGTGTGGCCCGAAGAACTATACCGCCCGGAAGTGATATCCTAAATTTGTCGCTCGACTATGGCGTGCCTTGAAGCTGGAATTAGAACGAAAAATCTCTTTTTAATCGAGATTCGGGTTCGTAAGGGAGCCAAGCATTGAGAACCGCCGTCCCCTGGGGGACAACTGGCACAAGGAAAATGTGAGTTTTCGACTAGAATACAAGACCAGTTACCAGGAGTTCTGCCTGATGCTTTGGCCGATTTCGCCGAGGAGATCCAACCCACTTTGCCGGGCCCGGAGGTACGCGCGGTGTCGACGTGAGCGGTCGAAAGAACCTGAGCGTTATTGCCCTCTGGCTGGGACACGAATATATGGAGACCACCCAAGCGAGGGCTCCTGGCTCGAATCCCTCAACAGCTAGATTCTGGCAAAAATCGGTTTGGCCATGGTCTGCAGAGAGCTTGGTCGGAGGTCCTCACAATCGGGATTCTCGTATTCAAACATCCGCCACATCTCGGCCCAACTCTCTGCTGCGGCCTTTTCCCCTCGCTTTCGGGCGATCCGAATCTCAAGGTCGCAGAGTATTGATAATTCTTGGACGTGGAGCCGAGGTTTTTTCAATACGGGGAGAAGTAGTTCTTTGGCCTCGTCTAACTCGCCCTTGTTACATTTGTCGGCGGCCAAGGAGAAAGTTGCACGAGCATAGTCTGGAAAAGAACGACGTACATCGTGTAGGAGTTGCATGGCCTCTTTCTTGCGACCCTGGCTTTCATAAACTTTAGCAAGATTGTAAACCAGGTCGGGCCCCATGGGCTCAAGGTGAATGGCCTCCTTGAGCAAACTCTCGGCCAAGTCAGGTTCCCCTCGTCCGAGGGCGTCGATCGCTTCGCACCCCAACTTGCTCACCCGAGGGCTGTAAGGTTTGCGGTCGCTCTCCCAGACGATAGTAAAATTCGTAAACAAGAGTTCCTTCCAAGTCCCTTCACGCCAAAACTTTAAAATTCCAGGGGCCAGTAGTCCACTGGAGAGACAAGACTTAGCAGCCTCCAGGCGCAGGAAGTCGTCGCCACCTTGCCCCAGAGCGAAGTCGAGCAGCACCTGTTTCAAGGATGGCTCTTCGAGCATTGCGCCTAGTCCGACCGCCAAACGCACCTCGCTGGGAGAGCCACGCTCCAGAAAAATTCCTAGGAGATGGGGAACGTTTGGAAGCCGTTTCAAGAAGCTGCCCGAAGCCTTTCCAGATTTGACGATCTTCCCTAGCTCGCGTTTGAAATCGTCGGTGGAAATGTAGTGGGATAGACTGTAGGGCCAAGCGGGGAACCTTTCGCCGACCGGTAGACGTGCGTTTTCGAGATTTTCCGAAGCCAAGTGGAAACTGGGATCGAATTCGAGCGCCCTCTTCCAAAGCGAGCAAGCTTGCTCCCACCGACCATGCCGCGCATGGGCCACTCCCGCGAGATGAGGGAGCAGAGAGTTTCGTTCCCTCCCCTCGGACTTCTCAAAGGCTAACAACACTCCTGAATCGTCTCCGACTAAGCTCAAAGCTTCGGCCACCTTTGTCCAACGCTCCACAGCCGGTTCCTCGGAGTTCTTGAGTTGCTCGGACCATCGCAGCGCCTCGTCGGGCTCCCCGGTGAGCAGTGAGAAACGGACGAGATTGGCGAGAGCGTGGACGTTGCCAGGCTGCTCGGCCACAATGGCCTTAGCGGTCTCGCAGGCTGCCTCCGTCCGGCCGAGTTGGAATTGAGCCAGGCTCAGATTATTCATGCTGGGGTAGTCGCCTGGATGATGCTCCAGAAAGGCCGATGCGATAGCTTCAACTTCTTTGAATCGCCCTCGAGCTAGAGACAGTTGCATCCGCTCCCGTTCCGCCGCCGACTCGAAATCGTCCATTCCGAATTTCAAAGCCAAACCCTTGATTTTGCTCACTTGCTCTCGCGCTTGAGGGCTCAGAGGGTGATCGGGCCAGCGATCGATAAACTCCTCTACCTCGCGCCGTGCCAGGGCCACCATTCCGTTGATGTAATAACCC
>JBJHCR010000385.1:0-5724 GCA_050486105.1 Vulcanimicrobiota bacterium
TGGCTGAATAGGACGCTCCCTCAAAACAAGAGGCCCGACGGGAGCCCAGGTCCCGGTCGGGCCTTTTGCTTTCCGACCCCTATGTTCTTTGCGCGCAGCCTCCTAGGGCGTAGCTCCGAGACGTGCCATCGAGGAGGTGGGCTGTTCGCCTGAGAGCTGCGGCGAAGGCGTTCAAAGATGGGACCTGGCAAGTCCTGGGCAGTCTCCAAGTGGGGCCTCTGCACGGTGCAGCAACCACTGATTCCAGCGATCGGCGAGCTGCTGTTCCGAATCCTTTGGAAACATTCGGATCAAGTTTTGTTTCTTCAGGGCCAATCCCGTCTCCGCGAGGTTCAGAGCGATAAGCAATTTTGCACTTGGTGTTTGTTCAGGCTCTTCCTCTAGCAGTTTGGAGAGGCGAGCAACAGTGTCGTTACTCATAACGGGAAATTCGTGCCCCACCCCAGCGGACCCTCTGCTCTAAGACGCGTTCTTGAGCTTCTCAACTTCAGCTTCTAGAGTGAGCAGTCGCTGTCGGGTATCGGCAGAGGTTTGAGCAAAAGACTGCATCACGGTCAAGAGGTCGCCGAATCTGCTCTCTTGCCGGGCTGAGGCCTGGGCCAGGGACTCTTGAGTCTTGACCACGCACTTGAGCGTTTTAGTCAGAGACTTTTGGCTGTCGGTCATAGCCCTTTGCTCAAGCATCAGGCCGGTTAAGGTCTTGTGGATGAGGTCTTCGGTCATATCGTGCTCCTGAGTTGAAGGTCGTGGGGCCGAGTGGTCTTGCCTGGCCATAGGGCCATTATAGCACGATTTCTCCGGGACCTTAACGAACAGGATGTCAACTCTGATGGAACCTTCCCTGAAAACTCTAGAACCCCAAGATGCCTTGGCGCATGACCGGGTTGACCACGATGGCCAGGAGCAAGGAGATCAGCAGACCTAGGCTCACCCGTTTGAGATCTCGGGCGATCAGGCGCTTGGTTTCGGGGCCGCTTCGCGATTCTTGCTTGCTGGCTAGGGTTATGCCGAGTTCTCGACCGGCCAAGAGCCCGATGAAGACCCAGGTGGTGCTCATGGGGAGGCTGCTAACCGTCTTGAAGTAGTAGAGGATGACCGCGTAGACAAAGTCCACTAGCGTGGCCTGGCGCACGTCGGCGGTCTGATGCTTTTCGGCCACCAATCCTTGGATGGCGCCTCCACCTTGATAGAGCAGGAGGCCTAGGCCTAGGGTGATAATGGTGCAGTAACCCAGCAATTCGCCCAGGCTGAGTGAGCGCGGTAAGTAGACCGCCACATTGGCCGCATCTTGCATGATCCAAACCGACCAGAGCAAGCCCGTGGTGAGCCACTGGGCGGGCGTCCACCAGCGGCTCGGTTTCGAGCGCTGGAGATGGCGAAACAGGTGGTAGCTGAGCATCCAGATGCCGAAAGCGCAGAAGAAGGCGATGGCGTAACCTGAAATACTCTTAAGTACCACCTGACCGAGGGACTCGCTGCTAGTGGTGAATGTGGACAGGATCAAGAAGGTGGTGGAGACTGGTACCGCCATTTTGGTGAGCACCAGCAGCACCAAGGGGGCACACATCTGCAAGAAGGAAAAGCTGGTGGGAGCGGTCTCAAAACCCTTAGAGGCCAGACGTGCGTAAGTAACGTCGCCGCTGTACTCGACCCAGCTATAGACGGTGGTGGCCAGGAAGATCCCACCCACAAACATCCAGATCACCCACCAGGGACGTTTGCGGTTCGAAGTGAGGAATGTGCCCAAGGTTTGAATGCTGTCGTTGGCGATGACGGAGTAGGCGGCAAAGGAGAAGCCGATCCACATGGCAAGCGCCGGGAGGCGATAGGTGAGGGCAGCTATGGCGACAGCGAGGCCTAGGATCAGAAGAAACTTTCGGTCAAGGTGATTCACCAAGGGACGGTCCTTTCTTAGAAGACGGGCCGATTCGAGCGATTTAGGCGCTCAGGAGTGTTGAGAGATTGGGTGTCGGAAACGACGTTGAGCGATCGGTTATTCCTTTAGTTGGTGGCGCTGACTGGGCCCCGATAAAAGAGTCGTTATTTGGTTCGGGCTCGTTGCCCCTAGACGCGTTTTCTTTTAGGCGCCGAGGGTGAGCCTCGCAGCTGTCATTTTTCCGAAACCGACCCAACTCAAACATGAGTCTTCCAGTATCTTTGCATTACGAACAGAGATTCGGAGTTCGAGAAGAGATGAGCTCTCACAATCCCTAATGCTGCTCAAGAGTGATTTGGGCCGGACCTCTTGGCAAGATTTTGGCACACCATTAAGTACGGTCAAGGATGGCGATGGAGGTGAGCTTTTATCAGCGACCTTTGATGTAGAACGTTGTTCCCCTAGGAGGCATACCCACCTCAGCCCAAGTAGGAGCGATCAGGGCTTCACTTTTGGTGACAAGATGGTCGGACACCACCTGTGAGGCCGCTCACCTTGAGTTGAAGGGCTTGGCTATAGACATAAAAATTTGACCAGTCAAAGAAAGTGGACACTTGCATGAAATCAATGGGAGCTGCAAAGTTCAAAGAGCAGTGCTTACTTATTCTCGATCAGTTGGGACCCGAGGGTCTCATTATCACGAAGCGAGGAAAGCATGTCGGGAATGACCAAACGACGCGGGGTGCCCATGCTAAACATAGATGGAAAAGAAGGTGAGGGCGGGGGACAGGTCCTGCGAAGCTCGTTGGCGTTCTCGGCTCTCACCGGCAAGCCTTTCATTCTAACCGACATCCGTGGGAACAGAAGTCGACCGGGACTCCGTCCCCAACATCTGGCTGCGGTGAAGCTGGCAGCCGACCTCTGCAAGGCTCGGGTGGTTGGAGACCAGATCGATTCAAGTCAGTTGGTTTTTCAACCGGGCAAGGTATCTCCCGGATTCTACCGGGTGGATGTGGGAACGGCCGGTTCGGTGACGCTGCTGGCTCAGGCTATTTTGATCCCGGCACTCCGTGCTACGGGGCCGGTCGAGATTGAACTGGTCGGAGGCACGGACGTGGCCATGGCTCCACCTATTGACTACCTGCTAGAAGTTGTCTTGCCTTACTATCGAGCATTGGGAGAGATCGAAGCCCGGGTAGAGCGCCGAGGCTTTCATCCCAGGGGCCAGGGGGTGGTGCGTCTGCGTCTGGAGGGCAAGGCAGCTACGAAACCACTCGAATTAGATGGAAAGACCAACTGGGAAAAACAACGAGCCAGGATCGCCGTCTCGGTGGACTTGAAGCAGGCCAAGGTAGCCGAGCGAATAGCGGCTGCTCTTGCACCTGGGATTGAGGTGGAGCGGGAGTATGTCGACTCGGCATCCTCGGGAGCCGTGCTCACCCTATGGGCCATCAGCCCCAATGGTTTTAGACTTGGAAGTACCTGTCTTGGACGGCCGGGCTTGCCTTCGGAAAAGCTGGCTCGTATGGCCATGGAGAGTTTTCAGGCCCGACTCGATCATCCTCACCCGGTGGAGGAACACCTGGCCGATCAGCTGGTGCCATTGCTCGCATTGGTAGGTGGACGCATGAGGTGTCAGGAGATCAGTTTGCACTGCAGCACCAACATGGAAATCTGTAGCAGGTTTACGGGTGGTCACTTCGAGATGAATGGGAGTGAGGTCCAAGCGAGGAGGCCCCTTTGACGAGCTGTCGCCAAGACCTGACCTCTGGCCGACCCAAGATCCGGCCCCCAAACCGTCGGCCCGTCCGGAACCGACAGATAGCTTCAGGCGAAGAACTCCGAACATCGTCTGCCAGGACATGAGGCTGCTCGAGCGTCACAAGCGACAGATGAATTTTGCCAAGCAAAACAAAGCGAAGACGAAACTGCTCCAGGGCGGACCCGGTACATTCTGGGACGCTCGAGCGAAATCAAAGGAAATGCACAAGATCGCCGATCGGCAAGTGGACAAACTTAGCGCATTCTCGCCCAAGGCAGTGACTGCTCGGGCGGCTGCCGTCTTCTACGAATACTCGAGCGCTGGGACGGCTCAAGAGTGCGGAGAGGCCTTTGGTGAGCCGAATTCCACTATGGGCGACAAGGTCATGAGTGGGGCCAGCGTAGGACTTCACCTTTTAGACGCCACCTACATCCCGGGCTCCAAGGTTGTTAAGGGGGCTGGAAACGTGGGCTCGGGAACGCTTTTCATCAACGGTCTTAGATATAAGTAGCCTGAGTGGTTATCCCTTTTGGGCCTCGGCACGGTTGGGAGTGGTAGGCTCAAAACGACTTTGCACGAAGCGAGAAGTCAGGAGCCTTGAGCTGTCCTGAGGAGTTGCTTTTTGCCTACGGCACGCTGGATTCTATACTTGGTTTTGTCCTTCATCCTGTGGGGGGCAATGGGCGCTCCTATCGAGGCGCGTCAGCCCGAGGATAAGTCGACGGGACCGTCTCGAACGCGGCTACAGATGACCTTGAAAAATGGCTCGGCCGAGCAGAGGGAGGTGGTTCCCACTCACCCAGCTATCGGCACCGCTTTAGCTCCGGGTCGGGCCACCGAGATTCTAAGGATGTTCGCGGAGCCCTTGCAGCAGCAGGGAGAGCAAGCATCGCTTTTCAATCGTTCGACTTCTCAACCGCCCCCAGCAAGCTCCAGGCCAACTCGCTTGCCTTTTCCTGCACCGGTCGGTCCCGCCGCTCCCGCCGCTCCCGAGTCGGAGGCAAAAGCCCTCAAGCTCCTCTCCATCACTCCGCAAGGTGCCACTGCGAGAGTTCCGCGCGTTTCGGTTGTCTTCTCCAACCCCATGCGCGCAGTGGGTGACCCTAAGGAAGTTGGCGATCCCATGGGCATCTCGCTTGAGCCGAGGCCAAGGGGATCCTGGCGTTGGCTGGGCACGCAGACCGTAATCTTCGAACCCGAAGGCGGGGAACTCCCGCGTGCCACTGAGTACAGGGTCACGGTTTCCAGTGGTATTACCGACATCACTGGCAACACGCTGGCCGCGCCGGTCAGCCAACCTTTTGTCCTGTCCCGTCCCAAAGTTGAAGCGAGCAGCCCCCAAACGAGTGGCATCAGCCTAGAGCCTGTACTGACGGTAAAATTCGATCAACCCGTCGTGCGCGAGAGCGCGCTCCGCAAAATCCATCTGCAGAAGGCTGGCAGGCGCGTGCCTATCCGAGAGCTGAGCGTGGTCGAAGCCGAGGCACGGCAAAGTGGGATTGAGGAGCAATGCAGGTTGGCCTGCCCCGACACCCTCTTCCTATTTGCGCCAAGCGAGAGCCTTGCCCCAGGCAGCAGCTACAAACTCGTGATCGATTCAGGCGTTCAGAGTCAAGAGGGGCCGCTCACCATGGAGCAGGCTTACTCCTCCTCCTTTTCCACCTATGAAACCCTCAAGCTGAGTCCCCCCGACCCTAAGAACAGACTTGGGCCATCGAACTCGCTCCATCTGAAGTTCAACAACGAGCTGGACCGCAGCAGTTTAGGGCCAGACCTCGTCACCGTCACTCCGGAGATTCCCGACATGCAGGTGAGAGTCTACGGCTCTTCGCTCGCAGTCTTGGGCCGAAAAGAGGGCAACACAAACTACAAAGTGACAGTCTCCGGCAGGTTGAGCGACAAGTTTGGTCAGAAACTAGGCGAGCCTGTGGTGGCCAACTTCCTCACCGACCACAGCTCCAAGGCGCTCTTCTATCAGCATGGGCTCATGTCCGTGCTAGACCCAACTGTCTCCACCAGCCTCTCCTTCTTCTCCACCAATGTCGAGAAAGTGGATATGGAAGTAAGGAGGGTCGAACCTAAAGAC
>JBJHCR010000386.1:0-5664 GCA_050486105.1 Vulcanimicrobiota bacterium
CCTCAGAGGCTACCGGAGGGTGAGCAAAGTCCGGGAGAACGACGGAAAATACTTCTTGAGAAAGCCTTGGAGAGCGGTGCCGGTTTGCTGCTGCTCGACGAGCCAACTCAAGATCTCGACCAGCACAGCGTAGAGTGGTTGCAATGGACGCTGTCGTGCTTAAAGAGGGCCTGTGTGGTGGCTACCCACGATCGTCGACTGCTTCGCCATTTCCAGCACTTCTTTCACATCGCCGAGTCAGGATGTCGCTATCTGTCGTGTACGTTCGCCGAGGTAGAAAATGAGTTGGAGATTGAGTATCGGAGAGAGGAAGAACGCTATCTGAGTTGTCTCAACCGCCTTTCGCGACTCGAAGAACGCAGCTTTCACATTGCTCGGCGACGACAACGCAAGAAGCAATACGGAAGAGCGCGAGAGTTGGACCGGGCCACTCCTCGCTCTACCCTCAATCAAAAGCGAAGTAGTGCTCAGGTGAGTCACGGACGGATCAACACCGCTCGGCAGGCAAAGCTCCAAGAGAGACGGCAATGGACGCGTTCGGCTCGCCGAGCTCTCGAGGTGAAGTTGCCCTTAGCATTGCAAATGCCGAAGCTTTCCAAGAGAGGAGAAGATGCGAGCTTGAAACTCAGAGGGGTGGGCGCCTGGGCGGGGGACAAGCCTCTTTTCGTTGGACTCGACCTGACAATCCATCACCACCGAATTGCGGTCACCGGGCCCAACGGTGCGGGGAAGACGACCCTGCTGGAAATCATGAGCGGGAAAAGGCTCCCTGAACGCGGGACTGTGCAATTCGAATCCGTTCGTCTTGGCACCATCGAACAGGGAGGCACCAACTGGATGCTCCAAGAGAGCTTGCTCGATTATCTTGAAGCTCGCCTGGGGCAAGAAGAGTCACTGCAAAGGATCGCCGCCCACAAATTCCCCTTGGCCCTGGCGAGGCGCCCACTTCTATCCTTGAGTCCCGGTGAACGAGTTCGGGCGGCCTTGCTGGGCTTGCTGTCCCAGCAGCCGTCGGTGGAACTGCTCATTCTCGACGAGCCTAACTACAGCTTGGACCTTCTGGGTCAGCGCGCGCTCTCGGAATTCCTCAAAGCGTGGCCGGGTGGTCTGGTGGTGGCAAGTCATGACCAACAATTTCTTGAGGACCTCGAAATGGACCAACGCCTCGCACTCTAAGTTTTCGAGTTGCCCGACTCTAGCCTTAGGGTCATGCGCCCCTAGGAGCCCAGCCCTCGAGGTCGTATAGTAGGAGAGTGGAGACAGCAGAACGTCAAGATACGATATTTGAAGTGGTCCGGGAACTTGGAGCTGAACTCAACGGTGGGAAGTCCCCTCAGATTTCCTTGACCACTCATCTGGAGTGGGACCTGGGGTTGGCCAGCATCGAGCGTCACGAGTTGCTGACTCGCTTGGAAGCGGCTTTGGGCACCGAACTGTCCAGTCGAGCAGTCTTCGAGGCGGTGACGGTGTCCGATCTTCTGAAGCTGCTGCCTGGTTCTGAGACTCGCTGGAGGCAGGTGGAGCAGGTGCAACCCGGCCAGGCTCCTCCATATCCCGATGAGGCAGCAACTTTGGTGGAAGCGCTCGAGTATCAAGCACGTCACCAGCCCTCTCGCACCACCTTGTATTTCTTGAATGAGGACCAGGTCGAGGCCCAGTGGAGTTACGCCGACCTCCTTAAGGCCGCTCAGAGCGCCGCCGGAGGATTGGCCGCTCTTGGAGTCAAGCGAGGGGATCGGGTCGGTATGATGCTGCCCACCGGTCCAGAATATGTGGCCACTTTTTTTGGCATACTTTGGCTGGGGGCAGTTCCGGTGCCCTTGTATCCCCCATTTCGGCTGGACCAGTTGGAAGATTACGTAAAAAGACAGTCCACCATTTTGGACCTATCCAGGGTAGGCTTACTGGTCAGCTTTGAACGGGCCAAAGCTGTGCTCCCTCTGCTAAAGTTGCACTGCTCGGGGCTGAGACAGATCGTCACGGTATCGGAGATCCAAGGAACACCGATACCGGCGGATCCCTACCCCACCGCCTTGATTCAGTTCACTTCGGGCAGCACCGGCATTCCCAAAGGAGTGGTGCTGAGCCACGCGGCTCTGTTGGCCAATATTCGGGCTTACGGACAGGCCCTCGATTTGACCCCCGACGATGTCACCATTTCTTGGTTGCCGCTCTATCACGACATGGGTCTCATTGGCGCCATGCTGGGCAGCATCTACCACGGTCAGCCTCTGGTTCTCATGGGCCCTCAGGACTTTCTCTCCCGGCCCTCCCGCTGGCTGTGGGCGGTTCACCGTTATCGAGGGACCATCTCTCCGGCCCCCAACTTCGCTTTTGAGATCTGTGCCCGCAAAATACCAGACAAGGAGCTCGAAGAGCTTGACCTGTCCTCTTGGCGTATCGCCTTGAATGGGGCCGAAACGGTGCGCCCGGACACTCTGCGACGTTTCACCGAACGCTTCGCCCCTCTTGGCTTCCAGGACTCAGCTCATTTTCCAGCTTACGGCCTGGCTGAGGCCTCTTTGGCTGTGACCTTTCCCCCACCAGGGCGCGGACCTCTCATCGACACCATCAATCGCAAGGCTTTGGAGCAAGAGGGGATCGTGGCGTCTTGTGGTGCCGGCGATCCCGTCTTGAGTCTGGTAGCTTGCGGGCGACCTTTGCCAGGAATGGAGGTCCGCATTGTCGACGCTCAGGGGAAAACTCTAGAAGAGCGAGTGCGGGGACAAGTCGAGTTTCGAGGTCCGTCGAGCTTGGACGGTTACTACAACAATCCGGCTGCGACCAACCGGATCAAAGACCCTGAAGGCTGGGTTAAGACCGGAGACTTGGGTTATTTGTCCGAGGGGGAACTGTACCTCACCGGCCGCAGTAAAGACATCATCGTTAAGGCCGGTAGGAACTTGCAACCCGAGGATATCGAGGATGCCGTAGCTTCAGTAGAAGGGGTGCGTCGTGGTTGCGTGGCGGCTTTCGGGATACCTGACGAAAAGGAGGGCACCGAGGCCTTGGTGGTGGTAGCAGAAACCCGCCTCAAAGACCACGAAGCCAAAGAGCAATTGCGCCGGGCCATCTCGGTGGAAGTGGCTCAGTTTCTCGGTCTGCCACCGGATCGGGTGGTGGTGGTGGCTTCCGGCTGCGTACCTAAGACTCCCAGCGGAAAGATTCGCCGGTCCGAGTGCCGGGACCGGTTGCTGGCAGAAACTTTGGAGAGTTCTCGAGGGCTGTTGGCTCAAGTGCGTCGATTGATGATTGAGAGGGCTAGGGCACTCAGCCATGCTGCCGTGGAACTGCCCTCTCGACTGGCACGGGAGGTTTGGCGTCACTCCTGGCTGTTCGGCTGTCTTGCCGTTCCTCAAGTACTCGCCGTGCTGAACCCCAAGGCCGGGCAAAGAGCCCTGGGACCGGCGGCCCGGCTCTATTTGCGCATGACCGGAGTAGAACTCGAGGTCACCGATAGTCTCGAAGACTCAGGACCCTGTCTGATAGTCTGCAACCATGCCAGTGGTCTGGATCCGGTGATCCTCACCGCAGCCCTGCCCCGCTCGGTGAAATTCATGGTCGCTCCTTGGGTGGCTGATCACCCCATGTTCAAAAACATCGTGGTCCGAATGGGACATCTAAGCGTTCAGCGTGGTCAGGCTGGAGTGGCCGAAGAGCAAAACCAGGAGATTCAGAGATTTTTGGGTCAGGGAGTGAGCGCTGCTTTTCCTGAAGGGGGAATCGAAGTGACCCCAGGTCTACGCCCTTTTGCCCTAGGGGTCTTTAAGGCGGCCGCCGCAGCCGGCATCCCCGTGGTCCCGGTGGCCCTCTCCGGCACCCGAGAAGTGCAGCCTTGGCCCCGCAAGGTGGCCTCGCCCGGAAAAGTCAAGGTGACCATCGGATCCCCCTTGCAACCCCAAGGCCAAGAGTGGGAGCACATCGTGGATCTAGCGGCTCGATCTCGAGCCTTCATCGCCGACCACTGCGGCTACCCCCTCTCCAATCGCCGCCTCCGCAGAGTGGATTAGTCCCAAGGTTCATCCTCGAAAATCTTGATAGCCACCCCCTTCAGCTTCGGCTTCAAGGGTCCAGAGCTTCCAGGGAGAAGGAAGCTCTATGGTCCTAGTGTTAACTCTCTTGTCCATTGTGATCTTTGCCGCTTTGGGTTGGTTTCGAGGGTTTGTTCGATTGGCCATCGCCGTGGGCGCTCTGCTGCTGGCTGGAGTGTTGGCCAAGCCTTTGGCTTTTTTATCCTCTTGGCTGATGCCGACCCTAGGGGTGCCAATCTTACTGCAACCGGTGGCCAGTGCGGTGACTACCGGGCTTTTACTTTTTCTGATCTTTTTGATTGCTGCTGCCCTTAAAGTCAACAAGAGCAAGGAGGAGGATCGTCCCGCTTGGGACCGACCAGCGGGAGCGGTCTTGGGAGGGGCTTGGGGATTAGGCTTGGCTTTACTGGTGATGGTGGGTTTGTCGGTAGTGGGACGAGCCGACCGGGCCATGCGCCAATCCATGGCAGAATCAGAGATCCGCAATCAGGCTCGGCAAGAGTTCATTAGGGAAGCTCAAGAAGAGGTCTCCCTCTACCGAGCAGGGTTAGATCGACAGGCTTTTGAGGCCGAAGTTATGGCCTTAGTGGCCGAAGCCGAGCGAAACTTCGAGCTGGATCCCGCTGAGCTCAGATCGCGAACCGAAACGGGTCCTCTGGATGGGTTTCTCGAGGACCTTAAGGTCTCGCCTCTGGATGGCATAGTGGATAACGCCAGTCCGTTCAACGAGAAGGCCGAGAAGACTTTGCGGGATTTGACCATCGTGGTCAGCGACCCGGTCTTGATGGACCGCTTCAAGAACCATCCCGACGTTCGCAAGGTCATGCAAGAACCAAAGATCTTGGAAGTCAGCGAAGACCAGGAAGTGGCCCGAATGGTCTTGGCAGGGGAATACCGCCAATTGATGGACCACCCTAAGCTGATCGCTCTGGCCCAAGACCCCAAAGTTAGAACTCTGGTCGATGAGGCGAATCTGCCTGACCTGCTCGATAAGATAAGGCAAGGTCGCTGAACTCGCCGTTCCGTGCAGCAGGTCTTAGCCTTGACCTCCATCTGTGCAGGGGGTTTTCCAAGTCAGGATCTTTTGGCCTACCCCTTTATTATCGGGTTCAGTTCGGTATACTGAGCAAAAGGGGTCTTGGCTTCTACTTCAAGCCAAGACCTTACGAGTGAGTCTATGTCCAGAACTTCTGAACATAATCCAGAATCTGAAGAGACCTTCGGAGTTGGTTTGCAAGCCTTGGTGTCCGACTGTTCGTTCGGCGAATACGAGCCCGAGGTGTTGGACGAAGAGTTGCCCCTTGGGGATCTCGGCGAGGATTTTGAAGAGCGATATGCCATGATCGCCGACGAGCTGTTTGCTTGCCTCGAGCAAGAGGTGGAAGACCATCCAAAGTTTCTCGAGGTCATGGATTATCTGGAACACGGTTTGTGTCAGGGGTGGACACCAGAATTGGAACAGCGTTGGCAAGCCGAAGAAAAGCAAGCTTTGGATACGCGGACCAAGGTCGAATCTATGTACCTGTCTCTGGAGGAATGGACTTTTGAAACCGCGGTGGCTGACCGACTGTTGTGCGAGGGTGTGGTTCTCTATGCGGAGTCGCTGATTCGCATTCGCCGGGCGATCCAGGTG
>JBJHCR010000387.1:0-5657 GCA_050486105.1 Vulcanimicrobiota bacterium
GGCCTGAACCGGCCGAGTGTTCTGGTTTGGCTTCACCGAGCGTTCGCCGCGCTGGCCTCGATTGTCCCACTGGGGAGCTCGGTTGTTGCCGCGAGCCTCAGCCTGAACCGGCCGAGTGTTCTGGTTTGGCTTCACCGAGCGCTCGCCGCGCTGGCCTCGATTGTCCCACTGGGGAGCTCGGTTGTTGCCGCGAGCCTCAGCCTGCACCGGCCGGGTGTTCTGGTTTGGGCGCTGAGTCGGACCAGGTCTCGAAGGCTGACGATTCATCTGCGCCGGACCAGGCCGCGAAGGCTGACGATTCACCTGCGCCGGGCTAGGCCGCGAAGGCTGACGATTCACCTGCGCTGGACTAGGCCGCGAAGGCTGACGGTTTACGTGCGCTGGACTAGGCCGCGAAGGCTGACGATTCACCTGTGCCGGGCTAGGCCGCGAAGGCTGACGGTTTACGTGCGCTGGACTAGGCCGCGAAGGCTGACGATTCACCTGCGCCGGGCTAGGCCGCGAAGGCTGACGATTCACCTGCGCCGGAGCTGAGCGAGCCGGGGCCGGGCGGGCTGGAGCTGAGCGTGTCTGTGTCGGAGCCGAGCGGGAAGGTCGCGCGACGTCTCCGCCTCCCCCGCCACGACCACCCCGACCACGCTGAGCGACTTCACCTTCAGAAACCACGCCACTCTTGGGCATCTCAGGAAGTTGAGCGTAGGCAGCCGTGGTTAAGCACCAAGCAAGAACTAAGGAAAAAAGTAAAAGAGGGATTCGGATTCGGACCATCGGGTCTCCTTTCGCAGACGGGACAGTGGATTTTTATGAGATGGTAGCTCTGGCCGGAACTCCAGACGAGTCATTAGCCCATCCGTGTGTAGCCAGAGTCCTGTTGCTTCGTACTACTCTGAAACCTGAGACCGGAATTAAAAGTTCCCAAAAGAAAAAAACAATTCGAGTCGTTTCTCTACTATATAGGAATTCACTTGAAAGCTCAAATGCAAACTCAAAGCGCGACGAAGGGCCACTCCTTGAGATGCTCGAGGAAGGAACTCACCGTCGAAGACAAGCCGCGAGCCGTAGGAGTTATGACCCACAACTCAGCCGGGGTAGAGGTCCAATCCGGCAACACGCAAAAAAGTTTTCCCTCGAGCAAGGCCTGCCGACAACTGATCTCTGGCAGTAAGGCTAGGCCTAGTCCCGCCTCGGCTAGAATCTTCAGGGTTCTCAGGTTATTGGTGATGACATGTCCTACAACCTCTGACTCAAAGTGCCGTGTCCGATGAACCAAAGACCATATCTTCGTCGGCCCTTCGGAATGAAGGAGAATTTTGTGGTCCAGAATCTCGCTCGGGCGTCTGAGTTGGCGATCGCAGTAAGTCGGCGAAGCAACCAGTATCCTCTCGGAGGAAAGCAGCTTCTCCCCGTGGAGCGACGGGTCGGGGGCACGACCTCCACGGAGGGCAAGATCAAAACCCTCACTGATGAGGTCGACGTATCGGTCGGTCTCCATCAGCTTGAGTCGCACCTCAGGATAGCGCTCCAGGAAAGTGGAGAACACTTCCCGGTGCTCGCAGACAAAGCTCGCAGGACAGCTGATCCTGAGCGAACCCCGAGGAGTCGAAGAGAAACCTGAAACCTTGTCCTCGAGTTCTCGAACTCTGGCCAGCAAAGTTACAGCCTCTTGATAGTAGGCCTCACCTGCCGTGGTGAGTCGAAGAGACCTCGTGGACCGATATAACAATCGAACCCCCAGTCGCTCCTCCAACTGCGACACCCTTCTGCTGACACTTGATTTTGGAAGGCCCAACATTTGAGCCGCTGCAGTGAAGCTTCCTTGTTCCACTACGTTGACTAGGACCTGCATCTCGAACGTCGGACTAATTGTTGCCACAATAGCAACATTATATCCCAAAAGAGATGTCTAGTCACCAAAATGCAACAATGTTATCATTCGTCTAGGGGAAGCACTCAAGTGTTCTGCCCAAATAAACCATAGAGAGAGCCTACCATGAAGAAACTCTTAGTACTCTATTACAGCATGTATGGACACATCGAAACGATGGCCCAAGCTGTCGCAGAAGGCGCCAGAGACGTCGAGGGCATCGAAGTTGTCGTCAAGCGGGTGCCCGAACTCATTCCTGAAGACAAAGCCAAACAGCTTGGAATCAAGTTGGACCAAAGTGCTGCGGTGGCCGAGCCTGCAGAGCTTAGTGAATACGATGGCATCATTTTCGGAACGCCTACTCGATTTGGGAACATGACGGCTCAGATGAGGAATTTCCTGGACCAAACCGGAGGAATCTGGGTCCAAGGAAAGCTAGTCGGCAAGGTTGGAAGCGTCTTCACTTCGACTGGGACCGGAGGAGGAAACGAAACAACCATCACCAGCTTTTGGCCAACCCTCGCCCACCATGGAATGCTCATCGTCCCAGTTCCTTACAGTATCCCAGAAATGAGTGATATCAGTGAACCTCGAGGAGGCTCCCCCTATGGAGCGGGCACTCTGGCCGGTGCCGACGGATCACGTCAGCCGAGCGAGAATGAACTCGCCATTGCCCGCTTTCAGGGCCGACACGTGGCCGACATTGTTCGCCGTCTGGCTTAGGGCCCGCGCCCCCAAGAATTCCGAACAGCCGGCTTCCAGAAAGCGAGAACCTATGACTCCCAAACTCCTCGGCCTTCACCACGTAACTGCCATCTCGGGACCAGCTTCCGAAAACTTTCGATTCTACACTGAAACCTTGGGCCTACGGATGGTCAAGAAGACGGTCAACTTCGACGATCCTTCGACCTACCATCTCTACTACGGAGACCAATCGGGAAGCCCCGGGACCCTGATCACTTTCTTTTCCTATTCGGGACCACCCGGAATACCGGGTCCAGGGCAAGTCTCAGAAACGATATACGGGGTTCCTCAGTCACGTTTTGACGAGCTCTCTCAGAGTCTGATAGAAGCAGGCCTGAAGCTCAACTCAGAGAGCATCTTTGGTTCACAGCGTCTAAACTTCAAAGACCCTCACGGGCTCCCGTTGTCCTTGGAGTTGACCCCAGCGGATCCACCGGTACTCGGAGAGGCCGAATTCGCTGGGGTTTCCCTCTGGGTGAAAGATCCAGGTCCCACACGAGAAGCTTTGTCCGTCCTTGGTTTCAGGAAGGCCGTCGAGGAGGGACAAAGAGAGCGTTACCATCTCGGCTCGGATGCCGCGCCCCATTATCTGGATCTGACTTGGACCGAAACTCGTCGGTCGGGTAGTCCTGGCCCCGGAACGGTGCACCACCTTGCCTTCCAAGTTGCGGATTTCGAGACCCAAGAGCACTGGAGGATTCTCCTTAAGGAGGCAGGTTACAGAGTCTCTCCAGTGATGGACAGGAGTTACTTTCGCTCCATCTACTTTAGAGAGCCAGGAGGGATTCTCTTCGAAATTGCCACCAATCCCCCGGGAATGCTGATCGACGAGAAGCCCGACCAACTGGGGTCATCCCTTCGACTACCTCCCCAATACGAGCCTCATCGAACGGAGATCGAAAGCAACCTTGAGTCACTCTGACCTGGGCTCCAGCTTCAACAGGAACCCATGCAAGTTCTGCGAAGGCTGGCCCATCATTAGACTCGAGGTATCACGTGCAAAACAAGAAATTTGATCGCCGCAGTTTTCTCCGAGGCGGCCTAAGCTTCACAGCGCTCGGGGCAACTGGACTGTTGGTAGGTTGCGGAGAAAGCCGTGAGAGCTTTATCTTTACTCCCACCGACCCCGAAGGGCGGAGCATTCCACCGGCAACCATGCCACAGCCTCCGGTGCTGAGGTCCGTGAATGGTCGACTCAACACCACCTTCAATATCGACTACATCGAAACATCGGTCGAAACGAAGGTCGGCGAACGAAACGCTCTGCTGCGAAGTTGGAATGGATTTCTGGGTGGCCCAACTCTCAGAGTCAAACCCGGTGACCGTTTGGAAGTGGTGATCAACAACGACCTCCCGCCCAACGATAATTCGCACATTATCGACGAAAATCATGCTCACAACGGTCAGATTTTGGCTCATAACGGCGGCGACCACGGCATCGACGAGAACATCCCTCACGATTTCAACACCATCAATCTCCACGCTCACGGTCTTCACGTCTCTCCGGCGCAAGACGATGTCCTGCTCACCATCGACCCGGGGGAATCCTACACCTACGTCTATGATATTCCCGATGACCATCCTTGTGGGACATTTTGGTACCACGCCCACAAACACGGGGCTACCGCAATGCACTTATTCAGCGGCATGGTCGGCCTACTGATTGTGGAAGGAGAGGTCGACAACGACCCCGAGGTGGCTGCCGCTACCGACCTCGACTTTGTCATCCAAGAACTGAATCTCAAAGGACTTGGTGAGGAACCACCGGTGCTCAATCCATACGAAGTTCCGGATTACGTTACCCCCCGTCCGTTCAGCGGAGCCGACTCCGTCTTTCTGGTAAATGGACAACTGACCCCCACTATCTTTGCTCTACCCGGACAGACCGTCAGACTCAGAGTCCTCAACGGCAGTGCTCGCAACACCATGCCTATTTCGATCGTCGGCCACCAACTCCACGTCATTTCTCTGGACGGCATCACTCTGGCTGAAACAAAGTCTCTAGATTCTCTCCAATTGGCCCCGGCCAATCGAGCCGACATCATCATCACAATTGACAATCCCGGCCGCTATGCAGTGCGTAAAGACCCTTTCAGCAACAACGTCAACAACGACCCTGATGAAGGGTTCGACCTAGCTTTCATTGAGGTGGTGGAAGGTCCCAACCAGCAGATGGCCATTCCCAGCTCTCTGACTGTACCCGCTCAGTTGCCCACCATCCTTCCTTCGGAGGTCACGGAAAGCCGAACTTTGGTCTACGAAGTCAACTTCGACAGCAATCCAGGACCACCCACGCCTGGTCCGAGCATTGGCGGCCAAAACGCACCGAACTTCACCATCAATCGAGAGCGCTTCGACGCTAATGTTATCAACCAGACGATCGAACTCAACGCCGTCGTGGAGTGGACTCTCATCAACACCAGTCCGGCTTGGCACTCCCATCACATCCACATCAACCCGTTCCAGGTCTTCGAAAGCTCTGATGGGAACCTGAATGGATTTCCTCTGACCGAACCGGTTTGGCTGGATACCGTGGACATCCCCCCCCACGGGTTCATCAAGGCTCGACAGCGCTTCCCTGATTTCACTGGGAAGTTCGTGCTGCACTGCCACGTGTTGACCCACGAAGACATCGGCATGATGCAGATCGTGGAAGTGGTTCCGCCGGGAACTCCCATTCCGAATCCCATGATCCCCCCAGCACCTATCCTGTCCACTTTGATCGGAGCCGGACACGACCACGATGATGACCCCGGGCACAACGACCACGACTGTGATTGTCCTCCAGGAGAAGAATGCACTTGCCACCATGATGAAGAGCATCATCATCACTAACAGTGAAGCTTGATACTCTGTGCAAGACCCCAGGCATAAGTGGCCTGGGGTCTTTCTTTTGTCCTTCATCTTGTCTTCTGCTGTCCAGCAAATTCTGGATGTTACTCAGGGGTCTACGGGTCTAACCGTTTGAGGCGAGGCTGGGATACTCTCTTCCTCCAGACCTTGCACCATCAATTCCAAGCGCTCTTGGTGAGAGAGGGGGGGTCGGGCC
>JBJHCR010000388.1:0-5635 GCA_050486105.1 Vulcanimicrobiota bacterium
GTTGGAGCCCAAACTCTTCGATGGAGCCCACGATGGTCTCGGTGAGGTCGGCCTGCAGCATCTGCCGAGTGGAGATGTTCACTGAAACAAAGAGATTGACCCCCATACTAAGCCACTGACGCAACTGCCAGCAAGCCTGGCGACACACCCATTGGCCAAGGGCCACGATCAAACCGGACTCTTCGGCCGCTTCTAGGAACATGGCTGGCGGCAGCAGACCCTCAACTCTATGGTTCCAACGCAGTAAAGCCTCGACCCCCACCACCGTTCCCTTCCCCTTCTTCACTTCGAGGATGGGTTGATACAGCAGCACGAATTCATTCTTCTCCATGGCCAAGCGCAACTGAGAATCCATGGCCAGACGTCGCTCCTGACGACGGTGAAGCTCGGTGTTGTAGAAGATGCAGCGCCCCCGTCCGCTCTCCTTCGCTTGATACATAGCGCTGTCGGCGTGCTCGATCATGTCTTGGGAGCTGCTGGCGTCGTTGGGACAGATGGAGACCCCGATGCTGGCTCTAATGTAAAACTTTTGGCCCTGAATTTGAAATGGTCTCGAAAGAGCTTCACTAATCCTATTCACCACGATAGCGATGTTCTGACGGATCATGTCTGTCTTCTGTTGAGGCGGAACGGAATCGTCTCCAGTGAACAGTTCCGACAGCAAGATCAGAAACTCGTCTTCCCCACGTCGGCCCAGGGCGTCGGACTCTCGAATAGCAGTCTGCAAACGCTCGGCGACCATCTTCAATAGTTCGTCGCCGGCCTTGAGCCCCATGGCATCATTGATCAACTTGAAACGGTCGAGGTCCACAATCAAGAGGGCCGAGGCCCGCCCAAATCGCTGCACCTGCTTCACTGTGAACTCCAAATACTGACGAATCAGATTCAGGTTTGGAAGCCCGGTGAGAGTATCCTGAAAGGCCAAGCGTTGGGTTTCTCTGTCCGACTCGTTGGCCCGTTGCTCGTACTCTTTGAGAGTGTGGATGGCCTTCTGCAGTTTGACCTGAATCTGGTTCGCTTTCAGCTCGGAATCGCGACTGCGCTGCAGGGCCTCTTTCAGTTGCTGCTCCATCTCCCGGACGCGCTCGTCGGCTCCACCGAAGTCTTGAGGAGCCCCTTGGCCCGCCCTCTGCCGCAGCTTCTCTTCGGCATCTGCCAAGAGAGACTCGCTCCGAATCAGGCGATTCTTCAGCTCCTGCCGCTCGCTCTGAGCTTGCTGCAATTCCTGTTCCACCAGACCGAAGCGCTCTTGGGACTGTTCAGCCTTGTATTGATATAGACTGGCTTTCTCCTCGGACAGATGAAGCCGCTCCTTGAGCTGCTCTATCATTTCGGAGTTTCCGGCCTCACCGAGTTGCCTTTCGAGTTCGGCAGTGCGCTTCTGCCAAGCTGAGAATTCGGACTTGACCTCCACCAGTTCTTCTTCCAGAGCCTGTCTGAGGCGATCTTGCCTGGAGGCGACCTCTTCTGCCTGTTCCTTCTGTCGGCGGGTTTCGCCCAAAAGTTCGTTGAGCTCACTCAACTGGCCCTTAAGAGCATCGGCTTCATCCCCAGGCACAGCGTTCTGCTGCACCTGCAGAATCTTCTCTTCCGACCGATGAAAACGTTCCTCCCACTCGAGAGCCCGCTCTTCGGCTTCGCGGAACTTGCCTTGAATAGCACTCAACTGCTGTTGAAACAGACTGGCCGAGCTGCCCAACTCCGAGAGCTTGGCCTCGGCCTCCTTAGCTCGTTCTTCAGCCTCGTGGAGGGCAATGCGCAATTCATCGCCGGCAGCGCTCGACGGCTCGGTCTCCAATGCCCCTTGACCGCCCGTCAATTCGGCCAAACGAGCCTCAGCAGCCTTGGCGCGCTCTTCCTGCTCTTTGAGCTGGACATCGAGTTGCCAGATCTCCTTCATGGTGGCCTGGGCTCGCTCTTTGGCCTTCTCTAGCTTTTTTTCCGTCTTCTCCAGACGCTTTTCGAGTTCTCGAAAAGTTTCCGGACTCACGAGGTTAAGTTCCCCCGTTGGTTCGGTGGTCATATCCATAGTGTTCCTGATGTTCGTTAGGCTCGACAAGGGCTCCTAGAGGGATTTTCCGTCCCCGGTTCGGGAAGCCTGCAAGATTGAAGAAGCAGCTTTCTCGGCAGGTGCCATAAAGGAAAAAACAAACTGAAAGGCCATGCTTAAACCGAAACCTATCAGCGGATTCCCCGAGTGGAATCCCGCACAAACTCTTGCCGAACAGCGATTCCTGAGAACCGCTTCGCACACCTATGAACTCTTCGGCTACACCCCCTTGGACACTCCAGCCGTGGAACGAGTGGAAATCCTGACGGCCAAAGGAGTGGTTGACAAAGAGATCTATGCTTTGGAGCGCCTGCGTGAGGAATCCCGTAAAGACGGCCCTCCAGAGCTCGGTTTGCGATTTGATCTCACCGTACCGCTGGCACGCTATGTCGCTTTGCACTACGGCGTGCTGAGTTTTCCCTTCAAGCGCTATCACATCGGAAAGGTGTGGCGAGGCGAGCGCCCTCAAGAAGGTCGATTTAGAGAATTCTACCAGGCCGACATCGATGTCATCGCCGAGGACCACTTGCCCCTGCATTTCGATGCAGAGATGCCCCGAGTGGTGCTCGAGATTTTCGGCAAACTCGGCCTTGAGGTGCGAGTGAGGATCAACAACCGCAAGTTGCTGCTGGCCCTCTACCGAGCGACGGCCGTCCCTGAAGAGGTTTTGTCCGAAGTACTTCGAGAAACCGACAAATTGGAGAAGATCGGCCCTGAAGAACTGCGACGCTCCCTGTTAGGATTGCAGCTCTCAGAGCGGAGTGCCGACTTATGCCTGGAGCTTGCCAACACCCGTGGCACCCTAGCACAGGTGACTCAACACTTGCAGAAGTTAGGACTAGAGTCGGTCCTAGACAGCGAAGGATTCCTTGAACTCTCCGAAGTGGCCGCAGGCATGAGCGATCTCGATCCTGAGTCTTGGCATCTGGACCTGGGCATCGTCCGGGGTTTGGACTATTACACCGGAACCATCTACGAGACGGAATTGCTGAGCCATCCGGAACTCGGAAGCGTTTGCTCCGGAGGGCGTTACGAAGATTTGGCCAGTGGCTTTATCAAGCGCAAACTGCCCGGAGTAGGGATCTCTATAGGAGTAAGTCGCCTGGTCTCCGCTCTGTTGGCTAGTGACAGTCTACCCACCCACCGGCACTGCCCCACCGAGGTTCTCATTGTGCTGCCCGACGACCAGGCTCGAGGTAAGTGCACCGAGATCGCCCAACATTTGAGGGCCAAAGGAATTCCCACCGAAGTTTTTCATCAGCCCCAGAATATGAAAAAACAACTGCGGTATGCCGACCGTAAAGGTATACCCCAAGTACTTTTTCCCCACCTCTATAGCACTGATGACCCTAAAGTGGAAATCAAGAATCTGCAGAGCGGGAACCAAGTCGAAGTCTTGCTGACAGATTGGGGCCTTGAAATGTAGACTTGCCCTCAGGTCTTTTCCGTTTGCCTGCCTCTCATCAGGGAAAATAGCGTCAGCAAGGAGACCTTTATGAAACTTGAGATCATCTGGATTCGCCACGGAGAGTCACTCTGGAATGCTGCAGGTAAGTGGCAAGGCCACACCGACAGTGAACTGTCCGCCCTGGGACGTCTACAGGCGGAACGCTTGGGGGAGCGCTTTGTCCGAGCCGGGTATCGCTTTGATGCCATCTACACCTCAGATCTGACCCGGGCCCACCAAACGGCAACCTTGGCTGCCGCCGGACAGAAATTGGTGGTAGACTCCAGGCTTCGAGAGATCAACTTCGGCCGTTTCGAGGGTTGCTCCCCGAAAGATCTCACCCTCGAGGAACAGGAGGAAGTGAGGCAATGGTGGCGATTCCCTTACCGCACCAAGATCGGCGGTGGGGGTGAATCCATGGCCTGCCTTCGCTCCCGTGTCGACCAGTGGATGAAAGAACTTCCTCAGAACGGCCGAGTGGCCGTCTTTACCCACGGCGGAGTGATCCGTGACGCTCTTTGGCGCGAAACCGGCCCCCCCCAAGATGGCAGTTGGAGTTTTTGGATAAACAACAGCAGCCTCACGGTGATCCGCTACAGCTCGGACCGCAACCTGATCACTCGAGTCAACGATGATGCTCATACCGAAGGCTTGTAGGGCGCTCTCCGAGACTCACGACTCTAAGGATCTGGCCAGGAAGTACTTCCTAGGAGGCTGCTGATTTAATCGGACCGAGCGAGACGAAGGACATTTTGTTCAGGCGAAATCGGGTGATTTTGAGTAATATACGGAAATATTTCCAACAATCAAACGATTTTGCATGGACAATAATGGACGAGTCTCGCGACGCGGAGATTAATTCAGCAGCCTCCTAGGAGGCTGGCCGGGATGGATCCGTGCTCCAAATCGGGAAGTACTTCCTGGTCAGATCCTAAGTCCGCCCCACCAAAGACCTCCGAGCCTCGATAGCTTTGCGCTCGGCGGACCCCTCAGCCGCCCTGCGGCGAGCTCCTTCGGCGATCTGGCCGAGAAGCCGAGCCAGCACATCTCCACTGGCCTGCCCAAAAGCCTTTTCAGCCCTTATCTCATTGAGGAACTGCCGGTACCGACCCACTGGATTTCCGGGTAGAGATTCCAGGTCAATATCGGTCAAGGACAAGCGCAATTGGATTTGGCGCAGATCCAAGATCAGACCTACGATGGCAATGGTGGCCCATTTGTCCTGAGTCTGAACCGCCCTGAGATGGTCTCTAAGCCAGGCTATCTGTAAGGTTTCGCCGACTTCGTAGTATCGGGCGGCTGCCTCCTCCAGCGGCATATTGGCAATACGGGCATTGTCTACTATGCCGATGCCACTGGGCACATAATCCAAGGATGCGATATAGTGGGCAAACTCCTTGCTGAATCCCATATCGGAAAACCTCGCTTCCAACCGAGCAAAACGCTCTTGCTGGGCTTTGGGAAGACTCCCTGGCAGGGACTTTCTCAGTTCGTTGAGACGGTCGCGGTAGTTCTCGATAAAGTAGGATAGGCTGGAAAGGTCGGCGTCGGTCAAGACGATCCAATTCACGACGTTTTCGAGCGCCTTCACCAAACCGCTCAGCACGTAATAGAAGGACTCGCTGGAGACGTCTTCGTCAAACTCCGACAAGCGATTCAAGAACTCCTTAGCATCCACTAACTCCAAGGCTGCCAAGGCTCCCCGGATGACCTGGATCGGGGTAGCTCCGGTGTCCCGAATGGTTCGATGAACAAAAGTTATCCCCAACAGGTCCACCACCACATTGGTAAATTGGGTGGCGATGATCTCTCGACGAAGAGAATGCTTCTTGATCCTCTCCCCGTAGTTTTCCTTGAGATAGGCTGGAAAGTAGTCGTACAGATAGTGCTGAAAAAGCGGCTCGTCGGGAAAATCGGTCTCTAATATGCGGCGATAGATTCCCATTTTGGTGTAAGCCAGCAAGATAGCTAGCTCTGGACGAGTGAAGCCTTGCCCTGAACGCAAACGCTCCAGCACAGCCTTATTGACAGGAACGAACTCGACGGATCGATCTATAGGACCATTCTATGAAAGGTAATCCATCAAAGAGGCAAAAAATTGTAAATCCTCTTTTGAGCGCATTTCCGCCATTGAAAGA
>JBJHCR010000390.1:0-5624 GCA_050486105.1 Vulcanimicrobiota bacterium
GAGCGGCGACGCGCAAGGGGTTTGTGGACTGGATGCAGCGCGAGCAGCCGGACATTGTTTGCTTGCAAGAGATCAAGGCCGAGGCGGATCAGGTTCCCGAGGAGGTGATGGCTTTAGGTTACCACTGCGAGTGGGTCAGTGCCCAAAAGAAAGGCTACTCGGGAGTTGCCATTTTGGCTAAGGCCAAGCCCATGAAGGTCGAGGCAGGCATGGGCTTGGATTGGGTGGACGCCGAGGGCCGAGTGCTGATGTTCGAGTATCCCCAGTTCAAAGTTTTTTCCATCTACGCTCCCAGTGGAACCTCGGGCACGGTGCGTCAAGACCTGAAGTACGAGTTCATGGATGCCTTTTTGGAGTTTGCAGCCAAGCTTCGCAGTGACGGAAAACCGGTGATCTTCTGTGGGGATTTCAACATCGCTCATCAGGAAATAGACATCCACGATCCGGTGCGCAACAAGAAAAACTCAGGATTTTTACCTGAAGAACGGGAGTGGTTCTCCCGCTTCCTGGATTCTGGCTACGTGGACGTATTTCGCGAGGTGCATCCCGACCTCAAAGATGTCTACAGTTGGTGGACCTACCGAGCCGGCGCTAAGGGCAACAATAAGGGTTGGCGCATCGACTACCACCTGGCAAGCAGAGACCTCCGTTCCAGGGCGACCTCGGCCTTCATCGAGCGCGACCTAGACCTCTCCGACCATGTGCCGGTCACCGTGGTGTATCAGTGGGACTAAGCGATACGAAGCCGACTTGTCAATTGTAGTCAAAATGACTATTATGGTCATATGGAGCAGTATAGCGTCGCCGAGACGAAAAAAAACCTTTCTCAGATCCTTGGGGCGGTTTCGTTCGCCAAGACAACCGTGGAGATTACTAAGCACGGCAAGCCCATCGCTCGAATTGTCCCGGTCGACGACGGCGCGGGAGACCCCCCCTTTGACAAATGGCCAGGATGGCTTTCCGAAAAGGATCTGTTTTTCTCAACCATGGAGGATATTGTCGCGACACGACATTTTCCGCGAGTTCTCGATGAGAACTGAGTACCTTCTTGACACCGACACAGTAAGCCAGTTGGTCAAGCAGAAACCACATCCACACTTATGGAAGCGTTTGCAGAGCGTGAGCCGAGGACGACTGTTCCTGTCTGCTGTGTCCACTTTTGAGCTCCGGTTCGGATGTTGCAAGAGAGGAGGAATGGCCGGAGATGAACTGTGGAGTGCGGTAAGCAACGACATCATCTCGGCTTTCAAAGTGATCGATTTTGATTACGACATTTCAGTATGCGCCGGAGAGTTGCTCGCTGAACTTTTCCGGCAGGGGACACCCATCGGACTAGAAGACACCCTGATAGCTGCCACCGCCCTGTCTCGCGGGTTGGTGATGGTGACAGGCAACACTCGGCATTATTCGAAGGTAGCAGGTCTCAAAATAGAAAATTGGCTCTCCATATAGGACGAGATTTTTAAGGCTGATGACCCTCGAGGGTGTGAACTTGCCGAGTTGCAGTGCTAGGCATCGACAACTGATGAGTTAGAAGTCGATATGCCCTGAGATCTGCTTCATGGCGCATTCTTGAGCCATGACTCTAGGTTTATGGACTTGGTGTCTTCCCAACCTCCGCCGACGGGACTCAGGGAGAGCACGGGAGGCTGGTCCTTTCCGTTGAAATGTATCAATTCTAGGACATAACGCCGGCCGTTGGCTTCGAAAACGTAGAAGTGGACGATCTTATGTACGTTGCTCGGTTCTCCCAAGACCTTCAAAATCTCTTCGCCAGACATAGAATCGTCAAAAACCTTTTGCCCATTGACCGCGAGATCCGGGCCGACGAGCGTCTGCATCTTGCCGTCTTCATCGAATTTAATCAAGACCCGTTCTCTGGTGCTCTGGTAAAAGTCGTTGGGCTGCGGAGTCCAATCATCGGAGTTCACCACCTGCTCCTGAAGAAGGTCGACGCTGTATCCTCCTATTGTTACTGAGTGCCTTTTCCCTTTGGTGCTTACGAAGTTGAAGCCAGCCCATAGGATTGCGGTGAGCACCAGGGCGGAGAGAGCTTTTCGGACTTGACCACCCAGGCGCCCAGCGGCCCGATCGGACACGGCCTTCCAGGCTCCAGATATCGCGTCCAAGGCGATGAGCCTCGGGTTGGAGCGCGGAGGCGAGAGCCCCTCCAAGAGAGTTCGGGCTCGGCCTAGAGTTGGCTCGTGCTGGCCGATCCTCAGGACCTCCCGAAGATCCTTTTGAGCCTCGTTGCTTCGACCCAAAGCCAAGTGGCAACGGGCGCGATTGAAGAGGGCTATCTCATTAGCGTCCAAGGCCACAGCCCGCTCCAGGGCTTCGAACTCCTCCTCAAAGTTTCCTAAGCCGTGGTGGGCCTCAGCCTTAAGCTCCCATATCTTGGCCCGGTCTGGTTCTTGCTGCAACTGCTGTTCGAAGCGTTCTAGAGCGTCCTTAAGGCGTCCGGCTTGGAGTAATTCTTTTCCCTCTTGGAGCACGGAATTCAGATGACTACCGCTGTCTTGAGGGGCGACGGCCTCACTTTCCGAAAGCGATCGAACCGAATCGTCTTTGCGCATTTGCTCACTGGTTTGGTGTGAACCGTTGGTCAAGTCCAACTCCTGCCTTGCCGCCGTCGAAGGCGAGCTAAGTAGAAATTCGATGAGAGACTTCTTAGCCCCTTCGGTGAGCCAGGTGGTCGGCGAACTGGAGGGTTCCGGATGGATTCGGCCAAGCAAGGCGGGGTGCCCATCCTTGAAAAATTCTCTGAGCTAGCTGAAGACTTTGCCGAAAGAGCCCAACAGGTAGACCGGTCCTTCCAGCCCCCACGGCAAAATATGGAGGAGTTGGCTAGGGCAGGGTATTTTCAAGCTATGGTGGAGTTGGAGGACCCGCTGCGAAGGAGGCTGTTGGACCGTGTTTCTTCGGGCTGCGGAGCCACCGCCTTCCTGGCCAGCCAGCACGTGGGAGCTTGTCGACGATTAGCGCTCAAAAACCATGAGCTCTTGTCTCAAGCCCTGAATGGGGAGGTCTGGGTTGGGGTGTGTTTCGCCCACCTTCGAAGGAGGCCATCTCCAGTCTGCGTTCGCTGGGAAAGCAACAGTTTGGTGTTCAGCGGTCACGGTCCATGGTTCTCCGGACTGGGCTTGATGGAGCGGGTGTTGGTGGCCGGGGCCACCGAGGACGGTGACTTTCTGATGGCTCAGACTCCCCTCGAGGTCGAGGGATTGGAAGCTGGAGAAGCACCCGTCTTGGCGGTGATGAATGCGACCTCCACAGTCCCGCTGACCTTCGATGGGCTCAGGATTCCAAAATCCGAGCTTGTCTTGGAGTTCGATGCTCAGCGCATGAACTCCTCAGATCGACATTCTACCGTGGACCAGTCGGCCCGCTCTTTGGGAGTCGCCCGGGCGGCAGCAAGATTTCTGGAAAAGAGTGAGCGCGAGAGCTTGCTTGGACACATCGAAAGACTGCACCAAGATATGGACTCCTGGGAGCACTCTCTGGACTGGCTAGGTGCGGTGCAGCTCAGGAAGAAGGCCGTACAGTTGGCCGGCTTAGCGGTTCAGACAGCCTTCGTAACGGTAGGAGGCCGAAGCCATTCACTGGACCATCCCGTACAGCGACTGGCCCGAGAAGCGTCCTTCTACTCCACCGCCCAACTCACCACAGAACTCCGACAAGCCTTCCAGCAAGATGTTCGGGATTTAGGGCAGAGTTCTTCTCTCCCCCTCTAGATGTTTTTGGAAAAGTTCGATAGAATACTGGAACTTGAGGGCATAACTGGGACGCACTGCAGGGATCAAAGTGGCGATAATTGGACAAAACTCATACCAGCTTCCATCCGGAATAAAGCCCGACCCTTCAAAGGTCGGCTCTGGACTCAAGACTTCCTCACCCGAGACGGCAAAGGGAGAGAAGCCTGCCGAAAAGGATCCAGAATTCGAACGGGATCAGATCCGTCTTGGCGAGGGGACAAGCTTAAATCAGGGGTCACCCCTGAAGAAGCCTCGGCCCGGAAGCGACATGGCCTTGATGCTCGAGGATTTCGAGCGGAACGGACTCTTAGACCAGGTTCCAGTTTCGGATCAGCGGTCCGAAGAACTTCCAAAGCTCAAAACCCCCCGAGCAGGAAGCGATATGGCCCAGATGCTGGAGGATATTCAGCAGAGCGGATTTGTCGGTCAGGCTACTGTAGGTGCCAACGGCGCTATCGCTCTCATAGAGGATCCTTATATCGAACAGCAACCAGGCCACCACTCTCAGCACCACCACGGTCACGGTCAGACTGAGAATGGGCTTCTCGGAGGGCATCTGGGAACGGAGTTGGTGGAACAGATCGGCCACAAGGCTCACCACGCCGCAGAGCACCTCGGACATCACGTAGCTGAAAGCGTTAGTCACGGGGTGGTCAAAGCGACCGCTAAGGGTGCTTCTGAGGCGGTCGGGAAGTCTGCCGGGGAAGTTGCAGGCAAGAGCGCCTCTGAGTTGGCGGGCGCGAAGTCGGAACTCTTGGGCGAGGGGCTGACCGCGGTTCATCACGGTAAGCTTGGTGCCACCGAGGCCGTGCAGCAGACCACCGAGGTGGCCGGTCATCTTGGCACCGCCATGACAACCGCTCTGGGGGTGGCTTCGGCGGCTTCGGGGATCCTGGCCATACCGCTCACTTATATTGGAGCCAAGGAACTCTCCCACGGAATAAAAGAGAAGAATACTGACAAGGTTCTTGAGGGGGTAGGAAACGTTGCCGTGGGCGTTCGGAGCGCAGCAGCATCCACCGTCATGGCGGGAATGATCTCCACTTCCGAGGTGGTCGGCCAAGTGGCTGCCCTGGGCTACAAAACCTTGACGCCTTTGGGACTGGTGCACGCTGGGGTGGACGCCTACCTTGGGATCAAGGACATCGCCAAAGGTAAGAGGACCGAGGGGTCCCTCAAATTGGGCTTCGGGCTGGCGGTGGGTACAGCGGCTTTAGGGGGAGGAGTCCCTGCTGTCGTAGCGGCCATCTGTTTTCTTGGGGCCAAGGTGGGCCACAAGATTGCTAAGGGACGAGCCCAGGCCAAGGAAGTGGCCCAACAGAATCAGCCGGCAAAAGAAATCTTGCCCGATCCGGCAGTCTTTTCCGACCCTTATGCCGCGCTCAGTTCCAAGGGAGCAGCACCCTGACTTGGGCCTCCGTGGATGCCGATGTTGAAATCTTGAGCTTTGTTACCGCTCACGGCTCCTACTATTTTCTTGCTGCCGATGGACGAAGAGGCGACATCATCAAGTGCCGTAACCTTCAGCCTCCCATCCAAGATCACGAGAACTACGAAACTTATCTCTGGGTGAAAGCCGTTCAGGGTTACTATCTGCTGCGTCAATTTTTCATTGACGGGCAGGCTCAAGAATGGCGGATCTGCAAAGAGATCACCATCGATGACCCCAATCTGGAATCATTCGACGAGGTGGGCGATCACCTGGCAGGAGACCTGCAGGGCCAATGTCACTAATGTGACAGCACTAGGAGGCTGGCCGGAAACCCTCTCAAACTGAAATCGCCCCTACTCACAGTCATGCACAGCGCTCCTCATTCGAAATACAACTAGGTATTACGGGCTTCGGAGCACTGCACCTTACTGCAAGTA
>JBJHCR010000391.1:0-5621 GCA_050486105.1 Vulcanimicrobiota bacterium
TGTCGCTGCCGTGCTCATAGCGTTGTTCCTTGGAATGACGCGCGGTTGGAGCATATGAACGTGAACCGGGAAGAGCGGGGTGGTATCCACATCAAGGGCGCCCGGGAGCACAACCTCAAGGACATCGAGGTCGTTCTCCCGCGTGATCGCCTAGTCGTGATTACCGGTGTCTCCGGCTCGGGAAAGAGCTCGCTGGCGTTTGACACGCTGTACGCCGAGGGGCATCGAAAATTCATCGATTCGCTCAGTGCTTCGGCGCGTCAGGTTCTCGATCAGGTGAAGCGCCCCGAGGTCGACTTCATTCATGGGCTGTCGCCGGTCATCGCGATTGAGCAGCGCACAGGCGCGAACACCAATCCCCGTGCCACCGTTGCCACGGTGACGGAGCTGTCCGACTACGCCAGACTGCTCTGGGCGGTCGGCGCGGAGGCTCGGTGCCCGAAAGACGGGGCGCCCATCGAGCGGCGCAGTCTCGATGACTGCATCACACGGGTTTACCAAGAACCGGAAGGAAGCCGTCTGATTATTCTGGCGCCTTGGCTCACCGCACGTCCGTCGATCCTGCGCGACGAGTTGCCGTATTTGCGGCAGCGCGGGTATCAGCGGGTCCGGATAAACGGTGCGATCCGGGAGTTGGACGAGCCGAATCTCCTGGAGTCTGGGCGCGATGAGGTTTCGGTGGTCGCGACGGCCAGAAGGGATGCTCCCGAACTTGAGAGCCTAGGAGTAGAGGTTCGTTATGGAGATCTCTGTCAGGGGACGTATGCCGGGGATGTGGTGGAAGGATGCGACTTAGTTTATCATACAGCGGCGAAGGCCGGGATTTGGGGACCTTGGGAAGACTATTTTCGAATCAACGTAGATGCTACCGAGAGGTTGCTGAAAGGGTGTCGGACCCACGGAGTAAAGCACTTTGTCTACACCAGTTCCCCGTCGGTCACTTTTCAAGGAGAGTCTGAGGTTCTCAAGACGGAAGCTGCCCCCTATGGAAAGCATCCCATGAACCCTTATTGTGCATCCAAGATCATTGCCGAACGGGCCGTTCTGGCAAGTCATGGGTGCAGTGCCTTGAGAACTCTTGCACTTCGGCCTCATTTGATTTACGGTCCGAACGATCCTCATCTATTACCTCGGATTTTCGAGGCTGCCAAGAAAGGGCGATTGGTGAGAGTTGGGGACGGGGAAAACTTGGTCGACGTCACTCACATCTCTGACGTCGTGGCCGCTCACCTGTCGGTCTTGGAGAGAGCGGAGTGTCAGGAAATCTGGGGACGCCCGTATTTCATCACCTCGGGTTCACCCATCGAACTTTGGGAATGGCTTGAAAAGCTCTTGGAGTGGAAGGGCTTGCCTCCCATTCAGCGCAGGATAAGTTTGATTTGGGCTCGGCGTTTAGGCTGGCTCCTCGAACGGGTGTACGGTTTCTTTCGGCTCAGAAACGAGCCGCCCCTCACCGAGTTCTCGGCTCTCCAATTGGGATGTTCGCATACCTACTCCATAGAGTCGGCTAGGGAACTGTTGGGATATAACCCAGCGGTCGATCCTTGGGCACCGTTCGATACCCAGTTCACCACCGCTGCGATTGAGTGACCTATTGCTCTCCGGAGCCTTAGCCTGCCGGGGGACGGGACGAGTAGACCGTGGCTTCAGTGAACCCGGGTTGGGCCGTTGCGCCACCAGAGTATACTCCGTTTTGAGCCCCGTGGACGGCGTGCACAGAAGTATTTTCAGCCCCCTGAACGGCGAGCGGACCGGGTCCGATGTGGGAGGAGGAATCCTGATTCCCCCAGGCGGCCAAGATTCCAGAGGCTCGGGCCTCTCCGGCGGCCGATTCACTGGACGATTCGGCCGCTTCTACACTGGGTGAGAAAGTCGCTGCCGGGGCCTGCGTTTGAAGAGTTTCTTGGGGTGCAGTGGGCGCAGCTTCGGATACCGGCCTAGGGATGGCAGGTTGCTGTTGCGGGATCTGGGGTCCGCGTGCTCCTATGGAATTGATAAAATCCGCGCTCATTGGCTTACTCCTTACTCCCACCTTATTACGAATGAGAAGCCACGGGGACTAGGGTCATGTTAACATGATGTTAAAGATGTTAACAGATATGAACGATTTGTAAAAATCTTGCCATTGAATGTCAGGGACTTATCTTTTGACGCAGGAGGGCTCATGGGGGGGCGTTAACCAACTCCTAGTGAAACGCATTTTGCTGATATTGCTGGGGACAGCGGTTCTCTTAACTGGTCTGGCTGTGCTGTCTGACGCAACTTTTCGTTATCCTTGGTTTGGGGTGGAACTCCTGCGGGACTTGTCCGCGCTCGAAGGCGAAGACAGTTTGGCTGTCATGGTAAGCGTCGATGCAGGGCTCGAGATGGTTGCTGAAGAGGACCTGCACGAAGAGCCGAGCGTTCAGGATTCCTACACTTTACTGATCCTGATGAAAGAGAAACTTATTCAGCAGAAGAAGAGCGCTACCGTTATCTACAATGTCGAGCAGATGGAGTCTGAGCAATGGGCTTGGCAGCAAGCTCGCCTAGACAAGTTGTCTATCCGCTCCGAGGTGTTTCCCTCACAACTCCCTCTCAATCCCCAACTCACCGTGCCTCAGCCTCACGAACTGACTCGTCCCACCGTTTGGGCCCCCTGGTTAGTCACGCTTTGGCCCAAGTTTCCTAGCGGCATGCAAAAGGCCGGCCGTTCAAGTTGGAGTGAACAGTTTTCGATCCTCGAGAGCGATCCGGTGACGGGAGAACCCTTCCCGGTGAGCCTTAAGTTGGTCTACCAGTTGAGGAACTTTCAGAATACCAGTGAAGGGGTCTTGGCAAACGTCTTCATTGTGGGCACCTACGGCCTTGGAGCGGAAAGTTCAGAAAATCGTGAGGTGACCGGGCTCTACAAAGGATTTGTCCTGGTGGATCCCTCCACCGGTCGGGTGACCGGAGGGGAGTACCGAACAGAGCAGGTCGTTGCAGTGAGGCAACCCGGATTACCAGTGGTACGTAAAGCTGTCTACCAAGGTGTCAGGTTTTGGAGACCCAAGTACATGCAGAAGGGCCTTTCCCCGATAGTCGAAGCCTTTCAGGATGACGAGGTTCCCAGGCCTCACGGATTGGGTGAGTTGGATTCGATTTCCATCGATGAAATTTCTGAACCACCTTCAACGTCCGGAGAAACCCCATGACCGAGGTCGAACCGAAAAAGAAACGTCCAGGCCCGCTCAGGCGGCTTTACGACTGGGTCATAGGATGGGCGGAATCTCCCTATGGGGTGTGGGCCTTGTTCTTCATCGCCATGTTCGAGTCCTCATTCTTCCCCATCCCCCCAGACGTCTTGCTTTTGGCTTTGGCACTGGGTGCACCGCGCCGCGCTTTTTTCTTCGCTTTTGTCTGCGCTCTGGGCTCGGTGATAGGTGCAGTCATCGGATATCTCATTGGAGTCATGTTCTATGACACCGTGGGCGTTTGGATCGTCCAAACCTATGGACTGGAAGCAAAGCTAGAGGTCGTTCAAGAAAAATACACCGAAAACGCCTTCCTGGCCATTGTAGCCGCGGGCTTCACTCCGATTCCCTTCAAGGTATTCACTATTGCCTCAGGGATGATGAAGATTCCCTTGACCACCTTGGTGGTGGCCTCAGCCATCTCTAGAACCGCTCGATTCCTTCTGGTGGCGGCCTTCGTCTACTTTTTTGGGGATTGGGCCAAGACCTTCATCGACCGCTACTTCAACGCGTTGACGACGGTCTTCATGGTTCTGCTCATCGGCGGATTTGTCTTGATCCGATACCTATGAACTCAAGCGCAATCTGAAATGTTGGGTTTGTTGGACTTCTAAAGCGCTCGCTTTAGATTCCGCCGCTGCGGCTTTCGGCCCGATCTTGACGCTTCTGATAGTAGATAGAGTAGCTCAAGATGGCACTTCGATCCTCGGGATTGATCTCTTCAAACTGAACCTCAGAAATGTGCTTGCGGTTGTCTTCGGGGTCCTTTTCGGAGCCAACGGCCCGAGCGTTGACATCGATGTGGGGGGCATTGGGAATTTCGAGCACGATCTTCAAGCTGGTCTCGGGCGGGATCGCAAGATTCGTCTTCAAGAAAAGGCTGTTAGGGGTAATCGCGTGAGTGGATGCTACCTGAGTGTAACTTGACCGTTGAGCCTGGTACGAAACCGGGATGGACACGTTCACTCGAAAACCATCATCGCGCTCTGGGACTTCTGTAGCATCGGTGGTTTTTGAGGTCGGAGGATCGACATCAAACTCCTGGTCTCTGGCATCTCGCACCTGGGACTCATAGGAGAAGAAAGTGTTTTGCCCCTCGTCGAAATACGAGATGCTCAACTCGAGTCCCGGATGGATATGGACCGGATTCATGGCGTTGCCAGGGGCACTCAAAGTAAGCCGTTTTTTTGCGACTTCTAAAACTTCAACGAAGTAGCTTTGAACCTCTCCTTCTCCGTCCACAAACTCAATTTCGAGAGTCTGGTGAGGTGAAGGTTTGAATACTTGTTTGCCTTTGCCTAACCAAGAAAACAGGCCCATATGGTGCAACTCCTTTTTGTCGGGGGGACTTTTCGAGTCCCCAGACACGATCCCTCTTGTAAACAACTTGTAATATTATTGACGAAAAGCAATGAAGGCTTCGTCTGAAAGTACTCTTTGCGGAGTGTGCGACATGACCCTGCCAAAGCTGAGAACTGGAAGGCTTTCATTCTTCCTTAAGGACCTCGACATCTGCAGTTCACAAGTTCGCAAAAGGCTGTCAACATCCAGTTTATTTCACGTTATTGGGGGTTCGCTAGAATGGCAGGTGGCTGAGTGAGTCCTCAGAGGCTCAGGCAAGCTCCAAGCTCAACAATCGGAGGCTCCTATGAAAGAAAATTCGTTCTCGTATCTGATCAGATCAGGCCGTCGTGGTCTTCTCACCCCTCGAAGGCTAGCGGTTCTCCTCGAAATCGAGGGTTTCCTTAGGCAATATGGCTATCCACCGACGGTTCGTGAACTCGGTCAAAGGCTGAATCTGCGATCACCATCTACAGTTCAGAGCCACCTTGAGGTTCTGGAGTTGGCTGGAATGCTCGTTCCTCACACGCATTATCGGCGAGGACACGAGTTGAGTGAGCAGGCTCTGGACTTGCTCTCATCTCGAGGAGATCTGGCCGCTTGAGGCCAGGAACTCTTTTCTTGTGAATGGAAACCCTCTCTTGTAAGAAGCCTCCTATTCTCGGGTGGGGCTTTTGCCGGAAGCAGTTCTGCTTTTGGATGGAATGAGGTTAATTGAAGAAGCAACAAAGATATCTTGAGTATCGTTTCAAAAGAGGCCAGATATTTCGTTTTCACGTTTCTCGGACCTGTCAAAGGGCTCTTGCCAAACCGACAGGAGCACTGTTGCGCTTGGTGGGCAAGAAGTTCAAGGAGCAGACGGAAGATTTTCGTGAAGAGTGGGCTCTCGAGGTGAGAGTGACCGATGTCAGGCCAGACTGGAGTGCGATCTGCAAATCTCAGGTTACCGACGCCAAAAAGTTTCTCCAAGAGCGGGAGGTCCCTTTCCCTGGTGATTCCAACCCGACAACCCTCTACCTTAATGAGACGGTGGACCGATTCGGGCTGCTGAGCGAACATCAGGGG
>JBJHCR010000392.1:0-5617 GCA_050486105.1 Vulcanimicrobiota bacterium
TTCCAAACTCCTAGACAGTGATTTCGGCTCATTCATTGAGAGGACCAGGCCCCAAGCCCAAAGATCCGCTCACAGTTGTCTCGATGCAAAGCCCGACACCATTCTACACTTTTCTCGAGCACTTGCGAAGCGGCTGCGAGCACCTCTGGCAGGCATTCAGGGCCCGTGCCTTCAGGGAAGTGTCGGCTTGTGCCCCAGGGAGCATCGGTCTCGAACATAATATGCTCCCGGGGAGTCCTCTTCAAGCTTTCCTGAACCTTTTTCGAATGAAACACACTGCTAGAATAGGAGAAGGACAACCCCAGTTCCCTGAACCTCGGTATCATTTGATGATGAGAGCTGAAGCTGTGCACCACTCCAGAAAAGCCTCCGTCGAATGAAGCTAGCAGCGATTCAGCTGGTCCATCGGCTCTAACCAGATGCAGGATCACCGGCAACCGAGCCTGCTTGGCTTGCTGCAGATGCCAACGAAAGACCGCTTCCTGCTCCGGCCAAGGGGCCCGCAACCCCCGGGGGCTGCGGTCGAGACCAAACTCTCCCAAGGCCCGAACCGCCACCTCAGGGTTTTCAGACCAGGCCTGCCAACCTTCGGAGAGCCGCCGCAAAGCCTCTTCGACTCGATAGTCAGCAATAGCCCAAGGATGAAGTCCAAAGGCTAGCTCCACCCGCAGTGGGAGAGACTCTCGAAGAAGCTGAAGTTGTCTCGGCCAGCGCTCGGGACCGAACCCCGGAACCAAGACTCCCGAGACTCCGGCCTGAAGGCTGGCCTGAGCCACCTCGACTCGGCGCTCCCATAAAAGCGGGTCGTCGAGGTGGCAGTGAGGGTCCCAAAGGAGGGGCTCAGGCAGGGACGTCTCCCAGGGCAATAGGAGCGGACAGAAATTTATCCGGCAAGTTGAACCCATCCACCAGGATGCGGGCAAAGGGCCGGAGCTCCGCGCACAAGTCATAAACCTGGGAGCGGATAGCCCGAGACTTGGATGGCTCGAGTAGACCGGCCTCCAGGAACCAGCCGGCGTCCTGCTGTATCCGAGTCAGAGCGAACAGACAGCAGACTTTCCCCAGCACCTCGCGCACTTGGGGTTCCGAGCAGGCGGCCACCCCTTTCTGGAAGCTTTCCAGAATGACTCTTTCGATGTGAGCATTCGCCAGGGCCACCAAATGATCTTGACACTCATTGAAGGCCACGAAGGAGTCCATCTTTTTGTCCAAGCGGCTCTTCAACCTTCGAGCGGCGGACGCCAACAGCGACTCCTCCCGAAAGCGCAGGGCCGAAAGGTGGAACTCCGGGTCTCGCAGATGAGCCGGGTCGGTGTTTCGAATGGTCATCGGGTTCTGCTCGGTGACCACGGTGGCGGCTTTGTTGGTCAAGAACTTGACGATGCCGAAAAATTTGTTGCCGCTGAACTGCTGTCGATATTCCGTCAGCAGACCTTTGGCCACCAACTGAAGCAAGACCGGGTTGGCCCCCTCAAAGGTGGCGAAAACATCGGTGTCGGCCTTGAGGGTGCCCAAGCGATTGACGCTCAGGTATCCCTGGCCTCCACAGCTCTCCCGACACACCTGAAGGGCTTCGATGGTGTGCCAGGAGGTGTAGGCCTTGAGGCCAGCGGCCAAACTTTCGAGTTCGCGTTGGACCTCATGACTTCCGTCGACCAAGAGCTTGACCATGTCTTGGCAGGCAAAGGTGAGAGCGTAGGCGGTGGCCAGGTGAGGGAAGAGACGACGTTGGAAGGTTTGGTAATCCAAGATCGGCACCTCGCCTGCTCCAGGGGGACCAAACTGCTTGCGCTGCTCGGCATAACGCACGGTGATGGCCAGACCCACCTTAGAGATGGAGTTGGCCGCGGCGGCAATCGAGATGCGCCCCATGACCAAAGTGGAGAGCATCATGAAAAAGCGCTTGCCCGAGTTGTTGATGGGGGAGCTGTAGGCCCCCTCTGGAGATACTTGGGCAAAGCGGTCCAGCAAGTTCTCCCGGGGCACTCGAACGTTATTAAAGGTAATACGCCCGTTGTCGACTCCTTGAAGGCCGATCTTTTCTCCGTTATCCTCGATGGTGATGCCGGGCAGGATGCTGCCGTCTTTATTGCGGATGGGCACCAAAAAGGCGTGCACCCCGTAGTCGGTTCCATTGAGGTGCAATTGGCAAAACACGGTGGCCAACTGAGCGTGGAGAGCGGCATTGCCGATGTAGTCTTTGCGCGCCCCGGGGTGGGGAGTGTTGATGAGGAACTCCTCGGTCACCGGGTCGTAGTGGGCGGTGGTCTCGATGTCCCGAACGTTGCTGCCGTGGCCGGTTTCGGTCATGGCAAAACACCCGGGCAACTCAAATTTTATGGCCCGGCGAAGGTAAGCGTCGTGATGGCGCTTGGAGCCCAGGTTGTAGATGGAGCCGGCGAACAAACCGATATGGACCCCGAATTTGATCAGCAGGCTGACATCGAAACTCGCCATCACTTCGGCGGCAGCAATGAATCCCCCTAAGTCGTTTTCTCCCCCGTACTCTTCGGGCCAAGGAATGCCGGACAAGCCTTCTCGGGCCAGCTCTCGACACCAAGTGACGATCCTCTCCCGAAATATCTCCTTGCTCTCGCCATAGCGGTGAAAATACCTTGGATGTGCCAGAACCCTGCGCATCCAAGCCCGCCTCTTTTCGTAGGGCGCTTCCAACATTTCAATCAAGGCCTCTAAGGGGAACTCGGGCTGGGAAGGCCCGGCCGATTCTCGGTCCGGGGTCGGCTTGGGAAGGACCTCGGCCAACAGCTCTCGGGTCGCTTCACAGCCGTAAGCCCCAAGAGTCGTTTGAATCTCATCGAGGGCCTCCTCCAAGCCGGGGAAGGCGCTTCCATTGGCCAGGCTCATTCCTAGTTGAGCCAAGGACATATCCGCCACCTCGGGGCTCTTGGGAACGCGATCCTGGATGCTGCCCAAGAGAATTTGCAGTTGAGCCGCCGATGGGGGAGCCGCGGGATCGAGCCAGAGATTCAACAGGATCTGGGCATCGGCATCCAAGTCTCCCAGCTGTTCAAGCCGTTCTCGCAGTCCTTGGAGTTCGGCAGACGAGAGCTCGCCTCCGGCCCAAGCGATATAGATCATGGGCAGAAAAGGCAGCAAACTTCTCTTTTCAGCCACCTTGAGCGGATTATCGATGGTATCCATCTTCTTGACTCCCTCTCCCCCGGAACGCTTGGTGATGACGATTCGCGACCGCGAGCCTCCCAAAAGCCTGCTCCTGCGGCCGACGAAACCGATTTAGTATACGTGTAAACATTCTTCGAACCCCTCGGGTTCCTCCTTCAGGAGATAAGTACTGGAACGGAGCCCTTGCAGAAATGACAGACCTACCTGAGCCAGGGAGCCTGATTCAAAAAGCGAACTTCCGAAGAGATGTCCTTTAACCCCGAACTGCTGCGCCACCGAGCGGGAGAGATCCGGCATAACTTGAGCTTACTCCGAGAAGCGGCGGCGCTTGATAGTCACGACTTCCTAGCCGACAAGGATAAGCAAGATGCCAGTATGTTTCGGCTGTTGATCGCCATCGAAGCAGCCCAGGCGCTTTGCACCCACTTGGCGGCTAGGATTCCCACTCGCACCCCTGACTCTATGAGCGAATGCTTCGAGGGTCTCAGAGATGCCGGCCTGTATGATAATGACCTTTGCACCTCTTTGTGTCGGATGGCTCGGTTCAGGAATCTTCTTGTGCATCGTTACTGGAAAATCGATCTGGAAACGGTGCATAAGTTTCTCAATGAACACTTGAGTGATTTGGAAGACTATCTTAAGGCTGTGCAGGATTATGTTGGAGAGGACTTGTGAGGTCCCATCAGATTTCAGAATTGCCCCATCACTTGGGTTTACTGCAACCTGAACTGCAAGCCTCTCCCTTCAGCTTCGTTCTCTTGTTGGGGTCGGCAGCCGAAGGTTTACCTTATCGCGACCTCGATTTAGGTTTCTGGTCCGACGCTCCGGAAAGTGATCTTCTCAACCTGGCCTTAGTTTGGGGAGACAGGCTAGAGCGAGCGGTAGGGGAGCCGGTCGACTTGGTACCTCTCCAAGCCGCATCCCTCGGTTTTCAGCACCAAGCTAGCAAGGGCCAGGTTCTTCTCTGTCGAGACGAGGAGCGTTTCGCAGAGTGGAAAGAAAGTGTCTGGAATCGGTATTTCGCCCTCCAGCCTCACTTTCGCCAACACGCCCGGGACTTGCTTTCGGGATGAGGGGCGGGCTCAGGTCGAAGGTTCGACTAAGAGGCGTTCTTCAATTTCTCCACCTCTTGCTCGAGAGCCAGGAGTCGCTTTCTGGTGTCGGAGGAAGTGGCAGTGAAATCCGTCATCTCCGTGAGCAATTCTCCAAAGCGGAACTCTTGGCGCTCGGAGGCCTCGGTGAGGGTGTCTAGAGTTTGGCTGTTGACCCGGACTACCCGACTCAGTTCCTCCATGGCTTTGGCGAGTGCGTGATGAGACCCGGCTAGGGTACGTTGGCCTTCCGTCATCTGCTTCTGCTCAAGCATCAAGCCAGTCAGAGTTTTCACGATGAGATCGTCGTTCATAAAAGTCTCCTTGGTGCGGTCTGGACGGAGTCTTCCGGCCTCTCAATTCTACCACATTGCCGTGCCCGGAGTCAGCGAACACGGAGTAACACTGCTGTTAAGAGACCCTGAACTGGTTGGAGGGCGCAGTGTAGGATGACAAGTTTGGGGGGTGGATGTTTTCGAAGAGGAATGGGACCCGGCCATCTCTATACCACCCCCGAATGTTTGAGCAAGATGGCCAGAAGAGCCGAAGCATCGATAGTCATCAGGAAAACGTGCCAGCCGATTCGTAGCCGAGAGTCTCGTCGTGCTCTTGGGAATCTAGACCCGGGAGAGAACTGCATCTCTGAGAAATTTCCGAGATTGTGCGTAGGGTATCAGGTGTTCTGCGTCGCCCCTTTACTCTTTCAAGTCTTTCTTCAAGAGCCTTAGTCACCGCCAAAGTAAGAGTCTCACCGGTCTCAAGCGCTACTTGGCGGGCCAATTTCTCGGTGCGGGGGTTCTTGATATTGAGCGCCAATCTTCCACCTTCTTACTACCAGTGTACCTTCCACCATTTTATGGAGAAAGGTGCTTACAGTCAAAACGTGAGTCCATTACCGGTGTTTCTCTTGGACGTCGGCAGAACCATCGGCCAGTCCATTAATGAGCTTTAGGATCAGAGTCGTCTCAGAAAGGCCTACGGGGGAGGCTCTGAGAGCGTGACCTCGAACAGAACTTTGGAGAGCGCTCTTTGGCAATTGAAAAAGATTAAATCGGCGATCTCCCGAGAAAAATGAAGGTTATTCAGAAAAACAGCTCAACACCAGACCCGCTAAGGCTTGGCGCGATTTCCTCCTCTCGGGAGATCGCCGATCCTTATTTTATCAGGGTTCATGCCCGTTTTTCGAATGTTCTTCAACCCCCATGGGGGGGTAGGGGGTACCCGATCGCCGAAAACGCCCTCAGGAACCCGCACCACGACAGCTCTCCCGAAGGGGGGAGCTGATCAGACCGCCCCGCTGATAAGGGGATGGAAACACATCGTTATTGAAAGAGGTAGGTGTAATGCCTACCTGCTGATCAGTCCGCCCCGCTGATTAGGGG
>JBJHCR010000393.1:0-3228 GCA_050486105.1 Vulcanimicrobiota bacterium
GTCGTAGTCGGTGGCTGTCTCGATGCCGTCACGGGCCACCGTGACCACCTCGTTCTGTTCGGTCTTGGGATTGCGATACCGGATGGCCACGTTCACCGAGCCGCTGCCCAATATTTTGTCGATCTCAAACTCCGCCGGCCACTGATCGCCAAAGCGCTTTTCCAGAAGCCGAACGGCATCAAGATAGGATAGAGGCATAGCCGAGTCTTGGGCTGACTCGAAGGCCTCTCGAAACTCCGCGAACTCGCTGGTGAAAGCCAGATATTGTTTGAACTTGATGCCCGGAACTCCATAGGCATCGAAAAGGCTGCTGAGAACGGTGGCTTCATCCATTCTTCCATCGGCTCGGTCGCTGCGCTGACCCAATACGTAGGCTAGAGCTAAAGAGTCGGTGCGACCCTGGGAATCCAACAGGGCATCGGCCAAGCGGCGAGCCATCTTCTGATGCTCGGGGCGAACATCCTTGAGCAGGTGATCAAGAAGCTTCTCCTCACCTTCCTGGGTGCGGAGAAAGGAGTTCGGCCCGGCCAGAAAGCTGTTGGCCACCATAACTCGGACGTGAGTTTTCTCTTTCTGCAAGCGACCCCGAGAGTGGCGTACCACTTCGAGGACCGGAGCGTGACGGTCGGCGTCTTTGACCGCTTCGGCCAGAAACTCAGGCTCGTCTTCCCGACGCCCCATCAAGTAATCCAACAGATGAATCTGGCTGTCGGCGTCTTGATTGCGAGCGATGGCCACCAGGGCCGACAAACCCCGAACCGGCTCGGAGAGGGATTCGATCTTTTCAGAAACGGTGCGCTGGTCGGTGGGAAACAGACTCTTCACCTCACCGGGCTGCAAGCGACAGCGGGCGGCGAGTTCCTCGGTGAAGAGTTGATAAGCTTCCGGATAAGACTTTGAAAGGCTAAATCGTTGATCCACCTCTTGGATCTGGTTTGCCAGATCTTCTAGGTTTGCTCGCTGTCCGGGTTGAGATGAAGGAAAAAGCTTGACCACCAACTGAGCGCTGTCTTCCGGCCTCAAAATAGACAGCAGTCGCTCTTTGTCAAGCCAGGCCCCAAGCTTCTCGGTGGGCAGACCTTGCAAGTCTGGAAGGATGCGCGAGGAGATCACCTCCCGATAGTCGGCCCGTCCGTCTAGGGCAAAGGGATTGAGAGCAAGGACCCTCTCGAGCTTCCCGAACCATATTTCGTGGTTGGTGTCTTCCCGGCTGCTGTGCAGCAACCCGTCCATCAAGAAAAGCGCGGCATCAGAACTGATCCGGGAGTCCTTGGCAGAAAAACTGGAGCCCAGCCGTTCCACCGCCTCTTTGCGCTGCTTTGCCCTCTCTACACCGGCCAGGATTTGGTCAAAGTCTTCAGCCGAGAGCTTGGCTGCAAGCCTCTGAGACAGGTCGCGGTCAGAGCCGCAAAAAGATAACAACGAGGCCTGGCCGTTGAATTCACTCTGAGCGGCAAAAGGCAAGAACCGAAGAGCCAAGGTGAGGTTGCCGTCCGTCTTATAGTCCGGCTTGAGTTCCTCGGCATCTAGTTTTTCAGCGAACTCTTGCAGCCCCTCCCCCGAAAAATCAGGACGCTCTATTCCGTAAAGAGAAGCGGCCGCTCCCTCTAGAGTCTCGTTAGGAATCTGGGAAGGCCGCTTGGCCAAAGAGATCAGTTCCTCGGGCTCCATTCCCTCAAGATAAGCCTGCAACCCGGCCAAGGCCAGGCTTTTCGGACCCTCCTTGGGAAGATTTTTATCGGCCTGTTGCCCCACGGCAAGCCAGGTCAGTAGGGTGCTTCGCTCTTCGGGAGTTCGGTCGGGAGCTTGCAGCAACTGCACCAACTCCTTACCCAATCCGGGATTGAAGTCAAAGGGGGAATGCCCACGGAAAACCCCTCCAGAAGGGAAAATGTCACCCCGGACTCCTTCCTTGGCGTAGGACAACAGCGCCGCGGGGAGGGCCTCCCGAGTGGCCGCCTTCAGAGGAACTTGCTCGGTGGTGCTAAAGGCGTCCCAAAGGGCCTGGTCTCGTCCGTCGATAGACCCTTGCATGAGGCCCCGGTTGTGGAGTACCTCCAACAGATAAGCATCCCGAAACTCTGCGAACAGCTCCCGAGTCGGCTCCAGTGTCCGCCGAACTTGAGTCAAGAAATTCGGATCCCCTTTGAGGTCAGGATCGAAGAGGCGACTGAGAGTGTGACGAAACTTGATGGCACCCACATCGAAACCGCTGGTCTCTACGGCTTCCACCTGAGCATTCAAGTCCAACTTCCCCAGCAGCTCCAAAAGATTTTCCTGATGAATGGCAGACAGCGGCGACTCTAGTCCTTCCGCTGTCGTCCGGATCATATCGGTGACCCACTCCAACTGATCCGGCTCTCCGGTTTCTCCGTTGGTCAAAACCATGCTGGGCATGTCATCGATCAGCTGCTGCCATTGGCTGTTGGTTTGATGAAGCTGGGCCAGAGGTCTCTCAAGACTTTTATTTGAGAGCACCAGGGCGGCAACCCGCTGCTGCAAATGCGGCGGTTTGTCAAATGCCGCCTGGCTCGCCGCTCCGTCTTGGGCCAAAACCTCCAGATAGCTCTCCCTCTTCCAGCCATCGGGTCCGAAGCTTTGGCGCAGGAGAAAATCCTGCAGCTTCTGGCCTTGCTCTTCGGTGAACTCAAGTGCTCGGTAGTTGCATAGCGTCTCCTCTCCTAGATACAGCATGCGCAAGACGGCGTCCACCCGACGCTGCGGGGTCAAGTTCTTTCGCTCGAGCTGTTCTAGCCCGTCTACCAGCAGTTGCGGAAATTGGTCAGAGTGGGTTTTCTGCTGCATCAGAGCACGAAGATTGGGGTCGACAGCCTTCTCTTGTTCTTCGCTTAGGCCTCGGGAGCCGGGAATCGGAAATGGCTGCGGTGAGCTCAGGTTCCCCAACAAGAGCTCGTTGAAGTTCTGCTGATAGGTGGCTCGCTCTTTGGCCTTGTAGGGGTCTTCGACTTGCGGTGGCTGTCGGAGATCCTGTGGCAAAGGGGTCAGCTGATCGGCTGGACGCACCTTGGGGTCTTGCCGGCGCAAGAGTTCTATCTGTCCCTGAGTGAGGGCAATTCGAACCCCTTCGTGATGGTGACTCGAGCCTCCGGCGATAAGTCCGTCGGTGAAATCTCGGGGGTCGTTTTCTACTTGGCTTTTCTGGAACAGCCGGTCCAAAGCCACCAGGGCCGCGTCCACCCCAAATCCAGCCTGGGCCATCATTTCCAC
>JBJHCR010000393.1:3238-5606 GCA_050486105.1 Vulcanimicrobiota bacterium
TCGGCGGCGGCCTCGTGGGCTTGAGAAGACAGCCAGCGACGAGTTTGACCTCTAAGGTCCTTACCCGGCTCCAGGTGGTTTTCGAAGAGATGAGCCAGCTCGTGGGCCACAATAAAGGCGACTTCTTCTTCGTGCTCAAGCTCCTTGAAGTTCCCCAGGTTCCAGCCAAGTTCGTATAAAGGCTTGCCATCTTGGGTCAATCCTAGGGCCCGGCGCACCGCCCAAGGCTTCTCTTCGCGCTCCGCCGGAGCCTCCGCCCCATTCGCCCCCCGTCCCCGATCGTGGCGCGCCATGAAAGCGTTGACCTCATCGCTTGAAAACAAGCTGACCCTTAGATGCAAACCTTCCTGTCGGAGGCGATCGCCAGCCAACTTCTCAACGATGGACTCGAGATATTGCTGAAAGGGTTGGATCTCCGAATCGGTCTCTCGACCAGGGGGATTGACTAAAAGTCCTGATTGATGTCGATGGCGGAGAACAAACTCGTCGAGTTGCTCTTGCTCGGCCTGGGTCGGCTGCACCGAATCCGAGGGCTCGTCGACCAACGCTTGAATCTTGGTGTTCGACGCAGACCCCAAGGAGCGTCCAAAAGGAGAGGGCCCAGCCGCTTTCGGCTGATAGTGGGAAAAGTGTATACCGGACGTGCCCTCCATGAAGCTTGCCGATTATCTCACACCCACCTGGCTGAGTCCACCCTTGGCTCAATCCTCGATAGCAGCCACGGTCTCCTCGGCCATGTGAGCTCTTAGAGTGGTGAACTCGAGCTTTCGTCCGGTATAAGAATCGAAGAGTCGGCGATGCTCGTGCAAGCCGTATTCGTCATCTCGGGTCGGATATTGGCGAACCCAAGAGATGAGAAATTCCAACTGGGCATCTTGGCTCTCGGACGAGGTGAACTTGTCTTCTTCCCAGGGGCGGCTGTGGCAGTTAGCTACGCTCCGGTCAACCCCGGGATTTAAGAAGACCAGAACCTGGCAAAGCGGTAACAGCGGCTCAAGCAAAGAGCTATAGCAGCCCTCGATGATCCAAGCAGGGTTATCCTCGACAAAGCCCCGGATCAGCTCCAAACTTTCCGACACCGGCCGGCGCTGGACCCCTTCGGAAAAGGCGACCTCGTCGAGAGACATGCTTCTCCCAGGTAAGGCCTGGGACTGCCGTTCCATCAAGGCCTTGGCGAGAGTCGTCTTTCCGGAGCCGGAGTTACCCATGATCAGGATTTTCATCAGAGGGTCTTCAGCGCGCTCGGAGGACCCCCTCTCAGACTGAATTCTAGAACCGGGAACGCCTACCGCCCAAAGAGGTCATCGACGATCTCGCCGGTGCCTCTCAAGACGATCCTCTCCCGGAGTTCGTAGGGTTATCGCTTCGCAGGATGGTCTCCGATATTCAGGTCCACCTCCTGGAAAACTCAAGCGATCATCTCCCGGACGACATCAGACTTCTCGCCTACATCCTCTCTCTCCTTGACTACAGGAGCACTCTGATCCCGATTCGCCGGGCCGTCTACCATGTCGTTCCCCACCGAGGAATCTGGCTCCTCAAGCGCCGAGGCGAAGACCACGGGCAACCCTCTAGAACCAAGCGCGAAGCCGTGGCCGCAGTCGTCAAAATCGCTCGCTCCCACACCCACGGAAACTGCTCATCCGCCTCGCCAACGGCCGCTTCGAAGAAGAAGAACGCACCTACGGAGCCGACCCCAGAAGAACGCCGGGTTAGCTCACAATCTCTGGACAAGTTCCAATTCGTGGCGCCCTTGCTGCTTTGGATTCTCCCAATTGCGAGCCCTCACCCGCATCAAGAACCAGTCCGAAAAGAGCCACACCAGCAGCTATGCTTCTGTGCGTTAAGTGGGCCAGTTTTGCTGGGCGAGGAGGCGCCGTTCTGACAAGGAGTACCGAGCGCATAATATTCGACATATTTGAGCGAGGTACGACGCAGTCAGTACGGATGGATCCTCGCCCAGAATGCGGACGACTTAGCGCACAGAAGTATACGATCGTCAGGGTCGGACCGTTAGTTCCATCGACCCTCTCAATCAAGAGAGCACGGCGGCCTACGAGCCCTTTTGCGTCGGTTTTGCCGGCACTTCGGCTCGAGGAGTACGAAGGAAGGTTATGATGTTTCGGCCTTCATAAGACGAGCTGAAAGTTCGACTGCGCCCGGAGTTCAAGGAGCCTGAACTCTGAGGACCGGATTTACCTCTAGATCGGTAATGAGGACCGGAGGAGGGCAGGCGACGCCGAAATCCGGGATGCAGGCGGGCGTTCAGCCGTTTGGAGAAGGCCGGAACGTCCTCATTTCGACACTCTGTGTCGTCTGACCCAGGTCGATGTCGGTTCGCCCGATGCCGACCCTCTCGAATTGGCGA
>JBJHCR010000394.1:0-5567 GCA_050486105.1 Vulcanimicrobiota bacterium
ACGGCTCAACCCCCAGAGGAGCGATCACCAGATAGATGAGCAGCAGTTGAGGAATCAGGGCACGGTGTGTGAGTGGCAAGGGGGTATTACGAATTCTTTCGCATCCACCACAGACGTCCATCAAGGCTACTAGGTGCTCATCGATCCGCAGAGCCTCGAACTGGTCCAGACGCCCACACTTTCTCCACTCCTTGAGCTTTTGAAAGAGTTGAGCGCTGATGAAGGCCGGTAGGTGCTTAATGTCTGGGGGAACCGGTACAGGAAGGCGCTCCAGGGTTTCCGGTCGGGAACCCCCTCCTCTCAAATGATCTCTAAGGGCGTAGGGAAAACTGCTGATCCAACGGGCCACAATCACTTTTTCTTCAGGTGTCAGCTCGATGCAGGTGTTGATCTTTAGGGCCAGGTTCCTCAAATCGTTGACCAGTTTCCCCCACAGCTTGCGGCCTTCCCACCAGCGGTCATAGGCGGTGTTGGAACGCAGCACCAGCAGCAACGACAGCACCCCTCCGAACAAGGCTAAATCCTTGGGGGCGATGGCCAGATACCACTCCGTGTGACGCTGTATAGTGTGACCAATCACCACATAGACCGACAGAATCAAACATGCACTAATCGTTCGACGAAAGACGGTGGAGCGACGAAAGGCACTGATACGCTCGGTCCAGCTGTTCACCTGACGCTGGCCTTCGAAAAAGTCTATGGGCACGGTGAGGCGTTCGTCGGGGGCCACCCTGACCCTCTAGACCAATGCTGGTCCCCTTGTCCTTCTCACTTCCTGAGGAGAACAGGTCGCAAGAGGAGGCAAGAGATCAACCTTCATCGATCGAAGCGGTCATAATGGCTAGCAACATCGAGGACAACCCCTGGGATTTCAAAGACGCGCTCACCCTTGGCCTGATCCTTGCCTTTTTGATTCATCCTTTTCTCGGAGTGATCTTTGGGTTTGCAGCCATTCCCACCAGGAAGCACCGAGGATTGACCACCGCAGATCGGAGAATGCAAAGGGGCATCGTGACCTTAGTGCTGATGGCGCTGACCCTTTTGGGAGTGGGTGCAAAGCTTCAACAGCTTCACCAAACAGTCAACGCCCCCGACCCGCCGGGACCCGTTAGAGAATTTCAGGGAACGGCCACCCCAACTTCCATCCATCTCTCCTGGTTGGCCTCCGGAGGGCAAGGATATGACGGGTCGTCAGAGATTTTTGTCTACATGTCCGAATCAGGATTTGAGTTCCCTCAGTCGGGATGGCACTCAAAGGATAGCACTTTCCTGGATATGCCAAATCGGGTAGCTTCTGCGGGAACGCCTATGACGCTAGAGCTTCCCCTGAGTCCCTCCGGGGTGGACCGCGATTATCACTTTCTAGCCGAAGCGAAGGCGGACCGGAAAAGGACCAGTGAACCCGTGACTCTGACGGTTCGTGTTCCAGCCACTCCTGACATCATTTATGAGAATCGTGGAGAAGATGATGGTTGGGAAGCCGAAGGCAAATGGAAGATTTCTCAATCTATCGAACCAGGAAGTGGGACTTCCGGAACCTGTTGGTCCTACCTGTTCTACGAACCCGGAGTCGAGCACTCCCTGACCAGCCCGGTGATCACCTTACCGGAGGAGCGAGCCTCGGAACTCGCGGCGCGGATCTATGCCAAACTAGACTACAAAGAGCAGGATCGAGTAGTTCTTGAGATAAGGGAGGTCGGTCAATCTTGGCACGAGCTGGCCCGGTTTCAAGGCTATGAAGGGAACAGGGGGATTCAGAGATTTTCTCTAGAGCCTTGGAAAGGGAAAAACGTGCAACTGCGGTTCCGCCTTAAGGCCGAGGAGAGGGAAGGAAATGGCGAGCGCGGCTTCAGTTTTGACAACCTGTCCATAGCGCTCAATCAGGATTCAGGGGAGGAAGCGATGCCAGAAGACCAGGCCGGTGGCGCCAAAGAATCCGAGAATAGTGATCAGGGCAGGGTAAATCAGAACGGAGCGCAAGGCCAGGACTCGGCGAGGGCGCTCCTGGAAGAGTAGGGCTCCGTGGCTGTCTACAGAAAGTCGCGCTTCAAGGGGACCCTGCCGGAAGGGTGCTCCAAGCTTTTCAGCTACCGACTGCAGCTTCGTTTTTAAAGAGAATTCCTCAGCCCTCTTTTCAACTGCCACAGGCACGCACCGTCCTTGGCTAGTGACCAAATAGCCGACCCAGACCGGTGAACTGTTGCCGCCCAAAGAGAGATCCTCTCCGGCCATGGCCACCGAGACAATCGACTCCAAATTGGCAACCGGGACGAGTTGCTCGACTCCCAGGAGCTTGCGCTGCTTGACCACCTGCCCTCTCTCGAAATCTATGGACACCTCTTCGGACACCCAGATACGGGCAAGGGCCCAAATGGCCATACACAGACCAGCTCCAAAGAAGAGAAAAGGTCCCAACAGGCTTCCGGAAGGCTTAAGTCCAATCAGGGCAAGGTTAAAGCGAAAAAAGTACCAGGAATACAAGAACAGAAGCAACAGAGCCCCGTCTCTCCAAGTCAAATAGCGCAGCCCACCCAATTGGAGAGTACCCAAAACTTCTGACTTTTGCATACGGCTATGTTCTCCCTAACTCGAAAACTTCCGTCCAGACTTAAGAGCGACCAAGGTGACGACCTCCCAAAAGTGTGAGGTCTTCGATCAGCTTCCGATACGGTCCGTCTTGCACCAGTTGACTTTGCGAAAGGTCTTTGCGCAAACTTTCCGTGTAGATCACTCCCCGCAGCCCACCAGAGCCAAAGGCGGATTCGCTCAGTCGGAAATTGACTCCGTTCACCACCAAGGTCAGCCAAGGTGGAAGTCTCCCTCCCCGAGCGATCACGCCCCGATAAGACCCTGGTGCGCTCAACCGTTCCAACTCGAAGAGACCGTTGAGGGGATGGTGTTCGGGGAGCGGACCGTCGACGATAAGCAAGGCCCTATCTGCCCCCTGAACAGCAAGGGGGCGGCGCACGTCCTGTCCGTTGAAGCGCACGGGCACGGGGGCACGGTTGCAATGTCTGGCGATTGCATCCTGCTCGGAATCTACGGCCACTGCACCCCCGATCCTGGAGATAAACTTGCCGAGAGTGCGGCGCCCCAGCTTCTCGCGGAGATGAAACCTCAGCGTCGGTTGGTTGTCCTTTTCTAGTGAGACTGGAGGAGCCGCCAGTGGGGTGTAGTGGAAACGTTCGTCCTCCCAGGTGATAGTCGTACCGCATTTTCCATCCCAATATTGCAGAGAAAGCAACCTCGGCTCCAAAGACAGAGAGGCGTTCAAGGCCAGGGCCAATTCTCGAATAGCCAGACTTGAGCTATCCGAGAGGGCGAGAGAGTTCACATTCTCGAGGTCTCCAGCCGGACCAAAATCAGGATTGCTAGAGAAGTAGAGATCGTCGGCGTCAGCTTGAAAGTCGACCCAGCTAGCTCCCCCAGATAGAGCAGCCGCTTGGAGGTTGAGGACGTACAGGTGGGGCTTCTCCAGGCTAAATTCTCTAAACTTGGCTTGCGCTCGCTCGTCGCTCAGGGTGAAGTCGCCTGTGGACTCCAGAACTCCTGAGCCTCGAAAGCCTTCCAGGCAAGCTGCCATAGCCGAATTCTCCACCACCACCCTGCCTTCTTAAGGAGTCAGAAAAGCTCCTCTTGCCAGGTGCAAAGCTCCATAAGCCGGAGCCTCGGGCAAAGACACCACCGCCACCTCGACCCAAGCGAGCCTTTCTGGCCAAGGCCTACTCGCACTAGCGAAACGCCCCGACAAGACCAGGCGACGAAAATCCCCGATCTCCCGGCGAACCAGGAGAACCGCTCCGAGCGCCCTCAGGGGCAGTTCGGTGTCCCGCCAAGCTTGGGCCCGAAGTTCGGACTCTAGACCCAGCGCGGACAATCTGGGATAGCCGGTCTTGGGTAAGAACTGGCCTCGCACCCACAGAGCTTCAGCCACTCCGGTGCCCGCCGTCAGCAAGATGGTGTCTGGGGACTCTCGGTCCAATCCTCCAAGGGGATGGTCCAGTTGACCTCGAGCCGCCGCCACGTCGTCGTCATAAAGGGGCCCAATCTCTAGCCCACACTGCTCCCGAACTCGGTCCACCAGCTTCGGTAGGGGAGAGCCATAAAAAGATTCGAGCACCTCGGTTTGCTCGGGATCCTTCAGACCCGCACAAGCGGTGGGAAGCCGCCCTCCCGGGCACTCACCAGTCCAGCCGCACACCAAGGCACAGAGAGCATCCACCCGACGACGCCCCCAGGCTTGGGCATCCTCGTTGGGCTCGGCCAATGGGAGGTCGATTTCTGCGAACTTGAGCACCTCAGCCCCCTGAAACTCGTAAATGCGAACTCTGGTCCCACCGATATCCATAGCGCTTCTTTTCGCCACCGGGGCTAGTTTTAGAGATTCTCCGCCAGCCCCTGCCAACAGGATGCAGGCCGAGCCTCGGACCATTGCGAACCTCTTGAGGTCATGAAGTTCACCTACGCTTTTCCCCCAGGCGGCCTTCCGCCCCAATCCGACGATCCGGCTCAGGCCGGAGCCGTCTTCACCAACGCCTATGTGTTTATGCCCGCCGGGGTCATGCGCGACATTGTCGTGAGCCTGTTGCCCGGGTGGACCGAAACCCGCTGCTGGATCTTGGCGCGCCCACTCTCGGGGTTTGCCGAAACCTTTGCCCAGTACGCCGTAGAGGTCGGTCCTGGGGGTGGGTCGGAGTCCCCGGAGCCGGATTTTGAAGCCCAGGCCGCCCTGTTGGTGGCCGAGGGGGAGATGACCCTGACTTTCAACGGTGAGGAGCATTCCCTGGGATCCGGAGGCTTCGCCTACCTTCCCCCTGGGTTGCCCTGGAAGGTCCAGAACCGAGGACAATCCCATCTTCGCTTTCATTGGATCCGCAAGCGTTGGACCCCGGCTGCGGGAGTCGAAGTGCCCGAGGTGGTGCTGGCCCAAGACGAAGAATCGCGCATCGACTGGATGCCCGGAACCAAGAGTTGGGGAACCACCCGCTTTGTGGACTCCGGTGATCTGCGCCACGATATGCACGCCAACATCGTAACCTTCCACCCCGGCGGCCGCATCCCGTTCGCCGAAACCCACATCATGGAACACGGTCTGTATGTCCTTCAGGGCACGGCGCGATATCTTCTGAATCAGGATTGGGTCAGCGTCGGCCCAGGGGACTTTATGTGGCTCCGCGCCTGGTGCCCTCAAGCCTGCATGGCCACCAGCGAAGAGCCTTTTCGCTACTTGCTCTACAAAGACGTCAATCGCCATCCGGCTTTGAGTCTGGGACAACGTTGAGCCGGGTCCAAAGACGCTAGAGGGCCAAGCGAGTGCTCGGAGCCCTTTTACCCGAGGGCGGTGAATCGTCTTTCAAAGTTCTCCCCCCTGGGCAAACGTTTCGAACTGCAGATAGCCTCTTTGGGTAGGCAACCATTCGGGAGACCACTGACCATTGAGATGCTGCAAACACGTCTTAACTAAATCTCGGTCCTTGGCCGCCCCGGAGAACCAGAGTGCCCGGGTCCAAGTCACCTGGTTCGGAGTCTTCCTGGCCAGTCCAACGTAACCCTCAGCGATCCTTTGT
>JBJHCR010000395.1:0-5554 GCA_050486105.1 Vulcanimicrobiota bacterium
CCGAGGCTGCTCCCGCTGAAGAAGTGGCCGAAGCCGCCCCCGCAGAAGCCGAGGCTGCACCCGCAGAAGAAGTGGCCGAATCCGCCCCCGCAGAAGCCGAGGCTGCACCCGCAGAAGTGGCCGAAGCCGCGCCCGTAGAAGCCGAGGCTGCACCCGCAGAAGAAGTGGCTGAAGCCGCCCCCGCAGAAGCCGAGGCAGCTCCCGCAGAGGAAGTGGCTGAAGCCGCCCCCGCAGAAGCCGAGGCTGCTCCCGCAGAAGTGGCTGAAGCCGCCCCCGCAGAAGCCGAGGCTGCTCCCGCTGAAGAGGTGGCTACTCCTGCTGAAGAAGTAGCCGAAGCCGCCCCGGAATGGAAAGCTGCTGAAGAAGCCAAGGATCTTGAGCGAGCCTTAACCTTGATCCCCCAAGATGAAGCCTTGCAGGAAGATCGTCATCGTTTGTTCCAGGCACTCGTCACCCAGAAGGAGGCCGAGGGCGACTTGGGACAAGCTCTCGAGGCCTCCAAGCGTTGGCTGGCATCCGTGGGTGAAGAAAAGGCCGAAGAAGTCCGCTCAGTGCAGAGAAAACTGTATCGCAAGCGCTTGGACGAAACTGAGGGAGAGGATCTCATTGCCGCCTTCACTGGTCTGCAATCCTGCGGTGGCCAGCCCCTGGTGTTGACCACCGTACTCCTCCAAGTCTCTCAAAAAAGGGGGGATGCCGGCTCCTGGAGCGATGCAGCAGCCTTGCTTGAAGTGGCCTCTGACCTCGAACTCACCGACAAACAGAAAGTGCAAATAGCCGATCTCTGGAAAGCCTACGCCTTGGCGGAAGCCGAGGTAAGCCAAGAAGAGCGAATCGAGCGTGCGCTCAAAGAGAGCGAGAAAGCCTGCGGCTCGGACGCCAAGTTGCAGCTGCAACAGCACTTCGATCAACTTTCCATCGAAAATCTCCTTGAGAGTGAAAACTACGATGGTGCTGAAGCAGCTCTAGAGCAAAAGGCCTTGCCTGAAGGCACGAAACTGGCACTGTTGCTTCGAGCTTTAGAGGGTCAAGTCAAGGTCGCAGAGGCTAGCGACCCTGATAAGGTTGCTGAGCTCTATAGCAGAATTCAGGACCTTGCCCCGGATCACGCGGAAGCGTTAGAATTCCTGTCCCGCAGAAACGCTGAAGTCCAAGCTGATGCTGAAGCCAAAGCTCAGGAAGAGGCCCAGGCAGAAGCTGAAGCCAAGGCTCAGGATGACTCCCAGGCCAAGGACGGTGCCGATTCTTCAGAGGGTGAGACTCTCGACTTGCCTGAATCCCCCGATGAGGCACTCGAGATGCTGAAAAAGATCTTGGCTGAAAGCCCCCGCAACGCCGCGGCTCATCGCGCCGCCTACGCCAAGTTCGGCGAGAAGGCGAACTCTCGGAAGCTCATAGACCTCTATCGAGACCTCCAGAAACAGGACCCGAACAATCCAGATTTCTTATTGTATCTGGCCAGAGCCTACGGGCACGTTGGCAAAGACACCTTGGCTGTAGTCCAGTTTCGCAAGTTGCTGAGCGGGGAACCGCAGCCAGAGGTCTACCTTGATTTAACTCGTGCCTATCGGAGACTCCGAAAAATGGCCGATGCAGCCAAGACGGTGGACACTGCCCTGGAAGTCATGCCCAATCATCCTGGGCCGAAAAAAGAACAGGTGATCATCGTTTCCCTGAGCGGTCATCACGCCGAGGCTGGTCGTTTTGCCAAGGAAGCGCTGGAGATTCCAGGACTTTCAGACGAGGACAAAGCGTGGTTCGAGAAAGCAGCCCAAATCTCTGAGGCCGGCGAACAACTCCCCGAGACCATGACCGAGCCCCCCAACGAGTTCTAGGGAGCCAAAAACTCTATAGTCCTAAGGGCAAAGGATGCCGCGTTGCGCTAGAGGGAATCGTTGTTCCAAATCAAGAGTTGCCTTCCGGACCGACCGCCGCGGACAAATGAAGCGGCTCGGACCGCAAAGTCCCCTTTCTTTTGACCGCGCCAGGACAAACTCCAGAGGCCTACAAGCTCTTCGTCAGATTCGAGAACTCGTTCATCAGCATCTTCGCCCTGGAAAAAATTGTAGCACTCGGAAACAAGCCCTTCTTCATGGTGGTCATCGAGAGCTAGGAGTTCGCGCCAACGCGAGTTGCAAAAAAGTTGCTCTTTCGTCTCGCAGTCGAAAACGAGGAGCCCTGCAGGAAGGGTCTCAATGGCTCCACTCATCCAGTCCCAGCGAAGTTTCAAGGTCTTGGTGTGAGCCTTGAGCCTGTCTTGGATTTGTTTGATCTTGAGTGTCGAGCGAACCCGGGCTAGCAGCTCTTGAGGTTTGAAAGGCTTGGTCATGTAGCCGTGAGCTCCCAACTCTAGACCCCTGACAACGTCCTGAACCTCGTTCTGAACAGTCAGAAAGATCACCGGAATATCTTTGGTCGAGGGTTCACTCTTCAGAGAGCGACAAGCCTCGAAGCCGCTCATTCGAGGCATCATTCCGTCCATCAAGATCAGATCAGGAAGAACCTCCCGAGCTTTCTCTACACCCTTCTCGCCGTCGTCTGCAGACACCACCTTACAGCCGATAGTCTCTAACCAGGTTTCCAGGAGAGTCACGATGTTTGGCTCATCATCGACCACCAAAACAGTGGCAGAAAGGTTCTCTTCGGGTTCTGGGCTCAAGGTTTCACTTACTTCTCCAGCTACCATATTCTCGCTCCTCGCCTGGGCAGTTCGTTATCAGGGAAGAGTCCGCCTTCTCATTCGTCTACGTCCTACGCACTTCTCCCAATGGGTGGCCTCCCGAGCCACAACACCCATGATTGGGTGCCCGGGGTAGTTGCGCCTCGTTCATGGTCCATTGCTCCCTTCCCTTCGGGTGGGTCCCCGGTCACTCGGACGCTCCTCAAGTCGGAGGCCTTACGTAATCAGCCAACTCTACCTCGAGAACCCATCTTCCGAGAGAAGTTCGGAGCCTAAGCCAAGGAGACCAAACCAGAACATTTTCACTGGGTCCTTCGGTCTCTATGAGTCATAGATCCAAAAAGGGTCGCAAAGACGAAAAACGAACGGCCTACTATGACATCCAAGATTCTCAAGAATGACTCTCTGCCTAGTCCGGAGGTATCCAAGCTCCGGGATGAAGTGGTGGCCCTCCGGCGAGACTTTCACCGTCACCCGGAGCTCGGCTTCGAGGAGTTCCGCACCGCCGCCAAGGTGGCAGATTACCTCAGAAGAGTCGGACTCAACCCCATCACCGAAATCGCCAAGACTGGGGTCATTGCGGACATTGAAGGGGAATTGCCAGGTCCAACCATTCTTCTTCGAGCCGACATGGATGCTCTTCCCATCACCGAAGAAACCGGTCTTCCCTTCGCCTCAGAAACCGAAGGAAAGATGCATGCTTGTGGGCACGATGGACATACAGCCATCCTTCTGGTGACAGCAAAACTGCTGTGCCAGAACAGGAGCCAGCTTCGAGGAAAAGTTCGAGTCCTTTTTCAGCCAGCCGAAGAAGGACCTGGAGGGGCTGCACCCATGATTGCAGAGGGAGTCTTGGACGGAGTAGATCTGGCTCTAGGGCTTCATCTCTGGCTGCACCTACCGACTGGACAAGTGAACTTCTGCTCCGGTCCCATGTTGGCTGCGACTGATGAGTTCGAAGTCACAGTAGTGGGAGTTGGGACTCACGCTGCTTCGCCTCATCAAGGGATCGATCCGATTCCTGTGGCAGCCCAAATCGTCACTGGAACTCAGAATTTTATGGCCCGCACCATAGAACCCAAGCAACCCGCAGTTCTCTCTATCACCCAGTTCGTCAGTGACAGTTCTGCTTACAATGTGATCGGTTCAAAAGTTCGACTCGCTGGAACTCTCAGAACTTACGACGAGGACATACGCAACGACATCAAGACCCGCTTCGAGCAGCTGGCACAGTTGACTGCCCAGGCCCACGGCGCCGAGGCCAAGGTCGTTTGGCGGGAAGGCTATCCCGTGTTGGTCAACGATTCCACTGTGGCCGCGATCTGCGAAGAGGCCTGCCGAGAAAAGTTCGGCATGAAACCCCAAGACCAAAGACCTGACCCGAGATCTCTCGGGGGAGAAGACATGGCATTCTATCTGCAACGTCTTCCGGGTTGCTTCCTTTTCCTCGGGGCCTACAATGAAGCCACCCACGCTACCTACAACCATCATCATCCCAAGTTCACCATCGACGAAGATGCCTTGCCACTTGGCGTAGAACTTTTTCTGACCTGCCACGAACGCTTGAGTCGGGAATGGAGAACGCAAGGGTGACCGATCATAAGAAATCAGAGATCCCCTCTATTGATTTCGCAGTCGCTCAATCCCGAAAACGGGACCTCGACGGCTGGACTTCGCTCCAGCAACTCTCAGATTGGGTGGTCTACACCGATGGCTCGGCACCGTTCAAGAATCCGGGAGGAGCTATCGGCTATTCCGCAGTCTTTCTTCTGGACAAAGATCGGGCCTGGGAACTCAAGGGTGGGGTACTCGGACGAACGACAGACCCAGCCACAAGCAATAATAGGGCTGAGATCTCGGGGGTACTTTCCGTCCTAAAGGTGGTGGAAGCGTCTCGGGCAGAGTCTTCAGACAACCCGGTGAACGTAACCGTCTGGTGCGACAGTCAGTACGTCGTCAACTGTGCCGTTGGGCGATGGAAGAAGCACAAGAATACTGATCTGTGGAACCGGCTGGATCCTTTGCTCTTAAAGCTCAAGAGGGTCGGGGTCAAGGTCGCTTTTCAGTGGACACGAGCTCACGTAGGAACTCGCTGGAATGAAAGAGCCGATATCTTGGCCAAGCAGGGGGCCGAGGATGTGGTTGGCCACTCTCCCGCGACGGCCGAAGAAAAACCGCAAGCCGCCTCTGCCCCACGGAATTGTTCCCAGCCGCTGATCCAAGTGGTGAGCCGTATGCTCAAACCTGGTCTTGCTCGGGGGGTGGCCATCATCACCTTCAATGGGACTATGGTCAGAAAGGAAACCGGAACCCTCTCCGTCCAAACTTTAGATGAAGCGGAATATCGGACCGTTGAGCTAGCTCTCAAAGTGGCTGAAGCCACCCTGATGGACCAAGGAAGAGAACCGAAAAAAACGGAACTGGCCGTAGTTTCTTGCCGAGATCTCATGCTCAAGCAACTCCGAGGAGACTATCAAGTGAAGAGTGCCAACCTCCAACCTTTGTACTTCGCCGCACTTAAGGCCAGTCGAAACTTCGGTAAAGTTGCGTGGCAGTTGGGCCAAAAATCTGAACTCCAGGGACTCCTAGAGACCCAAACTTCCGTCGAAGTCACCTAAGGATCTGGCCAGGAAGTACTTCCCGATTTGGAGCACGGATCCATCCCGGCTGGCTTTGTTGCTTTCTCCTTATTTGTGTCAAACAAACCGCGTCGAAAGCGCCTTGCCACACCCACGAAAGCGCCTTGCCACACCCACGGGGACGCCGGGCCTACCCACGCAAGCGCGGGTTCCCGGCGCTTGCGTGGGTGGGCCCGGCGCCTCCGAACTCGAAACTAGGAAGTTATTCCTCGCCAGCTCCTAAGCGAACACCGAG
>JBJHCR010000396.1:0-5550 GCA_050486105.1 Vulcanimicrobiota bacterium
GGTTAGCTTGGTGGAGACTCGGCAGCTTCTGCAGAAAGCGACGTCTTCCGGTGGCCCGGTGATTTGCGGCAGCCGGATGGCAGCCAAAGGTGATTTTGTCTCGGTGGACGAGTTGCACAACGGGATCGCCAACAGCCACGCCTATGCGGTAAAGGCCTACGACCCCGAAACCGATATGGTGACCCTGCAGAACCCCTGGCGTCGCGGGGAGTGGCTTTTCCAGGAGTCCGAAGATGATGGGGTCTTCGAAATGCCCGCAGTCGATTTCTACTGCAGCTTCCGCTGGCTGGGTTTTCCCGAAAGTGATGTCCAGTCCGCCCAGGCGGCTTGAACCAGTCCGCCCGGGCGGCTCGAACCGCCCACCCAAGCGGTTCGAGCCAGCCAAGTCCCACGAGGCTTGAAGCAATAAGTCTTAGGCCGTCCTATACGGAGAACGTTTCGGCCGAAGGGGCCTGCCTTGAAAAGTCCGAACCGGGTCTCCATGGCCAAGATAGGACGAAACGATCCTTGTCCCTGCGGAAGCGGCAAGAAGTACAAGAAGTGCTGCACTACTCGGGAAGCGTCCCCGCAGACGTCCACTTTGGGCACCTCGCTGCAGGCGCCGAATCTCAAAGAATTTTCGAACTTCATGCAGACCTGGAAGCAGCAAAAAATGTCCGGTCCCAAGGCTTCAGACTTGGTCATGGTTTTGGACCACTATCGCCTCGAGGACGAATCGGCTTTAGATCATCTGGCAGCTCTCGGAGAAGTGACTGAGCGGGGGATCCTTTTGTACGAGCAGCAAGAGTGGGTGGCGGAGATCCTCTTTGACACTTCTGAGTCCCTGCAATTGCTGACTCCACAACTGTCGGTGGCTGATCGCTATCGCCGGGTGTTGCTGCAGATCCCAGGCATAGCCTTTGAAAGACGCCAGAAAGAGGAGCTGCCCTCCGAGGATGGTCCCCCCAGGGACGGTGGGGCAGAACTCTTGGAGTTTAAAGTGAAGTTCTACCGAACTTGGCTGGACGAGCCCAATGAAAAGCTCTCGGGGTCGACTCCTAGACAGGCAGCCTATGACCCCAAGCTGCGCAAAAAGCTTGATGATTTGGTTCGGGAACTGGAATTCAAGGAACTCGGGGTCCCCAAGAAGCATCGCTACAACTTTAAGCCCATTCGCTCCAAACTCGGTTTACCCCGATGAAGCGGGTCTCAGGCCCTAGAAATCTTGAATGACCGGGCGCACGGTGATGCTTCCTTGTTGCCCACCCGTGCTCCGGCCAGAAGCGAAGATCAGACCGAAGGCCTGAGCTTGAGCTTCCTGGGTGGACCCCCCAGAAGAGATGGTGGCCGACTGCCCGGAGCGCAGGGCCACCGTGGTGGAGGTTTCGTTGAAAAGCACTTCGTGACGTCCTGGGTCACCCACAAACCCAAGCCAAGGGGTGATGGTCATTCGGACCACCTCGCCTACCACCAGTGGTTCCACCGCAAAGCCCGTGCTCACGGTCCGGAACACAAATCCTGGACTGATGAGCCCCCAGTTTTGAGCAAACTGATAATAGGGCAGGGGAGTGGCAAGCTCCCGGCCCATGGTGATGATAGCCCGCTCCCCACTCATTACCACCAAGTTCTGTTCGGCCTGAGTGCTGGACATGCCTGAAGACTGCTGGGCGGCCACTCCCACTCCTGCGTTGTTGACCCCCACTCCCACGTACCGTTCATCCCAGGGACGCACTCCGTCCATGCGAACAAAGATGCGCACGTGGGGAGCCGGTTGATCGATCTGCTCTAACAACCTTTCGACTTCAGCCAACACCTCTGGGGTGTCGGTGACGATCAGTTTGTTCAAGCGGTGCTCCGAGAGCACGGTGCCATCCGGACTCAACAGGGGCCGCACCATCTCCACGGTGGATTCCGAGGGGCGGTTGCTCAATTCGAAAATCCGCATTTGCCGCTCTTGCCCCAGGGCCGGCAAACAGAGCAGCAGGAGCAAGAATACCTTAAGTAACCATCGAGGTTTCATGACCTTGGCTTCGACGAAGAGAGCAAAACTCTTGGTGGATACCCGAGTTCTGAATCGACATAGGCCGCCAAGGAAGGGGATCCTCGGGCTTGGCCTTGAGTGGGGTAGAGTTGGTGCTAGACATGGTCCAAGTTGCAGGTCTACAATTTTCTTGTGATTGTCGTAAACGTTTCCCAAGACAAAGCCCAGTTAACGAAGCTCCTCGCTCAGGCTGAACGAGGTCATAAGGTGTATATCTCGAGGAGAGGTGACCCTATCGTCGAGCTGAGGCTGCTGAGAGCCGACTCCGATTTGGCAAAGCCGATGTTTGGCTTGTGTGCTGGAGACTTTATGGTGCCCGACGATTTCGATGCTCCGCTCCCTGAGGAGATGTTGAGTGCTTTCGAGGGACAATGAACCTACTTCTTGACACCTGTGCTTTTCTCTGGTTCATAACTGGGGACAGACGCTTTTCTGAGAACGCGAAGAGGCTCATTGTCGACCAAACCCCCAAGGTTTTCTTGAGTTCCATCTCGGTCTGGGAGATTGCGATCAACCACAGCTTGGGCAAGATTGCTCTGCCAGGATTACCTGTTCCCTATTTGCGTTTGCAAAGACAGCATCAGGGCTTCCTGGAACTTGGCTTGTCCGAAAAGGATGTCGACACCTGTCGAAGCTCCCCGCTCTTCACCGCGACCCCTTTGACCGTATGCTCATTTGTCAAGCCATAGAGAACGAGTTTAATTCGCCAATGCCCTGTGTCTACAGAGTGGGATTGACAGACAAGTCTCGAAAACGCTGCCAGGGCCAGCAGCGGGTGCGTTCTTCCCGGCCGGTGAGCACTTCGGCCAGAGCTCGATCGATGGGTAGGTGATGATGAGAGCGCAGCCACAGCCACTCGCCCCCGGCGTTGATTTCTAGAAACACCAGGCGGTCGTCGGTGGTGAGGACGAAGTCGGCGGCGGCGTAGTTGAGCCCGAAGTCTTCTACCAGGGCCAAGAGGCTGCTCTGCACGGTGGGGGGGAGGTCGAAGGGGAACCAGTCGTCGAGGGTCCCCTCTCCATCTCGGCGCCAATCCACGCTGGTGTGCTGGTGCTTCTGAGAGTCGATGGCAGCGGTGAAAACCTGCTTGCCCACCACAGTGGAGCGGATGTCGAGCTTTTTGGGAAGGAACTCTTGAAAGATCATGGGGCAGTAACATAGGCGATCGAGTTCGTCGAGGTTGCTCGAATCGAGCTTGGTGGTGAAAACCACCAGTTCGACTCCTTCGCGGTACAGGGCAAAGGAGGACTGCATTTTAGCGATGAGTTGACCGCTCTCGGCCTCAAAAAACTCTTTAACCTGTTCGGGGTCGTTGGAGAACAGCGTTCGGGGAAGCTCTAGTCCAAAATGGTGGGCCCTCTTCATCTGCAGTTCCTTGTGATCGGCTTTGCGCACGCAGATCAAGGGATCGAGCTGAAAGGCGGGACTCGCAGCGATGGTTCCGTATAGGGTTCGTCGGGCCTCGTGCACGCAGACTTCCCGGGTGTCGCCTAGGTCCAGGGGCAGTTGTCCTCCGGCAAAGAAGCGGCGATACCAGATGGCGCTCACTTGGGACAGGGGATACTTCTCGTTTTCAGTCCTGAACCAGGTTTCTCCCAGAGGGTCTGATGACACCCGAATCTTAGTGGGGTAATGGTCGGTGTCGAAGCGTAGGACTTCTTCACCCATCTCCACCAAGTGGTCCGCCACCAACTTGACGCAGTCGTTGTCGTCGGAGCGGGTGATGATCAAGACGCTCAACTTATCAGCTCCTGAGCGATGGCCTCGGAGATGGGAAGGTCTAGGTCGCGCTCGAGCATGCCCCATTCCCCGGCTTGGTTCACTTCCAAAAAGTAGGGCTCGCCTTCGCCGGTGTCGATGAGGTCAAAGACACCAAACCTTAGATCCAGTTGGGCCATCAGGGCCGTCAATTTGGCCTGAACCTGGGGAGGGAGTTCGGCCGGAAGCCAAGGCAGATCATCGTCTTCAGTGGCCTGCCGCCAATCCACGGCCAAGGGTCCTTCGACGGGAATGTCCAAGCCACCCACCAGAAACCGCCCCCCCACGCAGACCGCTCGGTACTCGCGAATTTTGGGAAGAAAGGGTTGGAAAATCTGAGGCTGGGCCCGAACCTGGCCCAGGAACTTGAGATGGTCTTCCTCCACCAAGGTGGTGTAGGCAAAATCGGGGTGAGCTTGCATGGAAACGGTGGTGGGCACCAACATCTTGGTGATGATTCGGCCTTGATGGTGGTGATAGAACTCTTCGATCTCTCGGGGATTATTGCTGATCAGAGTGTCTGGCAGCCTCAGCCCAAGGCGAGAGGCTAAGTGAAGTTGCAAGATTTTGGATTCGGCTCGGCGGCCCTGGTGCAGGCCGTTGATCCAGCGGGCTTCGGTGAAGAGGCTCAGCAGGTCGCTCGCCGCCGTTTGGCAGGCGGCGGCGCATTGGGCGGCAAGTTCAGGCGGGAAGTCCGGCGGGAAGCTGCCCGGCCACAGCCGTCGATTCCACACGGCTGTGACATCGGTGGTCTGCAGCCCGAGGGGGCCGTTCTCGAACTCTATCTCTATTTCGGTGGGCTGTTCGTTTCCGAATCGGCCCACCATCGGCTGAAAGAAGGGGAGCAAGTCGGTGTTCAACCGCAGATGCTCTGCGCCTAGGCGCGTTAAGTGCTCCATGACTCGATCGATGGTGAAGTGATCCTGGCTGTGAGTCAGTAGGATGATCATGAAAATGGCTTCGAAGAATAGTCTCCGAAGCCATTTTTCCTAAGATAGGAATTTGCCGAACAGGGTGCGCTGCTGCACACCGATACACCGTTTTGGGTAAAGACTTAAAGAGCGCTTAGGCCGAAGCTGAAGAGCGCTCCGTGGCCGAGTCTTCAGCGACCGGGGCGGGGGCCTCTCCATTCATTTGCTCCCAACCTTCGAGCAGAGTTCTCAAAGAATCGAGAACTTCGGCTAAGGTGGAGGCAGCAGGCATAGCTTGTTCTGCTCGGTTGGGACCTCCGGCGTGAGCAGGCCGACGGGAGTTGGCTATCTCAAGTCCGGGAGGAGAGTTCGGTCGTTTGGAGTTGGCCATGTCCAATCCGGGTGGGCGGAACTGCTGATTAGGATTTTGATTGACGGCTCTCATGCCCTAAAGATTAACATGGAATTCAAGATGTTCATATGTTTAATTGTTAAATTATTAAGCCAATAATGGGTGGCCGCGAGCGTGCAAATGGCTCCGGAGGACAGCCTCCGAAGTCATCAGTGCTTCGAGTTCGTTGGTTCGAGGTGACAGAACCTATCCGTAGACTCCCGGACCGCCTCCACCATCCTCGTGGTCTGAAGGAAACTTCATAGTTACCATGCCTCCGCCGCCAGGTCCACCCGGACCGCCCGGACCGCCGATGGGGGGTTTGTCTCCGCCGTCTTCAGCGTCCGAAGGGGCTTTCTTGGTCACCGGGGTGGGGCCGCCGATGGTTCCTCCACCTCCGTCTTCAGCGTCAGAGGGATATTTCATGGTGGTGACGATGCCTCCGCCGCCGATGGTGCCCCCGCCTCCGT
>JBJHCR010000397.1:0-5532 GCA_050486105.1 Vulcanimicrobiota bacterium
GTCCCCCACGATGGCCGTTGGAAACTCACCCGCAGGGGTTCTGACGAAACGACGGCCATCTTCGAGCGAAAAGAAGGCGCCGTACAAGAAGGCGCTCGCATAGCCCGTACTCACCCCGAATCCCAGCTCCTCATTCACCTGGCGAACGGCCGCTTGGAAGAAGGACGAACTTACGGTTCAGTTCCTAGCAGAACTCCGGGTTAATATGAAGCGGGATTGAAACGCGAAATTTCGATGTAACTCCAGCTACAAGGCCGCAAAACGCCAAAACACCAGAAAAAATGGATGCTTCGAGATCCTCTGTCGCAACTGCGCCTTGAAGCTGGAGTTACACGAGCTAAAAATCGTCTTTTTTGAAGATGGCAAAAAAATGCTGTCTTCAGGCCGTTTCAAGGCCTCAAGAAAATTGAATCTTTGAAAAAGTCGAGGTTAAAGTGGCCTTCAAGCCTGAATTAGGGTCAAGACAGGAACTCGTCTCGTCCGAAGGCTTCAGCGCTCTCCAACCCTGCTAAACCCGGAGGGCACAAGACCGCTTCGATTGTAAGCTTTCGGCAAGCGTGCTTTGATTCGCCGCCGCGATCAGACATGACCGTCTCGACCAGGAGGTAGATCACCGATGTCAGCAATACAAAGTCTCAAGATTCTGGAAATTCTGAGTTCTCTCCATCCGACTTACCAGGAGGAGCATGCCCGCTACCTCACCAACACCGGAGAATGCTTCGTCTTTTTGAGGAACGGGATTGGGCTGTTGTCTGGTCCATTCTCCAGCCCGTCTTCGCCGCTGGCGAGACCTACGCTTTTCCACGCAATATCGAGGAGAGTCAGGCGTATCACGAGTGGATTAAAAAGCCCTGGGAAACCTGGGTGGCCGAAGTCGACAATAGGATCCTGGCGACCTATTACATCAAACCCAACCAGCCTGGGCAGGGTGCACACGTTTGTAACTGCGGGTACGTCGTCAACGAGGCGGCGCGAGGACAAGGCTTGGCTTCCAGCATGTGCGAGCACTCTCAAATACGTGCCAGACTCCTTAGTTTTCGCGCCATGCAGTACAGCCTTGTAGTAGCCGCCAACGCCGGCGCCGTGGCGCTCTGGGAGCGCCCACGGTTTCCACATCGTGGGGCGCCTACCGGAGGCCTTTAACAGCCCCACGCAAGGGTACGTCGACGCCCTGGTGATGTACAAGCGTCTCTGACAAACACTTTTGAGAGGCGTTTGTGGTTCCAGGATCCGGCCGATGTCCGGTAAAAAGACCTGGGAGGCTTGATAAACCGGGGTGCCCCAACAAACGAGCGCAAGATCAGAGGTGTTAGCTGTGGCCGAGGATCGCTCGTCAAAGAGGCGAGATCCCAAACGGGAAGGTCAGAGCTAATCTAACCAACCCCTTGGCGGTACCGGATCAGGGTCCTGGCTTACAGCCAGGAGGGGAGAGAAAGACGGGGCTGACGGCTCGGACGGGGCCCGGGCGGCTTGAGTCACCTGGTGGCTGCCTCTAGCCGGAGTCACTACAAGCTAGCGCAAATCAGCTTGCAAAGGACGACCCTTAAGGGAAGAAGTTGGTGGGAAACGAGATCCCTGGGGAGGTCTGGGTGCAAACTTGAAACCTTGAGCTGGGAGGGGGCTCGCGGGTAGGCTGTCCGCAAGCGAGATATCCCGTCAAGTCGTGAAGTCCTACAGCGGCGCCACCCGCTCCGCGGGTCCCCGGCTTCAGCGGGGTCTTGGTGGTCCCCGGCCCTGGGGGTCGGGGAAAATCCGGAGTCAAACCAGAGCCAACAGAAGAGAGCAGATCTCATCGAGTGAGAGGGGCTCAATTGAGCCCGGAAACCTAGGTTTCACGTGATTCCAGAGGTGTAATGACACCTAGCCTCAATCAGTCTCGCACTCGAGCGATCGGATGACAAAGACCCTAGCTCCCATGGTTTTCCCCGGTTTTCACCGCTCAGAAAGTGAACCACTTAGGACGCAAAAACAGACCAGATGAGAGTGCCCCGAGAATGGACCAGGACTTTGGATGCCAAGACCAGTCTCTCCGACTGAGATCCTCGCTCTGCTAAGGAAGAGGGGCAACCGAATATCTCCCAAGAGCCCTCCCCTCTGATCTCCCTATCTAATGCTCGACTTCTAGACCGAAATCCCCCCAAAGCTCGCGGACTTCCTCGCCTTTGCCTGCTAGGTGACTTCGCTTGGCATTCTCCCGAAGCTCGGTCTTCGGCCAATCTGTCTCCACCTACCAAGACCCCCATAAAACCTCAAAAAAATCAACGAAAAGCTCCTTGCCAACTTTGCCTGACAAGTGTCCTAAATGGTAAAATAAGACATGTCAAAACTCGGTGTTTTCCCATTTCATTGGAGCGTTGAAGAGTTGGTCACTCACGGTGGTGAAGCCGCCTACGAACTGGCCAAAACCGCCTCCGACTCCCTCACCCCAATCAAGGTTCTGCTTGGCCGGTGCTTGCTAGCGCTGGAAGAGCTGGAAGTCCATAAAAACTTCGGCATGAGCTCGGCCATTCACTTTGCTATGTCCGCCTTAGGCCACTCCCGCAAAGAAGCCCTCACCGCTCGACGAGTATCTCGAGAGTTGCAGCGGCTGCCTCGATTGACCAGAGCAGCTGAACATGGAAAGGTTCCCTGGAGTAAGTTGCGAGAGGTGGTCAGCGTGGCTACCCCTGAGACCGAAGAACTCTGGCTGAAACTTTGCCAGGAGTTGCCAACTGGGAAAGTCCAAAAGCTGATGGCCCTCACCCCAAAGGCGGCGTCCCAGGTCAACTCCCTGCAGAGCGGCAGCCTCTTGGCCCAGAATTCCGCTGCCGCTTCCCCCCTGAGTTGATGGTACAGATTGAGCGCCTCATTCAACAGCGGTCCCAGCTCCAGAGTCGGCTCTTATCCTTTGCCGAGATGGTAGAGCAGTTGGTAGCAGAAGCCCTAGTCGGCAAACCCTTTGATGAAGCCGAAGAGAAGATGAAGGTGGAGGTGGAGGCCCAGGATGAGTTCGCCGCCGAGCTACTGGCCCAAGAACCCCTAGTTCGCCAACCCCAACTCGTGGCCCGCAAGCTTGGTCTGGTCGACGACCACACCGAAGCCCAGCGAAAGCCCGTTTTAAGACGCGACCGCTATTGCTGTAGCACCCCATCATGCCCAAATCGTGTGTGGCTCGAACTCCATCACATCCGCTGGTACAGCACCCAATCCAGCTCCGGCCCCAGAAACTCTAATGCCCGTACGACGGCTTACACTTTGCCCTTCAGGGCTTGCTGGAGTTCCTCAACTCCAGTTCGCACTCGCTGGGCGCGCTGGGATTCCGTTGTTCCGGCAAAGTATGCGGTCAGAGCTCCGCAGATAATGACGAAGAAGCCGAAAGTAGGCTCGACCAAGAGGGTTCCCACTCCTGCCAGCCCAATGAATTTCCCGGCGAACTGGCTATTCTGCTTGCTTTCGGCTTCCCAATCCTTGAGGGATTGGGACAACTGACCGTGCTCCCCAAGACTCTCCGCGAGACTTTGCCGAGCGATCTGCGCTCGGCGGATTCGCTCGGGGCTCTCGGCCAGATGAAGACCTGTGAGATCGGTGGTGAGTTCCGTAGCGTTCAGAAAACAGGCCACGGAACAATGGGTCTTGCCATCAAAGAGGTTCTCTTGGTCAACCACAACCCCATCCTGCACCCAGTACAGCACAGACTGACCTTCTGTGTCTTCCCACCTCTCGTTCTTGCCGCTCCCCCTATTTCTTAGGTGGGCGGTCAAGAGATATGCAACACTCGCCTCTTGCTGTGGCTGAATCAAGCCAAGGATCTTCTCTCCCACCTCCCTCAGGCCTTCCCCGCTCGGGGGTTGCGAAAAGGTCAGCCCCTGGGACGGCAACCTCTCGAAGGTGCCGGGGGGCAGGCTTAGAGTGGGGAGAGCAGTTTTCTCAAATCTCAAGCTCAAGGGATAGCTTTCTTTACTCCACCCGTGAGTGGGACAAAACAGCAAGGAATCCAACCTGCGTGCATCCACCGTGAGAGGCACCGGGCAGGTGTAGCACCAGTGGCTTAGGGTGGTCTGGATCTCGATGTTTCGGCTTCCGGACTGGGCCAAGCTCCTCACCCAAGCTAGCTTCCCCCCGTCGACGGGCTGATGAGCGATCCCCAAATAGGCACAAGAGCGTTTTTCTTCACTCTCCACACGGTTCAGGGTTTTGCCGTCCCAGATTAGGGTGGTTGAGGACCCGGGCAGCGCAAGTTGAAATCCACAGCCCTCGTGGAGACCCACCGCCCACAGAGAGCTCAAAAGATGACGCAACGACCGCTTTTCGCTCGGTTCGGGAGTGTAGAATGCCTCCTCGATCTCGGTGAGGTTCAGGTCGGTGGTCACGAAGAAAAATCGGGCCTCCTTCACCGTGAGATCCACCCGAATGGGACTCCCGTCACCGGAGGCCACCGCACATTGCACCAGCTTAACCGCCCAGGCTGCCCGGAAGGGGAGTTGGAACTCGGCGATCTTCTTCAGAGCCTGATCTCGGGCCAGGGTGAACTGACCCTCGGACTGGATCTTGCCCTCGCCAGCGGAGCGCATCAAGAATGTCTCAAGTTCAGAGGGACCTTCCACAATTCCAACTTTCAGAACTGCTCTAATAGTCCTGTGGCGCCGGTTGTGTTCGCCTTCGCTTGGCGCAAGTGGCGGCCTTGGCTCTTTGAATTTTTTCGCCCCACGGCCAAGAGTCCCGCTGCCACGTATCTCTTGAACCCGTGGCGATAATCGGGCGGACCCTTCAACAGCGCTCCGAGTCCTACTCGAATTTGTCCTGGTCACAAATCCCATCGCTCTGCGCTCGATAGACCTCGAGATGCATCCCGACCCGGCGGATCGCATCATTGTGGCAACCGCTTTGGTCCTGGGCCAAGCTGAGATAACCAAAGGCGAAAGGCATAAAGCATTGCTCAAAAAAATGTGACCTGTTAAAATGACTAGGTCATGAAGTCTGAGCGCATGGTTCCCAAATCCGTATTCAAAGCTCAAGCTCTGCAGTTCTTCAGAGAAGTGGAGCACTCTGGCACCTCCATTGTGATCACCGATCGCGGTAAGCCGGTACTCAGACTTGTTCCCTTTGAAAGCGAATCGACCGAACAGGTCCTCGAATCTCTACGCGGAGTGGTTCAAGCCTATGAGAATCCCCTCGAGCCCGTCGGCGAAGAGGATTGGGGAGCTTTGGAATAGGGTGGTGCTCGATACCCATACTTGGATTTGGTGGCTAAGCGAACCCGAACTGCTCTCCCAGAAGGCCAGAGAAGCTACCGAGCAAGCCTTGTCAAGCGGACTGAAACTTACGGTCTCGACGATTTCCACCTGGGAAGTAGCTCTGCTGGTCAAAAAGAGGCGTCTACAACTCTCGATTCCAGTCTCGCTTTGGATACAGCGCTCAGAGGCCCTCGGGCTACTCAACTTTGTCCCGGTCACAAATCCCATCGCTCTGCGCTCGATAGACCTCGAGATGCATCCCGACCCGGCGGATCGCATCATTGTGGCAACCGCTTTGGTCCTGGGCCAAGCCTTGGTC
>JBJHCR010000398.1:0-5524 GCA_050486105.1 Vulcanimicrobiota bacterium
ATTCCAAGAGTCGCTGGTCGGTGACGGCCCAACGGAGATCGCTGATATCTAAAAAGGCATCTCGAAATTTCACTGGAGTCAGTTCCTGCTGCCAAGAACTGCTCAGTAGGCCATAGGCCTGAGTCCAGTTCTCCTTGGCCAGGTGGTCGAAGTATGTTAAGAGGGTACTCCTGGCTACGAGAGCTCCGTCCTGAAAGGAGAAAGTGGCGGGAGTTGTCTGATTGGCCCTGGATTCTTTCTTGTGGGATGTCCAAAGATAGAATCCGGTGGCTGGTATGGCCAGCAAGCAGACCAGCGCCACCGCCAATTTCATGGCTTCCCGCAAGATATCTGCGCCCGAACGGGCTGAGCTCTTGAGACGGCGTCCTGCCCCTTTAGCTCGATAGGCCAACAGCACCTTGAGGCCCCGACCTACGATACTGAGCTTTTGTCGACTGTCCGCCAAGCGGGTTTTGAGTCCCGACTCGGGAGTTCCAGGGGGGTATCCCTCTTCGTGTAGGAACGTCGAAGTGTAGCCGCTCTCCCTGGAAACGGCCACCGTCAGGTCTTCAGGCTCCTCCCTGTCCATAGGGGTGGCTACCGGCGCTTCCTCGGCCTGCCGCCGAGCCGACCTTCGAGTGACGGCCGGCGATGGCTCAGGTTCGTTGGCGGGGGGCTGGTTAGACGGTGCTTCGGCAGCTGGGGCTGCGGCGGGCGCTTCCGGAGAACTGTCAGCCTGATCCGGCTCGTCATCTCCCTCTTCGACGATTTTTGAGCCTTTATGTCCAGTCTGACGTTGGTGCTTGCGCAGACCTATGCCGTGGTTGAATGATTCACCACAGGAACAGACATGTTTCTTCTTCTTACGAGTCGACACTCAATACTGCACTCAGAACCCAAAAGGTCCGAGCGTTCTCCTTCATTGCCCAGCAATTACTAGAATACATGTTCGACTCAACTGACTGCCGACCCTACAGTTGCGCATGAGACATTACCGAGACCAGTTCACTCTTGGGCGTCTTGCCCTAAGCGAGCGATCATGGCATCGGCAAACTCGGATGTAGAGAGGCTTCCACCCAGGTCTCGAGTGGTTTTGCCCTCACGCAGACACGAGTTGTAAGCCAGTTTTATGGCCTCGGCCACCTCAGAGCAAGCACGGTCTTCACGTTCGTCGGCTAGGTGGTTCAACATCATCACCGAGGACATAATCAGAGCCAGGGGGTTCGCCACTCCCTGTCCGGCGATGTCGGGTGCGGAGCCATGCACCGCCTCAAAACAGGCGATATCATCACCAAAATTCGCCCCCGGAACAACGCCCAGGCCACCGACCAATCCGGCACAAAGATCGCTGATCACGTCTCCGTAAAGATTTTCCAACAGTAATATGTCGAATTTGGAGGGGTCCTGGACCAAATGCATACATCCGGCATCGATGATCATCTCTTGATAATCAATATTGGGATAGTCCTCTCTGTGAACCTTTCGGGCTTCACGAATGAAAAGACCATCGGACAGCTTCATGATGTTGGCCTTATGGAAAACAGTGATCTTCTTGCGTCGACGATGGGTGGCAAAACGGAACGCCCAATGAGCGATCCGGTGACAAGCCGCCGTGGTTGCGACCTTCATGGAAGCCACGACTCCTGGGGTGACTTCATTTTCAATTCCGGCGTAGAGACCTTCGGTATTCTCTCGAATCACGATCAAGTCGACCTCGTCAAACCTGGTTTTCACTCCTTCGAGGGTGCGCACCGGACGCAAGGCTGCGTAAAGGTTTAGAGTTTTTCGTAAGGCTACGTTGACAGACACAAACCCCTTGCCAATGGGGGTGCTGCAAGGGCCCTTGAGAGAAACTCTGGCCTCTTTAATGGCATCAACGGTGTCATCGGGCAGAACCTTACTGCCTCGCTCCAGTGCGGCCACTCCGGCATACCTATCGATCCATCGCACCGGAGCCCCGGCTGCGTGAAGCACTTTTCTCAGGGCTGCGGAAATTTCCGGACCGATCCCGTCTCCTTGTATCAAAACAATGTCGTGAGTCATGCCCCTCGCCTTCGTCTTCACCATAGGCACACCTTCTGAATGAAATTCCCTCGAGATTGGTATGAATAAGCTAAGTAAAGGCGAATGACGAAGCATGCGGCTCATCAATTCGGCCCGATTTCGCGGGCTATTCTGGACCCAACTCCTGGGCGCTTTCAACGATAATTTTTTCAAAAACGCCCTCTTGATCATGATCGTCTATCAGGGCCTGGGAGGCGGTCACTATAGCGAAGATCAGGTTTCCCTCTTCGCTTCGGCTCTCTTCATTTTGCCCTTCTTCCTATTCTCAGCGACTGCTGGTCAACTCGCCGACAAGTACAATAAAGCCATGCTGATTCGCCGCATCAAAGCGGTGGAAGTGATCCTGGCAGCTTCAGCGGCCATCGGGCTGCTCTTGGGAAGCCTTCCCTTCCTCTTTCTTGCTCTGGGTTTGCTGGGAGTGCAGTCGTCTTTCTTTGGCCCGGTCAAGTATGGGATCATCCCGCAACTTTTAGAGACCGAAGACCTCACTGAAGGTAATGCTCTGGTGGAAACCGGAACAAAGATCGCCATCCTAACCGGGACCCTCACAGGTGGGCTTATCGCCAGTTCCCATCACGCGATCTGGGGCTGTTCCGTCGTCATGCTGCTGGTCGCAATCTTTGGGTTCCTGACTGCGAAGGCAGTGGTCGATGTAGCGCCGGCTGACCCCGACATTAAGGTCGAGATAAACCCCATTGCCCCAACCTTCCGGGTCCTCCAGATGGCCAGGCAAACTCGGTCGGTGTTCCTGAGTATTCTTGGAATCTCTTGGTTTTGGTCCTTAGGTGTCGGGCTCTTAAGTCTGCTTCCGGTTTACGGCAAGCAAATACTGTCCGTGGACGGTACCGTTGTCACCATTTTCTTAGGAATGTTCAGTATCGGAGTGGCCATTGGGGCGGTGCTCTGCGGCAAGTTTTCCTATCAGCGCTTGGAGATAGGTCTAGTTCCTTTTGGTTCCCTGGGGATTTCCTTGTTTCTTTTCGACCTAGCCTACATCGGCTCTCCGTTTACTGTCACCGGTGAGACACTGCTCACCATCCAAGAAATCATCCGAGAGCCGGTCGGGCTGCGCATCCTTTTTGATCTCATGGCCATTTCCGTCTGCTCAGGTCTGTATATTGTACCCCTGTATACACTGATCCAACAGCGCACCCCAGAGCAATTCCGCAGTCGGGTGGTGGCGGCCAATAATGTCTTGAACGCCTGCTTTATGGTGGTGTCTCTCATCTTTCTTGCCGGGCTAGGGCACTTTGGATTCACGGTAATCGGAATGTTCGTCGCCTTGTCCGCCCTCAACCTGATGGTAGGGCTTTACATTTACACTCTCATTCCAGAGTTTTTTCTCCGCTTTTTGGCCTACCTGATCAACCATGTCATCTACCGGCTCAAAGTGGTGAATGAAGAACGAATACCTAAGGAGGGAGCGGTGCTTCTGGTGGGCAATCACGTGTCCTTCCTGGATTGGCTGGTCATGTTGGGCGCAGTCCATCGTCCGATCCGCTTCGTAATGTGGCACTCATACTACTATATGCCCTTGTTTCGCTACCTCTTCAGAGACGCTGGCGCCATCCCCATCGCCAGCGGGAAAAGTCATCCTGAGATCTTGCAAGAAGCCTTCGATCGCATCGATCAGGCGCTCGAGGACGGCCAAGTCGTCTGCATCTTCCCCGAGGGCCAACTGACGGTGGACGGTGAGGTCGGTGAGTTCCGCAAAGGGGTTGAGCGGATCTTGGAACGCCGCCCAGTGCCCTTTCTCACCTTCGCGCTGTCGGGACTTTGGGACTCGCTCTTTTCTCGTCAGCCGAACCGAACTCTGGGCTCGAAGTTCAAGAGATTTTTCCGTCCCAAGGTCGGCGTCCAATTCGGAACCCTACAACCTCCTCCGTCCGAAGACCGCATCCACGGACTGGCCGGGCAGCTGAAGCAGCAGGTCGTGGCGCTCCGTGGACCGGAACGATAACCGTTGAAAGCCGGAAAACCAGACCCTCCCACCCTTGTGGAATTGGCCCTCCAGGCGACCTGCAGCACTCAGCAAGGGTACAATTTGCTGGCGCCCAAGTTCGAGGCCACCCCCTACGCCACACCCAGGATCTTGATTGCTAGCTGCTTGAGGCGTTGGTCCGCTTTGCAAGGGGGGCTGGAAATCGGAGCTCAGGCCGCAGACCTGGCCAGTGGAACTGGACGAGGAGTGGAAGCCCTTTTGCGCCTAGGCTTTTCGGTGGAGGCCTTCGATTTCAGTCAGGGCATGCTGGATCAACTGTCTTCAAAGTTCTCTCCTTGGATCAGCAGCGGGCGCCTACAGGCCATCAAGGCGGATCTTTCGACCCTTGAACTGACCCCAGAACGATATAGCTTGATTACCTGTTTCGGGGCTTGGGGGCACATCTTGGAACCCTGGCGAGATCGCTTTCTGGAACAAGTCTTGACCGGGCTGGCTCCAGGAGGCAGTTTTCTGACGATCACGGCAGACCCATCGCCCATCTTGAGCCTGAGGCGGTGGAAAACTTGGGCCTTCGACCATGCTATCCGGTTGAGAAACGCAACCCTACCGGAATCCTTCCACATGTACTACGGAATCAACGACACCGTTACCTTGCGTAATGCTCTGGTGCCGTTGGCTCCCACAGAGCACTTTTCTCTAGCGTTGGAACCGATCCCGGGTGCTCTCCATCGAGAGTTGACCCTAATGATGCTGACCCGACGCAAATGACCAAAGAAGCACCAATTTGATGGTCAAAGGGTCTTCGGTGACACTGTTAATCGCTACTCTGCCCGTTCCAGGCTTGCAAGGCGAAGTTGACCAAGGCTAAAGCCCAAATCCCCAAGGCGCAGAGCACGAGTATCCCCCAGAGGGCAACCATAGCGTGAGAGGCCACCGGGTCGAACCAGTGACTCGGTAACCCACTGAATAGATACCCTCCGACCAGCACGAAAAAGCCTAAACTGTGAAGTTTCAAGGCGTTTTGGGCATGCCTTGAGGCGAAGGAATCTTCAGGCTCCTTCCAACGGACATATAGGGGAAAGATCACCATGCCGATCACGGTTAGGGCGCTGAGGTAGCAGAAAGAGGCCTTGGTCCTGGTTGAAAGGGGAATCACGAGTTCTGGAGTTGGACTCCAACCAGTCCCCACCCGTGCGTATCGTGCGTTAGAGTGTAGACCTCTTTGGCACCAGCCCGGTGAACGACAACTTCCACAGTTTCCTTCCCAGTTAGCCTAGAAGTTAGGGATTCGGGGTACTGATCAAGAGGTAAGGCTACCAGAATCTGCTGCAGTTGGCTGGGTGAAACCCTGCCCTGAACAGATGGGGCCAACATTCTGTGGGCTCGCTCGTAGTGACCGAGACGACCGATGGTGAGAAAATCTTCTACGGCGGCTCTAGCCGACAGTTCAGCCAAATGAGCCTGCGAAGGTGAAGCTGGAGCTGCTTCGAGGTCTCTAGAAAATCCAAAGAGAACCGACCATCCCAGGAGTCCCAAGAC
>JBJHCR010000399.1:0-5509 GCA_050486105.1 Vulcanimicrobiota bacterium
ATAATGATCGCCGCCACCTGGTCTGCGGCCACGGTGTTGGTAAAGGTCTCTTGGAGACGAGCGATTTCGCGCTCGAGAAACTCCGAGGTTTCCAAGCCTTGGCCATAGCGCAAGAAATTGGGAAACGGGAGGCGGTAGATCTCTGGAGCGAACGGGCCGCAGCCGCTCTTATAGCCCACTTTGGAAGTCAGGCTGCCGGCCAGCAGAGTGCGGCCGTGAAAGCCTTCGGTATAGGTGATAACGCTGGGGCGTCCGGTGGCTTGACGGGCGATTTTGATAGCGTTTTCCACCGCCTCAGCGCCACTGTTGACCAGCATAGCTTTGGTTGGCCCCCCGTGAGGGAGAAGTTTCACCAATTTTTCGCAAAGTTCAAGGTAAGGCTCATAACTTGCCACATGAATGCATGTATGCTGCAGGCGATCGAGTTGGTTCCGAACTGCTTCCAGCACAGCCGGGTGACTGTGCCCGACATTCATCACCCCGATTCCCGAAGCCAAATCGATGTACTCGACTCCATCGAGATCGGTGACTAAGGCCCCTTGACCGTGAGAGAGGGCTAAGCCATTGAGGCGACCAACTCCTTGACTGACAACTGTTGTACGACGGGTAATGAGGTCCTGGTTCTTGCTCATGGGCTCAGGTTCTCCAGTCAAGGGTGTTTGACATTCTCAAAGGAGATGGGAAGTGTTGGTGATTTGGTGCTTACTGGTTGGGTGAACGACTCTGATCCGTTTCCCGATCCCAGACAGGCGGACGCCTACGGTCTGGTAGCCTGGAGCTATGCTGTCACCCCAAAATTGCTTTTGAAGGCCTACGAGGCTGGAATCTTCCCATGGTCTGATCGTCCGGCTCGCTGGTTCTGTCCAGATCCCAGGGCGGTGTTTGAGTGGAAGAATATCAGGATTTCTCGCCGCCTGGCTCGCACGGTTCGTCAGGGTCGATTTGAAGTGACTTTTGACTTGGCTTTTCGTCAAGTGGTGTTGGGTTGTGCTCGCCATCATAAGTCCACCTGGATCAGTGCTGGGATGGTTGATGCTTACACGGAAATCCATCAACAAGGTTTCGCCCACAGTGTGGAAGTCTGGCGAGAAGACCGATTGGTGGGAGGCCTTTATGGGGTGCTGTGCGGAGGAGCCTTCGCCGGGGAGTCCATGTTTCATTTCGAGCCCGATGCCTCTAAGGTAGGCTTTGTTCACTTGGTGGAGCAGCTTCGAGCTCTGGGAGTGACCCTCTTCGATGCCCAAGTCCTGACCCCCCACACTCTGCGCCTCGGAGCTACCGAGATCTCCCGCGAGCAGTTCCTGGATCGACTTGAAGCGGCGCGGGAGCTGAGAGTCAAACCGCGTTTGTGGCGAACCCCTTAGAATCCTGAGTACACCGAGGGGCCGGTGAAAAAGCTCCATCCTTGATGCATTTGGTCCATGGCAATGAGGGTGCTTCCGAGCAACTGCATTTGCTGGGCGGCGTTGGCGTAGCTGAGTCCAAACATCATCTGCTGCATCTGCATCTCAGCCATTTGGCTCTGCATTAGGGCCGCTTGATTGGCCAGATTCGGCATCTGAAATCCCGACTCGACTTGGGGTTTCTTGGGGGCAGGCTTGGCCTTTGCGGCTCCTGGCTTGGCTTTATTGGCTGCAGGCTTCTTTTTGTTAGGAGCGGCCTTGGGTTTGATGGGTACGGGGTTTTGGACGAACAGACCTCGCGCCCCCCCCGAAAGCATGGCCAAGATAGACTGCGCATGTCGAGCATCGTTGGTTTGTATCTGGCTGAAAGGCTTAATCATCTCGTTAGACTCCTTGGGTTTAGCTGATAAAAATAGCTTAAGGATGTCCGATTACGACAGAGCTGAGGAGACCCAGATAATATGACAAACTTGTTACATGTTGGATTCTCAAGTCCTAAGAGGAGACTGCTCTGGATTTGCAGGACAGCTCTCAAAATGAGCGCGCTTGAAGGCCCCGATGGGGAGCTTCAAACGCGCTCGTATCGACCGCTGAGGTATGTCTCAAAGTCGGCTTAGTCGATCTGCACCAAAACCGTGGTGTTATCATCACCGACTTTGGTTGGATTACCAGAGACGTTGATGGTTGCTTGCACCGTCAAGGTGGCTGTAGGTTGATCGGGCAAGGAGGCCTTCTCTAGTTTCAGTAGGCCAGGGTCACCTTCGGCAAAGCTCGCACCATTGGGGACCCCGGTGACGGTCCAGGTGACTTGTCCAGTCAGGTCTTCGACTGTGCCGTCGGAATAGAAACCGGTGGCCACGAACTGCTGGGAGGCTTCATCTGTCGTCTCTACCGACATCACCATGTTCCGAGGGGAGATCTGTAAACCGGTCAAGGTGATCTGGGGAGTGCTGATGGGGCTGTTCACCGTGGCCTGGATGTTCGTAGGAAAGGTGTTATTGGCGTATCCTAGAGCAAAGAGATGGATGGGGGTTGATTGGTTTGCTCCGAGATGAGGGGTGATTGCTCCAAAGTTGGTTTCGTAGTTGCTCACCGACACCCTGCTGGAGTCATCCTGGTTGAAATAGACTGGAGGGTGATTGGTGGAGCTACTGTACGGGCCTGCATTTCCATCGCGGTCTACATGGCCGCTACCTGAGACGGTGCTCGTACCCAAAGCGAAGTCGGTCCAAACTCCAATATAGAAATTCCAATTACTGTTCCAGGTTACCTGATTGTTGGAAGTCCCGATATTGCTGAAACCGGTGAAGGTCGCCAGATACGGCTGCTCCCATTCTTGGAGTGTGTTATTGAACTGAGAAGGCCAGGTGTCTTTGGGGCCACTGATACTGCCCGGCTCATCGATTTTGATAAGTGGACGAGGTCCGAGAGTACGCACCATGAAGTACGGAAAGTCTCCACTGGCATCGTAAAGGTAATTGTTGCTTTCGTGGGTCGCTCGGAACTTCAGACTTTTATTGTCGAAGGACCAACTGTCGTCGCCGAACAATCCATCATCGATTTCCCAGTTGGCTACCCAGAATTCCCCATCGGAGTTGAGCCCGCTGGTGTTGAATCCAAGCGTGTTCAGACCTGACACTGGATTGCCGAAGTCTACGTGTCCGTTAGCTGCAGCGGCGGCGTAGACTCCTCGCAATTGCAGGGCCTTGGCCTCATTGAAGGTCGGCAATCGCCAATCCCCGTAGGAGTGGCCTCCCTCGAGTGTAGGATTGAAATAAGCCGTGGTGGCACTGCTGTAACTTGTGGCGCCTTGGATATCCATCCACCACATCAACCCGTACTGCATATCGATGAACACCCGATCGCTTGGTGGGTAGGCTGGAACCTGACCACGTTGGCTTTGGAGTGAGCGAGCCATGTTGTCGATGGCAACTTGAGCGCTGACAATTTCAGAAGCTGGAGTACCGCTGGAATGGGCCGCTTCGGCCAACTGATAAGCTGCCAAGGACTGGTAGACGGCGTAGTTCTGCCAAGGCTGAAGCACTTGGTCCAGAAAGTTGGAGGTCCGAACCGGGAAGTGCATATACGCCTGGGTTCCGCTGTTGAGAGTGATCCCGTTCTGCTCCTGTAAAACGGAAAGCCGGGTTAGGTCGATCAAGTTCATCTGAGCATCATAGTTGCTCTCCACCACAATTGGGGGATTGTTCCCTACGGGGATCTGCGAGGCTCCCGTCATCCACTGGGCCATTAGGGTCAGATAGGAATTGTAGTTTTCGATAGTGGCTCCGGCTCGAGCCACATTGAGATAGTTCGTGATATCGGTGGGCAAGGTCGAGGTTGAGGGCTCGTTGGAGAAATAGTTCTCGTCCTGATTCGCTTTAGAGATGGCATTGATCAAGGAATTCGTGTCACTCGTGATCGAGGTAACGGCTGTGTTCATTGCGTCGATGCCGTTCTGAATCTCCTGTTGAGTCTGGGTGTTGGCAATCGCCTGGACACCGTCGGCCACCCCCTGGATCGCTTGGAGAATCTCATCCATTTCCACAGTTGTTCCGTAGTGCCAGCCCAACTGTTCTGCAACCCAGGTATACACAACTCCGACTCCATCGCTGATGACGTTGGTTACCAGGCCCGCTGCCACCGAAGCCACCAATCCGCCGACCACTTCACCGAACTGGGCATTGACCCCGGATTCCAGGGACAAGCTTTCCCTGTTGTCGAGGCCGCGAGCCATCAGCATGCGAACACTCAAGCGCAGGCGCTGGTCGCTTCGATGGGCCTGCAATCGGTCCATAAGTTCAGGAGCAAGGTCGCTCAAGGGACTATCTAAGGTATTCTCTCTGAGGAGAAATCGGCTGCTTGGGCCGGCGCCCGAGGTAGCAATGCTCTGAATGAAGGGTCCCAGTCCACCGGCGTTGGCCGCTCGGGCGAAAAAGGCGATGTGGGAGAAACCGATTCCCACAGACTCCTCTACAAAATTGAGGTCCGAATTTGATGGTAGTCCTAGTTTCGCACGAATTGAGCTTCGATGTACCTCCAAGGATTCTTCGGTGTTACCTTGAGCCAAAAGACTAACCAGCGTGGTAGGCACATTGATTACCGCATACTCCTGACCGGCAAAATCACGAACCTCGCGAGAAAACTGACTTCCGTTGCTTAAGGTCGCGACCAGCCGAAAGTCCGGAGGGTGGGGTCCGGGAAAGATGAAGTTGCCCATGACGTCCGTGGTTTGGGTGGCCAGGACTTCACCGTTCAGGCTGCGGAGTTCGACCGGTACTCCCTCTACGGGTACCCCTAAAAACAGCATACCGTTCAGATTGTTGTTAGTGGCGGGGCTCGATGGAGAGGTGTTGGTGAACACAAACTCCTCGTTGGAGCTTCCGCATCCGGTCATTAGGCAGGTGAAAGATAGAAGTAGGAGCAGGGCGATGGAGCGGCGAGCAATTGCCCACAAGCCCGTTCTCCCTTGGGAAGAGTGACTCATTGTATAACCTCGAGTTGAAAGTGTAGACCAGGGTCGCTTGAAGGAATCAACAGTGGACCAAAGTCTCGTGGAAGAAGATTAACTTAAATCTGCCTTCATGTAAAGATGCTATGAGTGGTCTTCGACTGACGGGAAGAGCGGTCGCTTAAAGGTAAGGGCGAGGTTTCCCTTTCAATAGGTGCTCTTTTCTTACAAGCCGTTCATTCGGGCCCAGCCCTGGTTCATAGAATCCATGGCCAAGAGGGTGTTGCTCAGGGAGAACATTTGGGCACCCATGCTTTGATAGCTCACCTGGAACATCATTTGCTGCATCTGCATGGCGGCGATCTGTTGCTGCAGCGCCTCCGCAGGATTGGCTGGTGGGGTGGCCGCTCCTGCTTCTCCTTGAGGAGCCTGGCCTGGTGCCCCGCCGGTCACGGCCGCAAATATGGCCTGAGCCTGTTGAGCGTCGCGGGACTGTAGGTTGCTGAGAATATTGTTGACGGCCATAGAAAGGGCTCCTTCATGTGAGTCTTCCTTAAAGTATAGCAAATCTGTCTGGGTTATGAGCGGAGTTTTCTCGTGAAGTGTTAAGATATTGTTAAAATTTCAGAGACATGGTGTTCAAAAGGGACTGTAGGGC
>JBJHCR010000400.1:0-5506 GCA_050486105.1 Vulcanimicrobiota bacterium
CCCCACGGGGGAGGAGCTTGGCTCGGCGACAAGCAAGATTCGAAACCCAGCATGACGGAAATGCTCGACCACGCCATCGACCAAGAGTCGGAAGGTGACTTTGTCGATGACAGCTGGGTGGATGAAGAGATCAGAGACGGAGATTTCGAAGATCTCGAGATTCCAGAGTATGTTCCGGCAACCCCAGAAGCCGGCGGGGGCGGTTTTCTCAAATTGCTCATGATCTTAGCTATCGTCTTTCTGGTTGGAGGCGGCTTGATGGCCTACAGCGGGGAGAGCAAATCGGAAGAAGAGCTGCAAGCCGAGCAAAAGGCCGAAGACCTGGAGCGTGCGCGCTTTGCCATCAACGTAGCCAAGGATGAAATCCAAGCCGGAGAGCATCTCCTGGCAGCACCGAAACTTCGTGCCTCCATCGGTGAGTTGCAAGAAGCCGACGCCGACTCCAAAGAAATTCTTGAAGCCGAGATACTTCTCGGGAAGGCCTTGATTGGAACTGGAGATTACGAAGATGCTTTCGACCTTTGGGTCAGCATCCGAAATAAGTCTCCGGAAAGCAAGGACCTGGCCCAAGGGCAGATGGCTGAAGCGAGCCGACAGCTCAGAATCTTGGCGAACAACGAGATTGTCGAGGGTCAAGCAGGCTACGAACGGGGCGAAGTGAATTCGGTCATCAATCTGGGCAAGAAGGCTCTTTCTACCTTCGAAAAGCATAACGGCAGCAACGAGCAACTCGGCAAAGCCAATGCCATTATAGGACGAGGCTACTTTAATGGCCGGGACTACGGGCAGGCAGAAACCCACCTTAGAAGGGCTCATCAACTGTTCCCCGCTGGAAACTACACCCGGGACTTGGCTATGGTTCAAAATGCTAGCACCCCGACCTTTCAACCTCCTGCTCGATCCACGGCAAGCAGCGCTCCCCAACGTCCTGTGAATACGCGTCCGCAGACGAGTCCTAGACAACCCGCAGTGCCGACCGCCAACCGAGCCCCAACACGGCGAGCTCCAACCAGGAGGGCCCAAGGGACAAGTTCATCCCAAAGCCAACCTGCTGCGGCCCCCGCTCCACCTAAGCCAACGATGAAAGAGATCCCTGCTCACACCAGACAATCTGCCCAGCCTACCCGGAGAACGCGTAGGGGGGACAGCGGAGTTCTCAAAACTTACTAGGGCCTGTTGACATTCAACCTTCACGGCGCTGCACTCGCTTATTTCCCCTCTCCGAAAGCGCCTTTTTGCTTAAGTACTCACGGGTACTAGGCTCAAAAAAACACTTCCGGAGAGAGAAAATCTGCTTCGCGCAGCTTGAAACGCTGAATGTCAACAGACCCTAGAGCCCGTTCCTAATACGACTTGAGTTTAAAATCAAAATCCCCCGAACTCCTGGGGGTTCTTTTTTTTCTTCGAAGCTTTTGGAACCTGGGCAGGGAAGGAAGGCAGTCCCCGAAGCGCGATACAATATCAGGTGCGCAGCAATGGCCCCAAATGTTGAACACCATCGCCCCAGAGAATGAGAAAGAGGAAAGTTATGGAGCAGCCAACCTTCTTATGCCTAGCAAGTTACTATAAGGGAGTCCCGTTTCTTCGTGCCTGCCACGAGTTAGGAATCAAGACGATGCTCTTGACCACGGAAGCCCTGAAAGAAAAGAACTGGCCCTGGGAATGCATAGACGAACGCTTCTTCATGCACGATCTCTACAAGCAGCCTGACGTCACCAACGCTGTCAGTTACCTGGGGCGAGAACATCGAATCGACAGGATCATTCCGTTGGATGACTTTGATGTTGAAACAGCAGCCTCGCTTCGTGAGCACCTCCGATGCCCTGGCATGGGGGACACCACCGCCAGATATTTCCGGGACAAGTTGGCTATGCGAGTCCAAGCTCGAGACTGCGGAATCTTGGTGCCAGACTTTGTGGGGATTCTACACTACCCGCAAGTGGCGCAATACACCGAGCGGGTAGCGCCCCCCTGGGTCCTGAAGCCTCGCTCCGAGGCTGGTTCCGTTGGTATCAAGAAGGTTCACAACAAAGAAGACCTTTGGCAGTTGATTCACGCCTTGGGTGACAAACAGAGCTATTACTTGGCGGAACAATATGTCAAGGGCGATGTCTTCCATGTCGACTCTGTGGTTTACGACAAGAAAGTTCTTTTTGCCCGAGCCCACAGATATGGGGTTCCTCCATTCGACGTCTGGAACCATGGGGGGGTCTTCTCCTCCGAGAGTCTCCCAAGTCAGGGAAAGCTTGGCAAAGAACTGTTGAAGCTCAACGAACAAATGGTCCAAGCCATGGGCCTCGTGCGCGGAGTGACGCACACAGAATTTATTCAGGGCGGAGATGGACGTCTTTACTTCCTGGAGAAAGCCGCTCGAGTCGGAGGGGCCAACATTGACCGCCTGGTCCTAGCTTCGAGCGGGATCGATCTCTGGAAGGAGTGGGCCCGACTCGAACTGGCAAACTTCCAAAAGGAGCCCTATAAACTCCCCAAGGTTAGTAAGGATCACGCTGGATTGCTGGTTTGCCTAGCTAAAGATAAGACACCCAACCTCGAACAGTTCAACGCTCCTGAAGTGGTCTGGAAAGAAGGGGAAGACCACCACGCCAGTATCCTGGTCAAGAGTTCGTCCCACGAAAGGGTCGAAGAACTGATGAAAGACTACAAGGCCCGGCTTCAATCAGACGTCCTCGCTGTGGCACCGCCAACGGAAACAGTGGTCCACTAAGGTCACATTCAGTCGGATCTCCTTGGAAAGAAGCCCAAACGATGCTGCACGCCGATGTTTGTCTCGAATCTATTGCCTATCACCTCCCAGGAGAAGTGATAAGCATGGAGTCGACTTTCGATGAACTCAATCCCCTTCTGGAGAGACTGAAGATCCCTCCAGATGGAGTGCTAGCAGCCTCAGGAGTTGAAGAAAGGCGATTTTGGCCACGGGGAACGACCATCGCCGAGTCGGCTGCCCGTGCGGCAGACAAGGCTCTCAAGGCGTCCGGCTTAAGCCCGTCGGACATCGGCTGCCTGGTCAGCACTTCGGTCTGCAAAGACTACATAGAGCCGTCCATGGCAAGTCTGGTCCATGGACGACTGGGTCTTCCGTCCAAGTGCCTGAATTTCGACATTGGCAACGCTTGCCTAGCCTTCCTCAACGGCATGTCGGTCTTGGCCGACATGATCTCTCAGGGACGAATCAAGGCAGCCTTGCTTGTTGATTCAGAATCCAGCAGGGAGGTCATAGAGAGCACGATTGCTCGGCTTCTCGGTGACGAGACCACCATGGAGGATTTTCGGGATAACTTTGCCGCCCTAACTCTGGGCTCGGGAGCGGTCGCCGCCGTCTTGACTCACGAATCGCTCTCCCGCACCGGGCACCGAGTGGTAGGCCACGTTGCCCTCGCCGACACCAGGCACTCGGATCTTTGTCTGGGGAAAGCCACAGAAATGATCGTCCTGGCCAGACCGCTCATGGAAGCCGGTGTCGAGTTAGCTAAACGAACCTGGACCGAAGCGGAATCAGAGTTTGGTTGGACCCCTGAGGCCATCGATGTTTTCGTTTGTCATCAGGTCGGAAAGCGGCACCACGAGTTTCTCTTCGAAAGCCTCCACCTCGACTCCAAGAGAGCCTTTCTCACCTACCCCTTTCTCGGGAACGTCGGTCCGGCCTCAGTCCCCCTGACTCTGGCCTTGGCCGACGAAAGAGGTTGGCTCAAAGCTGGACACAGGATCGCACTGATGGGGATCGGAAGTGGCCTCAACTGTTCCATGATGGAGATTCGCTGGTAAGCACATGCCTGAGTATCGAGACATTTCCCATCTAGTAAAGTCTGTCAACTATGACCAGAATGTGGCTCACCTGACCTTCAGAAGCGACTGTGGCGAATTGACCCAGACCGTGAGTATCCCTCGGCAGCCAGAAGGCCACCAAGCGGCACCGTCGGGGTCCGAAAGAGCTCCCTTGGTGAATTGGGTTCGCGCCAGTCTTAGAAGAGTTGCCGGCAAGCCCCGTCCCCAGCAAGCTCTGGGCGACGACGAACTCGAGACTCTGGTTCTCAAGGCTTTCATGAAGGTCCAAGATCTTTTGTCTCTCACTGAAGGGCAATGGTTGCGATGTCGCAAGGATGAGCACCCGACCGAATACTTTGACCGAGTCCTGCGAGATTCCCCAATCATAGAGCCCTACGATCGTGAGGTTCTGGTCCGGGTGCTTCTGGAGATCTCCTCTGCAGACGGAGAGATGCACGCCGACGAACTGAGTTTCATGCATGAGCTGATCGAGGATCAGCAAATGGTCAACCGACTCTCAAAGGCGCCAAAGATTACCATAGCAGAACTGGCTGAAGTCTCAAGCTTTCTCGTGAAACAGACCATACTCATGTTAGCTTGGGCCATGGCCTACGCCGACGGTTTCCTAAATCCAGAAGAAACCGACGTCATGAAGCATGTTTGCCAAGGGTTCATGCTGCCTGAAAAAATGGTTCGCAAGCTCAAGACAGCAGCCAAACTTTTCTTGCTCGATAGGCAGGTCGAAATCGGCCTAGAGCATTTGTCAAAGCCCGAGCTGCAGCAGAGATTTGAGTCTCAGGCTCGCAAATGGGGTTTTGAAGACGACCAACTCGACACCCTCAAGAGTTGGTACCCATGCCTCTACGAAAGCACCTAGAGGGCCTGAACGGCAAACGCTCTGTTGCACCTCAGAGTTTGGCGAAATAGACGTTGCACAGGGGACGTTTGGGACCTGGGAAGCCGCTTGGGGGTGAAAGGTGGCGAGCCCTAGGAGGCTGGCCGGATCCTAAGCAAGGCATGCGAATGCAAATCGGGCTGACCGAGGTGTGCTGAAACTGGAACCCGTGAACCGCAGAACCTCCGAGCGCGAGCTTCAACCACCCTTCCCAGCCAAAACGGAGAAGTCCTCAAGGGGCCAAAGACCAGAACACAGTTTCGAGAACCGTCAGCGAGGTCCGACATTTAACAGAAAGTTAACAACTTTAACAATTTGATCGCTAACACATGCTTGCTCGTTTTGGTAAACTAGGGTCAGACTTTAGGAAAAGGTGACCAACTTGACTTTTATCGGAAGTTTTCCCCAAGCAAATCCCTACAGCATGCCTTCACCCTTCGCCCCCGTGGCTCAGAGTTTTCAGCAAGCTGCCTTCCAAGCCAATTTCTCGATGCAGGCCGACTACTTCTCCAGTGTGCTCGGTGCTCAACAGAATCTCCTAGCTGGTTGGACAGGCTTTTCAGGTGCGGCGCCATCTTCGGGATCCATGTTTCCTGCGCCGACTTTTGGCCAAGCTGCTTCGGCGAACTCGGCTTCCACTTCACACTTCATCAACCCCGGCTTCAGCAATCAGTTTATTAACCCTGGGTTCAGGAATCCTACAGGCAACGGGTCGAGCTTCGCCGGGGTGCAGTTAGGGAACCTCAACGCGTTCAACGGACTCGGGGGTAGCTTCGGTTCTTCAATCTTTCCGACACCAACCTTCGGCTTCAATGCCTCGGTCAACTC
>JBJHCR010000401.1:0-5500 GCA_050486105.1 Vulcanimicrobiota bacterium
TAGAAAGCCTCCTCGTTTCGGCCTAGCCGTGATGGTCCAAGGGAGGCTTTCCCTTTTTCTTGCTATCTCATGCCTGCGGGCTGCACCTTAAGTGGAATGCGCCCGGTTTGCACGCTAGTGCAATGTCCGTGAAGTTCGTCCCCACCAATGGTGGTCAGGCGCCTCTGTCGCAAGGAGAAGCGAACGCTCAATACCATGCGTATTTGAGTGAGCTTCGACGCCGCGAGAGAGGATGCATGGCCGCCAGGCTAGGGATGAATTTCGCGGACGTTGTACTAGGCACAGATGATGGAGTTCGACGCCCTATCTTGAGCTTCCTGACTTAAATAAGTCGTCAAAGTATTCTCGAGCTATGAAGCCTGACTTTGTTCGCACCAGCATAGATCTGCCGAGGGATCTCCATCGAAGGTTGCACGAGTTGGCTGCACGCCGGGGGCGCCATTGTGACCTTCGATGAAGCTCTGGCAAAACGGAGCACGAACGGCATTCTCCTGGCCTGATCGAGAGTGCATTTTCGAGATCCCCTCCCTATGCTCTCTACTTCTGGGGCCAGATGTCAGCAATTGCACTCAAGCGTTCGAGGGTCTCTCGCCGGAACATTTCCATCATGTTGCATTCCTTGCTCATTTTCCCTATGATGAAAATATGATTATTGCAGTTTTACTCGCGATTCTAGTTTTTGGGCCGATAGGATACTTTCTTGCCCGAATGGTGGTGCACAGCTCCCTGGACAACGACCGTCCCTATCTCGGGCTGGTCTATCTCTTTCTGACTTTGGCGGGAGCCTTGAGCTTATTGTCGTTCTTGGCTTTGGGGGGTCTGGTTCTTTTCGGTTTTTCCATGGGAGCCACGGCGGATCTCGCAGCCTCAAGGCTTGCAGAGGTTCAGTTTGGCTACCTCACCGGACTGGTGGCTGTCCTGGTTGGCTTGTGGGGGGTCATCGGAATCTTCACGGGGCCGGCCTGCGCCTTCTCCTCGGCCACGGTGGCCACCATCGCTGCCCTGATCTTCACCCTGGCCAAAGTTGACGACTATAACACTCGTCGATGGTTGCCGGTGGTGGTCGCGGGTATCGTGGCTTTCAATATGTGGCCCTTTGCGGCTTATCTAACCTTTGGACTTTAGGTCGAATCGTGCATTTTCTGTTGCCCGGACAAAAGCCTAGGCTGCTGGCTTGGGAGTCTCGGTCCATAGACCCCAGGGCCTATCGGGACCGCTTGCCTCAAGCCGACCACGACCTCACTGAAGTGACTCTGGGTTTTGAAGCGCCGGGCTCTCCCGTTCCCGGAGGAGCCTTCGAATTGCTGGAGAGTGCCATCCTGGCCTATGACATCTTCGGCCCGTCCATAGGGGAGCCTGTGGTGGAGCGAGTCCCAGTGCGCTTTGGCGACTGCGTGGGTTTGAGGTTCCGCTTTCTTGGATTCGTACAGCTCTTTTTTGCCAGCCGGGTCGATAGAGTGTTTCGTTTGGAGAGTTGCCCGCAGGGGTGGACCAGCGGTTTCACCTATCGCACCCTCGAAGGTCATCCTGAGGTGGGGGAAGAGACCTTTCAGGTGATCAAGCAGCGAGATGGGGCGGTCGTCTTACGAATCGAAGCCTGGTCAAGGCCAAATTTGTGGTATGTTCGCCTATTTGCGCCGCTGGCACGTTGGATTCAAAAGAGGGCTGCCAAGGCCGCCGTGGCTCATTTGGCTGAGATCGCTTCGCAAAGCGACGGTCGGGGCCACGTTTATCCGGTGACCCCGCCTCGTCACCACCAGTCGCCGCCGCGTTCCTCTTGAACCTTCAACCCCTGGGGTAAGCCTTCGCAAAGGACGGCAGCGGTGGCTATAGGTGGGGTGAAGCAGCGCAGATTCCAGCTCCTCTCGGCTCCAAGACCCATCAGACCGCTGCCTAAGAGATCCACGAAGCGGCCTTTCACCAGAAAGGGCTCCAGGCGATGCGTCGGCCGCCCGTTCTGCACTCGAAAGGCGATTTGGGCCACCCGGCAAAATTCTCCGGGCTCTCGAGGTGCATCGCAGGGGGCCAGAGTGTCCAGGTAGATCCCGTTGCTGATCCGGCGAGTCAGTTCTCCCGTGGTCAGGGCTCCAGGAACCATGGCCAGGTTCGAATAGCCCGGGCGCGGCGGCTGTCCCCATTCCCGCACCGCTAATCCGGCGGCTCCCACTCCAAGTTTTTTGGCGTGATAGCGGTCGGCTAGGTGATGATGAACCACTCCTTCGTGAATCAAAGAAACTGGACGTCGGGCCACCCCTTCGCCATCAAAAGCGACTGTGCCCGGACCGCTTGGAAGGGTTCCATCGTCTTGGATGGTGACGTCCTCATGCAACCAGGGCTCCCCCCAGGGAGCTGCTCGATCGGGATCGTTCAAGAATTTTGCCGCATCCAGGTGTTCGCCAACCAGGTCTCGCAGGAGAGCCCCGGTGGCGTCCTCGCTGAATACGGCGGCTTGAAACCCATCTGGAGCCGAGCGGATCTCTTCCGAGTGAGCGCTGCGCCAGGCCAGACTCATGAGCAATTCGGCGGGACTTTCTCGCAGGCGGCTGGCCACCAGATTGGCCGCCAGGGGTAAGCCTTCGGTAGCTTTCACCGAAATGTTGTAGACAATGCGCTGTCCCACTTGCTCGCCAGCCCGGGTGATTAGGCACATCTGCTGCAGCCTCAATCCCGCCCGAATGGTGAGTGAGCGTCCAGGAATGATTGAAGGCACCAGAAACCGGAGGCGGTCCACCAGCCTGCTCAATCGGGAGAGATGAGGCCTGGGTTCCACCGGTTCCACCGAGCCCACCTGCCCGGTGAAAGGAAGCCCGTGAGAAAACAGGATGGCGTCCTTGGGGCCTTTGCGGGCGTCGTGGACCGCTCTCTCCAGGAGGGTCTCCGGGGAATCGTCCAGGCTGCCCCAAGTCCAGCCGGCGCGGCCTTCCTGATTCACCCTCAAGCCCCAGCCCGAAGACTGGCGCCGGTAGTCGGGCTCGGCCAGGTCGATCTCAGTGCGTTCTTCCCAAACCACTTCGGCGTCGCGACAACGGCGCAAAGCGGTTCCGATCAGTTTCCCTACAGGTGGCTTCATGGCGGCATGTTTTCCCAAGAGCCGGTCGGCGCCTGCTGCTGTGGGTGAAAAACCCTTTCGCTCGCCGTTGAGTGGTCTTGTGAATGGATTACCTAGGCTCGAGACTATGCTCGCTTCCCAGGGCTTCGTTGGCGAACTCCCTCTTGAGCTTCTAGGGAGTATAAGCCTAAGCCAGAGATAGAAGAGCTTCCTATCCCACCTGCGGAGTTCAAGTCCAGGGAAACTCTCCCTTCGACCGAAAGGTGGCGGCCACACCGATGTTCATTTATCATCCGCGATATCTCTTCGGCTCACGTTGGCTGAATGCGCTCCACCCGTTCGAGTTCGATCGGGCCCGACAAGCCTCACAGGCCTTAACCCAGGTTTTCGGGAATCGCTTCACCGAGCGCCTGATCAGTCCAGAGAGGCCCCTGGAATTGTCGGATTTTGCCTTGGTGCACGACCCCTCGTACCTGCAAAGCCTATCTTCAGGTCGAACGGTCACCTCGGTGGTCGAGGTTCCTATCCTGGGATTTTTCCCTTACTCCTGGATCCGGGGCTGGTTTTTGGAGCCCACCTTATGGGGAGCAGCGGGTACGGTCTTGGCCTTCGAGCACGCCTTGACTCACGGGGTGGCTTTCAATCTCAGCGGAGGCTTCCACCACGCCAAACGGGGTGGTGGGGAAGGTTTTTGTCTGCTGTCCGACATCGCCCTAGGCCTTGAAAGGCTCAGGCTTAAGGGTCTATTGACCCCAGAGGATCCGGTGTTCTACATCGACCTCGATGTTCATCAGGGCAATGGAATAAGCACCGATTACGCCCACGACAAATCTGTGCGAATCCTCGATGTCTACAATCAAGAGATCTATCCGGTGGATACCGATCCCCAGGCCTTAGAGGGAGTCGATGTGGCTTGCCCGGTGAAGCCGGCCTGCACCGATAAAGACTACTTGGAGGCAGTGGAGAGTGGATTAGAGGAGCTTTTTGACTGGCCGAAGTCCCCCCGACTCGTGATCTACAATGCCGGCACCGACATCTTTCAGGACGACCGCTTAGGTGGGCTGATGGTCACTCGAACTGGAGTGAACCGGCGTGACCTCTTGGTCCTGGAAGCTGCTCAATCTCGGAGCGTTCCCATCGCCATTCTGGCCAGTGGAGGCTATTCGAAGACCAGCGCCAATCTGATGGCAGACCTTGGGCGTCAGCTCATGAAGCTCTTCGCGTAGGAGGCAAGGCCTACTTCTGCGAACCCCACCGGCATGCGCGACCTCTTCCCACGCCCACGCAACCTGATCGGAATGGTGCACGTGGGGGCGCTCCCAGGCACTCCCCTCTCTCGCCAGACCCCGAAGCAACTCATCGAACAAGCGGTGCGTGAGGCTGAGATTCTGGCCGCCGTCGGCTTTGACGGAGTGATCCTAGAGAACATGCACGACCTGCCCTACCTCAAGGGTCAAGTGGGTCCCGAAGTGGTGGCGGTCATGGCTTGTTTGTGTCGGGCGGTGAAGTCGGCTATTGCTCTCCCCCTGGGGGTGCAGATCCTGGCCGGAGCCAACCAGGAGGCTCTGGCCGTGGCCCTGGCTGGTGGAGCCAGCTTCATTCGAGCCGAAGGTTTTGTTTTTGGTCACTTGGCTGATGAGGGCTTGATGGAGGCCTGCGCCGGACCGCTGTTGCGCTATCGACGGGGAATTGGAGCCGAGCACATAAAGGTGCTCTGCGACCTCAAGAAAAAGCACTCCTCCCACGCCTTGACGGCGGATGTCAGTATCGGGGAGATGGCTCAGGCCGCTCAATTTTTCTTGGCCGACGGAGTGGTCCTCACCGGGACCTCCACCGGAAAAGAGGCTCAGATCGAAGAACTCTCAGAGTTGCAACAGGCCTCGGATTTGCCCGTTTGGATCGGCTCCGGCCTGACCCCCAAAAACCTGTCTCGCTATTCCCAAGCCCATGGTCTGATCGTGGGAAGCTTTATCAAGGAAGACGGAGATTGGCGGAAACCTGTGAATCGAGAGCGATGCCAAGAGGTGGTGACGGCGTTTCGTGAGCAGTGTTGACTTGGTGGTGGTCGGCAACCTGCTGATCGACGATCTTCCTTGCGGTCGTGCTATCCCTGGAGGAGCGGCCCTCTATGTGGCTCTAGCCGCCCGGGGCTGGGGGTTGGAAGTCGCGGTTCACAGCGTGGTCGGGCCCGACTATCCGGTGGAGGTTCTCCAGCGGGCGGGAGTAAAATTGTCCCTGAAGATGTTGGAGGAGCCCAGCGGTCGCACAGTGATCCGCTACGGCCCCGAAGGGCGAACCTTAACCCACCACGGTCCTGGTCACGCGGCTTTGAGTCCTCAGGACCCGCCACCGTTTTCTTATGAGTTTCTTCACGTTGCTCCCATGCCCGGGAGGATTCAAAGGGCGCAGGTGGCCCAGGGCCGTCCAGGCCGAGTGCTCTTGGACCCATAT
>JBJHCR010000402.1:0-5461 GCA_050486105.1 Vulcanimicrobiota bacterium
CCTCTAAACTTCGATTTCAGAATGGATCGGGTCGAAAGGGAGCTCTTGAGGCAAAACCTTACCGATATCGAACTCGCCGAGCTATTATCAGAGTTGAATGAGGCCGAATCCCTGCTCAGTGAGGGCGAGATTCACGATAGTCGTTGGGCTCGAGTTTGGCTTAATAAGGCAATCGTTTCCTGGCACCTTAGTGATTTCCGCCAGACTGAGAAATTCTTCCGTAAAGCTCTTGAAGGGTTCGAGGCCACCCACGGTGCCGATTCCTTCTATGTTGGTGGAGTTAACTGCCGTTATGGGGAATTCTTGCTGCAGGGGGGCAGATACGGAGAGGCCTTGTCGCGCTTCGAATCGGGACTTCCAGCCGTTTATGACAGCTTAGGACCCGATGACCCGTTCACCTTGAGAATTTTGTTTCGGAAGGTGGCAGCGCTCGTTCAATTTGGGAGATTGGGCGAAGCGCAAGAGATAGCCGTCCAGTGCTGGCCTTCACTTTTGAGTCAAGCTGGGCTATACGACTCAAGTTTTCTCCAGTGGACCGGGCAGGCCCTCGATTCCTTGGCTCGGGCTCAAAAGCTGCAGTCTCCTCCAGGTGGAAAAAGTTGGGTTGAGACCTTGGAAGAGGCACGACAGCAGGGCCGAGGGGTAGAAGAGGCTAAGCGGACAGTCGGTCCGTAAGGAGAGCAGTGCGCTCAAGCTTTCCGATTTGAATAGAGAAAGTGGTCCTCATTGTGGGTCACCACGGATGCCACCTACGAAAGGGGAGACTGTCCAGATGCCTGATAGTGGATTCCGAACGCTTGGAGTGCTAGAACGTCTTCAAGACTTTCACCTTCCTCAAGTTCCTTATGCCCAGATCATGATCGCCCGTACAATACTCCCCTTAGACTATGCTCGCCCACCTGGAACGTCATACTCCATCGACGGCTTAGACTATCTAGACAATGATAGACCTTATCTCCTGGCTATGAATCACACCGATCGTTTCAACTATGCTCCATTCATGAAAGAGCTAGACCGAATCGGCTTCTCACCTCTCGCTCCTTGGGTCAAGGGAAAGTACTATCAGAAAGCGTGGTTGGCCAAGCTATTGACTTGGTGCGCCTGTATGCCGGTGCCTTCTCGAGGATTCTTGTTGACTTTGGACTGGCTGGCTCGAGTTGGTCGACGGCCCAGAGAGGATGAGTATCGAGAACTGAGGAGCTTGGGTGACGGACTTTGGTCTGGAGAAGAATTGTCGGACGATGTGCGGAGTTACTTGGAAGACCTTCGCCATGAAGACCCTGCTCAGTTTGCCCAGAGTTTCCAGAGACATTTTGAGGGCCTGACGGCTGAGGTCGTAAGGATCAACCAAGAAGCTCTCGAATTCGGGTATCGACCTCTGGTTTTTCCCCAGGGCACTCGATCGCGCAGGCTTACTCCGGGATTTTCAGGAGTGGTGCAGATGGCTCTGCATTTGGGAGTTTCTATCGTTCCCATCGGTGTCAGCGGCTCAGACCTGCTCTATCCCGGAGATTCCATTTTTTCTAAAGGGGGACATTGCCACTACACCATCGGTGAACCAATCGATCTCTGTTCTGATCCCAGGGCCCCGAGAGATTTCTTACCCTTGACCATCGACGCTTCTCGGCGATACGAGCAAGAGTTTCAAAGGCTGACCGACCTTTTAATGGACCGGATTAACGATTTGCTTCCTGAGGAGTATCAGTTTGGAGACAGAGCAGAAAGTCTTCAGGCAGGCACCGAACGTTTCTTGTGAAGAGATCGCTCGACGATGGCTTCTAGCTCTGTACGAGAATGCGCAAAAGCTTGAGCTAATCTGGTTTGGCACCGAACTCGGTCGAGGTTGTGTCCGGGTCGTGAGATGGTGAAATATCGATCATTTTGAAGATGGTCAGTGAAAAACCGAAGTGCCAACTCTAAGGTCATGAGATAGGCCGCGTACACCATTCGTTTGAGCTCGTCAGGGCTAGCCTGCTCACCGAAGACCTCCAAATAACCCTCAACCACAGAGGCAAAGCGATGCTGGTCGATGGCGATACCCTCTAGATTGGTGCTGTCTTCCGGCTCCAGACAAACGCTGCTGCGACAAAGGTCTCCAAAGTCCATCAACCAACTGCCTGGCATGACAGTGTCCAAGTCCACCACACAGCAGACCTCCGGGCGGTCACGATAGAACAGGCAGTTGTTCAGTTTAGTGTCGTTATGAACAATGCCGTGAGGGACTTGGTCAGGTGATAAACCAGTGAGTCCAAACTCTGGGAAAGCTGTGCTAATCAAGTTCTCCAGGGATGCCCGGTCGCTTTCGGAGCGTCGTTCCGGCTGAGCCGCCGTCCAACTCTCCTGGAAGACCTGGTAGCGATGCTCGGTGTTGTGAAAATTTGGAATTGGGATGAAGAAGTCTTGGTTGTTGAGACCTTTGAGTCGGCAGGCAAAATCAGCGAAGGCCCGGGCTGCAGCCTTTAGGTACTCTTCACCCGGCGGGACATCGAAAGTTATGGTATCCGGAATGAAGGCCGAACAGCGCCAAAGATTTCCGACCTGCCGGTCTCTGCACAGCAATTCCTGAGATCCCCGAAGGGTGAGAAAAGAGAGGGTCGGCTCTGAAGTTTGGGCTGTTAGGCCCTGCACCTTTGAGATGTTGGACATGACCGCATCAGGAGAGTTGAAGACGTCTTCGTTGAAACATTGAAAGACGAAGGCGCCCTTGGAACAACTCACCAACAGAGTGCCGTGGATCAAGCCACTTCCCAATGGGGCGACTGAGTAGATGTCGCTTTCACCTAGAAAACTTTCGATGATTTCTGCTGGTACACTCATGCCCACAACCTCTCGGGATAGTCTCCGGCCGCGATTCGTTTCCGGAGCCCTTCGACCACGGTTTCCCGGTCTTCGGGATAGGTTACCCCCATCCAGGCATCTTCACTCGTCTCCACTCGAATGGCTTCTGAACCCCTATGCTGCCAGGCGGTGACCGCGGCAGGGAGATAGAACTCACCTTTGCCCAGGTCTCCTTGCTCCTCTGTTAGGCGAGTCAAGAACCCTTCAAACTCTTGACCAAGAAAGTCAAAGAAGGTTGGACCGAAGCCCCAGCAATTCATGGAGACGAGTGAGGACTTGGGGAAGGTTTCGCCGCTGGCATCGTCCTCGACTAGGTCGTCGGAGACGGCTCTGAGTTGGGTGCGCTCGTCGATACCGGTCAACGTGCCCACTTCTTCGTCAAGCCTGCAGACTCCGCGAGAGACCGTGCCGCTAGGTGAAAGGGTGTTGCCCAGGCGGAAGGCGACCATGCAAGGGGAATCCGAAGTTTGTAGATGTCTAGCCAATTGACGGAAAGCCTGTGGTCCATAATAGTCATCAGCGTTGATGGCCAAGAATGGGGAGGACACCGCTTTCCGGGCGGCCCACACGGCATGCCCGGTACCCCAAGGCTTGGTTCGTTGGTCTAAAGTCAGCTTACCGGAAAAGTGAGGGGGCAAGTCCTCAAGGTCTTGGAAAGCCAAGCTCACCGAGAGGTCTGCGGGCAGTCGCCTAACGATGGTCTCCTCGAAAGCTGCCCGGAAGTCCTCTCGTATCACAAAAACAACATGATCTATTCCGCTACGCGCGGCGTCGAAGATGGAGTATTCCATCAGCACCTCTTGGTTTGGACCAACTCCATCCAACTGTTTCAAGCCGCCGTAACGACTTCCCATGCCTGCGGCCAGAATAACCAGTGAAAGCTTGCTCATGCTGAGTTTTTCTCAATTTCTTAATCCTGCCCTGCCCACCACGGAAGGATGGACCGGGAAACTTGGACTTCGGCTCTAGACTCGCGCTCCGCACTTCTCAAAATAGTTGCCAAAACCAGGACTATATGAAGCAAGCAGTACCAAGAAGTTTTTCTAAGCTGTCGAAATGTGCTTGACAAGGAATGAAAACAGGCCAGGCTAACCTTTTTGTCCGAGAAGTGCGAAATGTGAATCTAGGGCGGATTTTCGCCTTTGGAAAACGAACCAAACGGCGTGCCGATCCATACCGCATGTCTTCAATTCAAACCTGAACGAGGCCTGGTAAACGCCAATCGCCAGCGTTTGTGCAATCTTTTTGTCGAGGCCAGAGAACTCGGTGCGAAACTGTTGGTTGCTCCAGAGATGGCAACCTCAGGTTATGTGTTCCCAGATCGGGGTTCAATCTTGCCGAGTTGTGAGACCAGGGATGGAGAGTCTGTAGAGACCATCTCAGCGCTGGCCGTTCGCCTTCAAGCCACTCTGGTGTTCGGTTGGCCTGAGATTGTGGCGGAGGAGAAGGACCGATTGTTCAACTCTGCTGCAGTATGTTTTCCCAACGGCGAGAGGATGTATTATCGCAAGAATTTTCTGTATGAGACCGATAAGACCTGGGCTGAGCCAGGAGATAATCCTTATCCCGTATGGACCCTTGACGGAGGAATGAAGGCCACCTTGGGGATTTGTATGGACCTCAACGACCCGGCCTTTCGCGAACATCTCAGACGAGAGAGCATTCGTGTCTGTTGCTTTCCTACGAACTGGCTTGATCAAGACTTCACTGTCTGGAACTATTGGGCCTGGTGCCTGCAAGGATCTCTCACCTGCTTGCTTGGAGCCAACACCTACGGGGAGGAAGACCATATTCGGTTTCGAGGGGAATCGGCGATCCTCGACGGTCGGGTCCTGCTGGCTACGGCCCCTAGCAAAGGGGATCAGGTGATCCACGCCCTGGTACCCGATGAGCCGACCCCTTTTCCTGACTGGAGTTGACGAAACTGCAAATCTCCAAAGAGGTGCTCGAAATCCTCCGCAGGGACCTGGCAGATGGACCTGAGAGGGAGTTGTGTGGCCTGTTGACAGGAACGCAGAACGTGGTGCGCTTTAGAGTTCCAGCCCTTTTTGGCAGTTGGAGAACAGGTTTTCATCTCGACCAACACTGGCTTCTCGAGCAACTCTATGAAGCGCGAGTTCAAAAGGTACAAATTCTGGGATTTTACCATAGTCACCCTCAGGGACACCAAATTGAGCCGAGCCAAGGCGACCTTGACGGCCATCCCCTAGCGTCAAAGGTCTTGATTTTCTCTGCTGATCAAGGCCGTTTCGAGTGGGGCCTTTTTGAGTTCTGTCCAACCGAGGATGGTTTAGGCTTTCGACGCCTTAAGGCCTGGGAGGTGTGAGCGAGGAAACTGCGCCCTAGATAAAATGGAATGTCCGTGGCCACTTAGTCGGGCATTTTCGGGATGAACGGTTTGTCTTCCCCTTCCGTACCGGGTTTTGATTCTTTGCCGAACGGCACGATATCGAGCTTTGGAGCTTGAGGGTCGTCCTTCAGGAAGTCTGGCAATTCAGGGACGAACGGAGAAGTGGAAGAGTCTGTGTCCTTTCGATCTCTGAGGAAGGCTGGCAAAAGTTCGTCATCCTCATCGAAAGAAGCAGGCTTGGCTGGTTGAGGGGGGCGAGGGGTGCGCTGCGAC
>JBJHCR010000403.1:0-5450 GCA_050486105.1 Vulcanimicrobiota bacterium
ACCTTGCGTCGCCACGCCCGAGAGCCGAAGGAGGTGGCTGTCCTGGGCCTTCTCGAGGCTCCTCTGGAGGAATTGAAAAGCAGGGCGGTAGCCTTAGCTCATAAGCTTCAGGAGCATCTCGGCTCCCAACGACAAATCGAGGTTCAGGCCACCAAGGCCCAGGTTGGTGGAGGGTCGCTGCCGGGAGGTAGTCTCGAATCTTGGGCGGTGTCGGTGACCCCGGCTCAAGGACGAAGCTTGGAGAGGGATGCCGGAGCTTTGAGAATGGGGACCCCGGGAGTGGTGGGGCGGGTGGAGGACGACCGTTTGCTTTTCGACCTAAGGGCGGTCCCATCCGAGCACGATCCCCTGCTTCTCCAGGCCTTGCTTGAAGGATTGCAATGAAACATTTCTTGCTTGGCACCGCGGGCCACGTGGACCACGGAAAAAGCACGCTGATCAAAGCTCTCACTGATATCGATCCCGATCGCCTGCCCGAGGAAAAAGCTCGGGGACTTTCCATCGACCTCGGATTTGCTCCCTTGCTTTTGGCGGACTCCGAAGGAGCCTCGGCGGTGGCCGTTGGAGTCATCGATGTGCCGGGACACCGGCGGTACTTGACCAACATGATCGCCGGCGTGGGAGGTCTCGATGCCGTCATGCTGGTGGTGGATCCCACCGAGGGAGTGAAACCGCAGACTCGGGAGCATCTGCGAATTTTGGACTTGCTGGGAGTTCAGGGCGGATTGGCGGTGTTGTCCAAAGCTGATAAGGTGGACGATGAGACCCTAGAGATCGCCCGCTGGGAATTGGAAGAACTCCTTCAGGGAACCTGCCTATGCGGAGCCCCAATATTGGCGACCTCGGCTGTAACAGGGCAGGGATTGGACCAGCTCAGGGAGGGCCTTTTCAATCTTTTCTCTTCACGCAAACCGAGATCCGCTGTGGGCTTAGCACGGCTTCCCATCGACCGAGTCTTCAGCAAGGTCGGTTTTGGCACGGTGATCACCGGAAGCCTTTGGAGCGGAACCCTTTCGGAGGGCCAGGAAGCGGCTCTCATTCCCAGTGGCGGACGCCACAAGATCCGAGGCCTGCAGGTGCATGGAGAGAAGGTGAACCGAGCGGTGGCAGGCCAGAGAGTGGCTGTCAACCTGTCCGGCTTAGACCGAGATGCCATCAGACGAGGAGAAGTGTTGGTGGCCCCAGCCGATGGAGCCGAGCCAGGCTTGATGTTTGGAGCGAGCTTTCAGGTTTTAGGCGATGTGGCCAAACTGTCCGCGCGCCGCTTTAGGGCCACGCTCTATCAGGGGACCAGGCACGGCAAGTGTCGGGTCCAACTGTTGGGAGATCTCGCGGAAAACACTGTCTATGGTCAGCTCAAGCTAGACGAACCTTGGTTTCTAGCAAGAGATGACGCTTTCTTGCTGCGCGATCAGGCTGAGCAAGAGTTGCTGGCCGGTGGTAAAATTTTGGCTCCCGATGCCACCGTACTTCGCCGCCGGGACAAGGAACGCTGGCTGAAGCGTTATCGCGCCTTGGCCGGAGGCGGCCAAGTCGGAGCTGTTCTTCAGCTCTTGCTTCAAGTTGAGGGGCCCTTGAAGGTTCACCAGGTGAGAAAATCCTTAGGGATGACCGAACTCGAGTGGGAGCAACAGTTGCCCTTGCTTAGGGATTCTGGCCGAATTCGTTTCTTGAGCAACGGAAAACTGTGGAGTGAGGACCGGTTCTCGAACTTGGGACTGCAGGTTCAAGAACTCTTAGAGAAGCTTCAGGGAGAAGCTCCGTGGAAGCCGGGCTGGAAGAAAGAAGAGTTGGCCCGCTTGCTGGGTCTCAAGTCGGGTTCGGACTCGGGGTTCTCGGAGTTTCTCGAAGAACAAGTGAATCTCGGTTTGCTTCAGCGTAGAGGACCGCTTTTTTCTAGGGTAACACATCAGCCAGAATTGAAACCCGCCGTTGAGAAAGCTGCCCGGGCTCTGGAAACCTTGCTGCAGGGAGACGGAGTCTCTCCCAGAGACTGGGAGCAGGCTCTGGCTGAGGCTTGCTCGGGCGACCGAAAAATGGCTCAGCAACTCGAAGAGCACCTTTTGGGCACCGGACGTCTCGTTCGTCTTACAGAGAAGCTGGTTTTCGCACCCCAGGCTCTGGACGCTGCCAGAGCCGTTCTCCAGGAAAGAGCCCAGGGGCAGGCCTTCTCGGCTTCCGAGGGACGACAGTGGCTGGACACTTCGAGGAAGTACATCATTCCTTTATTGGAGTGGATGGACCAACAGGGGTGGACCGCTCGAGTTGGAGATCTCCGGCAGTTGCGCTAAGCCTGGCATGCTTTTAAAGCGAAAGACGCTTCGGTCTTAAACTTTTTCCGATACGGGGAGGATCGAGTGCTCTCGACGAACCCCAGTCCATGGCCCAAAACCGCGAGCACCGTCAGCCTCGCCATCGTGAACTTCGTAGCTTGATCGAAGGTTTGCCTTTTGCCCTGAGAGTCGTGGACCTCGAGGACCGGCTGTTGTGGCAGAATCGAGCTGCGGCAACTCTGGAGCCGCAAACGTCCTGGCAGGGAACTCCCACCACCTGGCAATCTCGCAAAGCTCGGCTGCAGTGGCCTATGGTCGAAGAGAGTCCTGAGGTCACCGCTCGTATTTCCGAACTCGAAGCCGAGTTAGAACGAGCTCGGCGCCAACAGCGCAGCACCGCGCGAAGAAAGAAGAAAGCCGAACAGTTCGCCCAGAAAGCTGAGAAGGAGCTGCAGGCCGAAGTTCGCCGCAGGGAGCGTGGGACGAACCAAGCTCTAGCTCAGGCTTCCCGGGATCCAGAGATCGAGGCACTGAGAGTCGAGAATTCTGAACTCCGAGAGAGTCTGTCCAAACTAGAATCGAAGCATCAGGCGTATCGGCAGCAGGTAGAAGAGGCCAACGCCGAGCGAGAGCTTGAAGCTCAACTCCGACAAAAGGTTGAGGAGTTCGAAGAGCTTGAGCGAGCTTTCGAGGCAGAACAGGAAGCCTTCCGTAGGCAAAAGACTGAGCTGGAAAAGGTTCTCAGCGCCCAAGAACTTGAATTGAATCAGTTGCAAGGCCAGCTTGAGCCTGAAGCTACCGCTGAGGCGGTGATGGTGGTCTCCGATGAGCTTGCTTTGTTGCGGGAACAACTTCATGAGAGTTTGGAAAACGGGCGTGCCCTGGGTGCCAAGCTTGAGCTACTAGAGGAGGCCAAGCTTGAGCAACTAGAGTTGCTCAAGCTTCTTCGTGAGGACCTTTCGGAGACTCGACAGCGTGAACGAGAACTCAGAGAGACCCTAAAGCTTTACGCCGACTTGCGTCAGGATTTGGATCAAGCGCGCACCGATGGAGAGGCCATGCGACGGGAGTTAGAGGAACTGCGCCTCAGAGAGCGGGACCTCCAAGGAGAGCTAGAGCGCTCAAAGAGATCGTTTGCCGACCAGGGCCGAAGCGTGTCGGGGGGCTCGAACCTCGCTCCAGGGGTCTCTGAGAAGGCGGGACCAAATCCTCTGAAGAGTCAGGTGGACTTGCTACAGAGTCGTCTAAGAGAAACCGAGAAGCAATTAGATGCCGCACGAAAAATGCTCAAGGAGCAACAGACTCAGGCTCAAGGTGTTCGAGAGACAGAGAAGCTCGCCTTTCAAGATCTGCTTACCGGTCTACCGAACCGCCATATCATTGCTCGATACCTGGATTTTGCCGGACAACAATTGCAGTCGGCGGGGCATCATCTGGCCTTATTCTTGATCGATATCGATGCTTTCAGAGTGTTGGTTCAGGCCCTCGGTCGAGCTCGAAGCGATGAACTCTTGCGAGCTGTGGGGCAACGCCTCAACGGGATGCGAGGGCCCAATCACGTAGTGGCCCGTTGTCGGGAGGATCGCTTTATTCTCTTGGCTGCCGACCTACCTCCGCAGGGGCTGTCTAAATTTGTCAAGGAGGCCTCGGAGAGTCTCCTGCAAGCTGTGGCCTTCCCTTTCGAGGTGGATGGTGAGAAACTCGGGGTTACCGCCTCGGTGGGAGTGGTTACTGCGGCAACCGTTCCCTCTGGAGGGTTCCCCGAGCTTTATGGCAAGGCCGAAGCCGCTCTGCGTAAAGCCAAAGTTCTCAAGGCTGGTTCTGCCTTAATCTACGACGACAGTCTGCAGCGAGAGCTAGAGACGGAAATCCAGTATCGCAGGCAGATGAGTCACGCTTTGGAGCGTCAAGAGTTTTTCCCCGTCTTCCAACCCGTCTTGGACCTCAAAACCTCCAAGGTGGCATCAGTGGAGTTGTTATTGCGGTGGCGGCATCGAGACGGAGAGATCCTTGGACCTGATAAATTTCTGGCTGCAGCTCTCGACTCTGGGGCCATACTGCCCATCGCCGCTTCCGTTTGGCCGCAGGCCCTGGACGGCTTGGGTCGCTGGCGCAGGCGCATCCCGAAGTTGACTCTCTCCATCAATCTCAGCGCACGAGAATTGCTCAGCCCCGACCTGATATCGAAAGCCAAAATGGCGTTGCAATCGGCTTCTCTACCTCCAGAAGCCTTGATTTTCGAGGTGCGCGATGGCAGCAAGTTGCGAGTGTCGAGCACCTGGTGGCAGGTGTTGGCCGCCCTGACTAAGGCGGGCTTCGGACTATGTTTGGACGACTTCGGACGCGACAGTAGCCTGTTTGGCACTCTCGGCTACCAAGGATTCGGGCTGGCAAAAGTGAGTGTTGACGAGCGCGCTCTCTGGTGTCCCAAGGTCCCGGGCAGCGGGTCGTCCGTGGCCTTCTGTGCCAAGCGGGTGCAGAAGAAGCTGGACCAGAAGGGCCTTCTGCGGGCGGGGTTCACCTTGGCTCAGGGGTTTGCCGTATCTCTTCCCTTAGAAGAGTTCGAAGTAGACGAGTTGCTGAAATAAGAGCGGCATTAAACTCGCTTGATGCGTGGGGGGGCCGAAGTATCGTGTTCTCAGGGGGTTCGAGTGCAAGGCCGGGTACCCATCGAAGATGGGTGGCGACCTGAGGAGCCGGGTACCCGGCGAAGCTGGGTGATAGTTGGGCCTATTTGAGCACCGCACCCAGAGGGTACCCGGTGATCACGACGCAGCAATCGGCGGGTACCCACCGAAGGTGGGTGATGAGGACGCGAGACGAGGTTTTCTGACGCATCAAGCGGGTTAAATGAGAAAGCCCTCCAGGTATGTGGTGAACTCTGGAGGGCTTAGGCTTGTGTCCGTCGCTATTTTGATTCATCGGTGCGTCGCGATAGCTGCTTCGCGCTTTTGCGCAACCAATGCCAAGAGCAGTTTCTTTGCTTGACTCATGACTTCGCGTCCTCCTTTCTTTAGTTCGTCCTTAGATTAGCACTGAGTTTGCCTCTTTGCGAGGGAAAAATCAACCCCCTGAGTCAACTTTTTCGAATGTTTACATGAGATTTACATGCCCTAGGAGGCTGGCCGGAAACCCCCTTGACAATGAAATTGTTCCTGCTTGCAGACTTCGTAACGC
>JBJHCR010000404.1:0-5445 GCA_050486105.1 Vulcanimicrobiota bacterium
GGCCTTCTCCGAAAGCGATCTCTTGAAGCTCTCCAAGGGCTCTGAGTTCGGTGGGAACCCTTGCCCTGGGAGAAAAGGTTTTTCCTGTAATGTTTTGTAGGGGGAAATTAGAAGTCGATGGATGTTTGGCTCCGATAGGTGAGTCTAGAAAATGGGGATTCTTGAAGATTAAGCGAACACAAGGCCATTTGGGAGTCACCCTGGTTGAACTCCTAGTCGCATTAGCCCTCTTGGGCCTGGTGTTGGTCCTACTCTTCAGGGTCTTCACGCCGGGGCTCACTATTTGGAAAACCGCCCGAGCTGAAGCAGAACTCGAACAGCAGGCGATGGTGGCCGAGGCTCGCATCGCTCGCTCTCTATTGGCCTCGGATAGCGAATCCTTTACCGTCCTTCAAGATCCTGATCTGCACGCGTTCTCCCTCCTTTCTCACGAAGGAACCGACGCAGACCCTGGCTACGACGACCTTACCGGGAGGACGATCTGGAAGTCGGTAGAGATTTTCATGCTTAGGCCGTCAAACGGCGAACTCTACCACCTGAAGTGGTTCGGTGCCGATCCGGATTTGGGCTACCAACTTCCTACCGATTCTGAGGCGGAACCCTTTCGTCTTGACCCGGACGATCTTCGCACTTTGTGCCAGGACCCTAATCTGGAAAGGCGCCTGCTCGGTCGCCAAGTGACCCTCTTGAATCTCATCCCCCTAGAGGATTCCGTCGGTTGGAAGTTCCTATTGGAGTCGCAGACTTCTGTTCCTAAAGGGATGAAATCACTCCAGAGAGGAGCGGTTCTGGTGCCCAGAATCCGGACTCACAAATGAGAGGCCGCAGGCGTGGAGGGGCGCTGGCCTCAACCTTCTTGGTGATCGTGTTGCTCTTCATGTTCGGATTGACTCTGGCCGAGTTGGCCACCTTTGATCTGCGAATCGTCCATAGAACCGTTGAGCGACAACGAGCCTTCGAAGCCGCAGAAGCCGGGCTCAACCACGTCATTGCTCGACTCGGAGCCGACCCCCGGGTGGGGACTCAGGGCGAGGTGTTTCAAGAAGTTCTCCCTGATGGCAGTCGCTTTTCGGTGATTTTCGGGGAATCCGTTCAAGACCCGTTGTCGGTGAACAACTTGGAGAGCTTCGAAGGACAGACTGCTGCCTATCGCGGCCGAGTGGTGCCCGCTCATCATGCACTCTTATTCGCCGAGGGTACCAGCCCCAGAGGCGAGAGCGTCCTTTTAGAATCTCTGGTTCGAATGGAAGCCCTGCCTTACGCGGTGGCCGGCACTCAAAAAGTTGAAGCAAACTCTCTGCAAGTTTTCGGTACTTACACCGGGGAAGCAGCCGAAAGAGCGGCCCGCGATGCTGCGGCTGCCGGGGAGGAACTGCGGGCGGGTCACGTTTATTCAGGGTCGAACGCTGCCGACAGCACCCAGATTAATGGTTTGTCCCAGATAACCGGAGACGTGCGTTCCGTGGGGGGGGCCAGCCTTTCGGCGACCACTTCGGTTCAAGGCCAGGTGCTCACCGGGCGAGATCCTGATCGGTTGCCCGATTTTCGGATCGAAGACTTCGACAATTCCGAGGTTCCGGGAGTAGTCCTAGATGAAGGGGGCACCAAGCTTGTCGATGTCCTGAGCGGGCAGCACTACTTTGACGGTTCGGTCGATTTCGCTGGAGCCTTGTTGCTCAATGATGCCACCATTTATGTGGCCAACGGAGGGGACTTCACCGTTCGAGGCGGATTGGTCGGACGAGGGACGGTCTTTGTTAGTGGACAGACAAACATTGGACTTGGGGTCGAATTCTCAGGAAGTAACCGAATCGCTATTTTCAGTGAGGGAGATATAACTATCGGCCAAATTTTGGGGGGAGCAATTCCTATCGAACTTCCCGTGGGTTTGCCTGGGATTTTTCAGGGAGTGCTCCTGACTCATGGAAACTTCCGCGGGCCACCGCTCTTGATTGTCTTGGGTTCGATCTATGCGAATCGGCCAGGAGATCCCGAGGCGGGCCATGTGCACCTCGGGTTAGGTTCCATCGTGGCTCACGTTTCTGAGTATTCGGCTTTTGCCAGCTTTTGGTTGGCGCTGGGAGGCGAAGCCGAGGTTGTGCAGGTTTATTGGAGTCAGCTCAGATAGCTTCACGGGTGATGAGCTTAAGGCGTCAAGGATGGACATGTCTTGTGTTGTTAGGTCTGTTGACCTCAGCCGTTGCTGCGAAAACCTCGAGCGAAGAGGTGAAGAAGGTGTCCATCCATGTTTTCCCCCCTGAAGCCGAGATTCGTATTTTTCCACCGGGCAGCCCAAGTGGCAAGGGCGATCCCGTTCGCAACGGTGGCACCTTTCAGGTACGAGGAGTCCTCACTTTGCCAGTTCGTCTTTCCGCCGCAGGATACCGAAGCGAAGAAATTCAACTGAAGTTGCTGAGTGCGAGCGCAGAACGGCCCGGGCATTGGCGCTTTGAGTATGACCTTGAGCCGGCGGGTCTGCTCTCTTTGGTCAAGCATGAGTTTCGACGTCACCCCAGGCGCAGTTTTGGGATATTGACGGGACTCTTGGCTCTTTGTGGGCTCATTCTTGGCCGCCTGCTGCGGACGAACTTGGCTTGGAAGAGGCAAGCTGAGCTAGAAAGCAGGATCGCCAAGGAAGAGGCTCAGCGGGCCAAGGACCGCCTGGACGAAGTCGACCCAAATCTCGAAGATCGGCAGATCGATGGTTACCGGATTTCCCATAAGCTAGGCGAGGGGGCGACAGCCGTTGTTTATCAAGCCACTCATTGTGATTTTGAAGACGTTGTAGCCATTAAGTTCTTGCGATCAGAGTTCAAGGATGCCGAGTTGATGGCACGACTCGGTCAGGAGATCGCTATTGGAAAGGATCTCAATCATAAGAACTTGGTTCGACTCTTCGGATTCGGAACGTTCCGAGAAGCGCCATACTTGGTGGTGGAGTATGTCGCGGGTGAGCCCTTGGAAGAACGGGTAAAGCGGGGGCCCGTAGACCTGCTCTTCGCTATCAGTGTTTTGGCCCAGGCTTGTGAGGGCCTGGAGTACGCCCATGCTCGGGGGATCGTGCATCGAGATCTGAAACCCGCAAACATTTTTGTCACCCCGGACGGTACGGTCAAGATTCTGGATTTTGGACTCGCAAAGCTTCTGGATTCCGAGAAACGACTCACCATGACCGGGCAGGCTTTGGGGACCCCTTATTATATGAGTCCGGAGCAAAGCAAAGGTTTAGCTACTGAGGCCTCAGACATCTATTCGCTCGGGGTGATAGGGTTTCAGATGCTCACCGGCCAGCTTCCTTTTGACGGAGATACCGTGGTGGCCGTGGTGACCGCCCATTTTTTCTCTCCAGTGCCCTCGATCCGTGAATCGAACCCTTCAGTTCCTGAAACCCTGGAGTCTCTGATCAGCAGTATGCTAGCGAAAAATCCCGAAGAACGACCCGCATCCCCTTTGAAGATCCTTAAGGAATTGAAGGAGATTTCTCGATGAATTTCTCCAGCGAGAGTGTCGATAGTCTTCTCACGGAAGCCTTGGAGAAGACTAGGGAAAAGCTCGTGACGGCCGATCGCGTTTTTTTCTTTCTCCAGGAAGGTCGCGAGTTTCGGGTCAAGGCTGCTTTCGGTGGAAGGTCCAAGGATGCTATCCTTTCTGATAAGGTGAGTCGAGCCATCTTGCGAAGGGTTCGTCGAACCGGGCGAACCTTGTTCATGTCGGACGCCATGGCCGATGGTGGTCTGAGTCCTCGACAGAGCATTCGAGAGATCGGACAGCGTTCGGTGATCTGTGCTCCCTTGAAGGCCCGGGACCAGGTCGTGGGATTAGTGTACGCCGACACCGTCTCGATGGTCGCTGCGTTCTCTCCCGACAATCTGAGTTGGATGAATGCGCTTGTAGGCCACCTTGACCGCCATCTGGAGCCGTTATTGCCTGAGCACTTGGAAGCCATCGAGGAGGAGGAACTTCCCGAGCCGCCTCAGGAACCGCTCAAGGAAGGTCTTCCTGCCTGGTCCCCGGTCCACCGGAGAAGACCGCCCAAGCCAAGCGAGGGACCGGTGGTTACGGTTCTCGGTGAGAAGATCCCCAATTTGGCTGCTAGGAAAGTTAAGCCCTTGGGGAGGCGGCGGCTGGTTCGGCTCTTCAAAGTGCGTCCGGTGGACCGAGCCATCTTTTTTCGCTCCTTGGCCACCATGATCGCGGCTGGCATCACCATTCACCGGGCTTTCGACGTCCTGTCCGAACAGGCCGGTAGGATGGGGCCGGTGGCCAAGCAGCTTTGCGACGACGTCGTCAATGGACACCTCATGTCTGCTGCCATGAAGCGCCATCCCCGAATCTTTGGGAAGGTTCACTGCAGCCTGGTCACAGTGGGAGAGGAGACCGGCAACCTTGATTCTCTCCTTGAATCCTTGGCCCAACACGAGGAACGACTCTTGGCTCTTCGTGGACGGATGCAGGCAGCGGTGGCCTATCCCGCATTGGTCTTGTTGTTCTGCCTAGGCGGATGCATGGCCGCTCCACATCTCTTTTTGAACGAGCTTTTTGCCACTCTGCGCGAGGCAAACATGACTTTTCCACCCCTCTCGATGGCCGTTATGACTGTCTCCGAGGCCCTGAGTTCGCTCTGGTTCTGGCTGGTGCTTGTTGGTGCGACAGTGGGGTTTGGGTATGGCGTTCAGTTCCTTCGAGCCAACCGTCCCTTGCTTATCCAAACGGAGCGAATCTTGCTTCGGGTCGGGACCATAGGACCGTTCCTACAAAACTATGCGATTCTCGGGTTCGCCCGCAGCTTGGGCCTGCTTTTGGATGCGGGAGTGCGGCTAGACCGTAGCCTCGAGTTAGCCGCCGAGGCTTCGGGGAGCGCTCAACTCGAAAATGCCATGGAAAAGGTCATCGAGGAGCTCAAGCTGGGCAAGCGATTTTCCTTGTGTCTGTCGAACACCCGTCTCTTCCCCCATGTCTTCATTGAATTCATCGTCATGGGCGAGGAGTCGGGAAAGCTCGTAGACGGATGCCGCAACGCTGAAATCCTCTTCTTGGACAAGACGGAACGCGCCTTGGATGCTGTGGAGGCCTTGATGGAACCCCTCTCAGTCGCATTTGTGGGGATCCTCGTGGGTCTGGTGGCGATCGCTTGCCTTCTCCCGCTGGTCAAGATGGTCGAGTCGTTCATGTAGGCAGGTCTGCAGTTAAGCTACAAAGTCCGCAAAATTCATTCCTTGGTGGCCATGCATCCTATTTTGCGGTCTCGAAGCTCACTCAAATACGCATGGTATTGAGCGTTCGCTTCTCCTTGCGACACCCACACAAACGCGGTCACCCGCCTTCGGCGGGTTTCCGGCCGGGCACCTAAGGATCTGGTCCGGAATAACTTTCTATTTTCGGTTGTCGAGGCGCCGGGTACCCGCGTCCCCGTGGGTGTGGCAAGGCGGTTCGAGCGACTAGTAT
>JBJHCR010000405.1:0-5437 GCA_050486105.1 Vulcanimicrobiota bacterium
CGGTATCGGGACACCCGAAGGCCGAGTTGCAGCAGGATGTGGGCCAGCCCAAACCACAGCAGGGTCACCAAAGTGAAGTAGGTGGTATCGTCGGCGAAGTAGGTGACATAGCTGATGCCGGCACAAAGAAAGAGTAAGCTCAGCAAAAGATTGTTGGTGGCCAACTCTTGAAAGTCGTGAAACTCTCCCCTTCTCGAATCCGCGAGCTGGGCTACCAAAGCATGCCCGACTGCCAGAGTGAGAAAAACGCACACCGGCACCCAATTGGAGAAATGGAACAGTACCATGGTAGATGATATGGCGGCAAAAGCCACGGGGTTTACGAAGGAGACAAAGAGGTTGAAGCTTGAGGACTCTGGGCGAGTGAAAAAGATGGTGTTGTTGGCCACAAAAGACAAGATGTAAATCATCATGAGCAAGGCTATGGCCTGAAGGGGGCTCGCTGCCGCTCCGTGGAGGTAAAAGAAACTGTAACTGCCGAGACAGGCCACCACCAGTTGAAAGTCCCACTTCTTTCGCCAGGCCACGACCGCCGTTCCCCCGGTGATGGACAAGAGATAGAGAAAGAGTCCGGTGAAGTGGTCATAGCTGAACGTCATGACCAAGGGAGCGGTGAAGTACACCAAGGACATGACGTTCCCGATCAGTTTTGAGTCGAAGCGAAAGACCGAAGCATTCGAGGCTGTCACCACCAGCAAGAGGAGAGCAAAGAAGCTGCTTGGTTCCAAGAGATGAAAGCGGAAGTGGGCCGAGCAGACGACCAAGAAGAGAAGGCAGAACCCAGCGGTAATCAGCGGACTACTCAGTTGCTTCATCTCTCGCCGAAAGACATACTCCCCGGTCAACAATAGGACAACGCCCAGAAGAGCCCCCAATCCGGTCTCTATTGTTCCTTCAGAAAATGTTGCCGTCTCGCCGGGAACGGCGGACTTCAAGAACGAGACCAGGCCCACCAAGAGCAACAGGACTCCACCAAGGTTTAAGTAGTAGCCGGCAAAAGTCATCTCCGCCGAGGAAGCTGTTTCGGTGGTCTTAACCGGTAGTTCGTGAATCGAATCCATGCTCAATGATCCTCCTAGTCCGTCAACATCTGTAGTACGGAGGAAAGGCCAGTGAGGTTCATTTTTTTCTAGAATTTTTCCTCAGACCCTGAAAGAAGCTTGGCCAGTTGGCGGATGGCCTGGAATTTTCGGGACTTCACTGTCCCTTCGGGAATGCCGAGAAGTTCGCTCACTTCTTGCTGGCTGAGCTCTTGGTACTGAGTGAGTATCAGCACCTCTGCCTGCTTCTGGGGCAATTTCGCCAGAGCTTCTCGCACCCTTTGAGCTTGGGCCGAGCGCTCGGCCCACTCCTGTGGCCCAGGGCGGTGATCGGCACCCACGGTCTGCTCGCAGAGTTCCACCTCCCGACGCTGCTGTCGTCGCCGGTGCTGATCCCGGCAGAGGTTCAGACAGATCTTATAGAGCCAAGGCCGAAACCGAGCACCCTGCTGGAAGCTCTGGCGGCGTCGATAGACCTTCAAAAAGGTCTCTTGAAAGGCATCTTCAGCGGCACTTCCCTCTTGCAGCATCCTGCAGGCAAAGGCGAAAAGCGGGGCCTCGTACCGTCGCACCAACTGATCGAGGGCACTGTCCTTCCCTTCTTTGAGACGCTCCATGAGCTCTTCGTCGCTCAGCATGGTGTTGGGCTTGGCGCTCCGTTTCGTTCTCGTGGCAGAGCTATCCCCACCACCGGCGTCAAACCCCTTCCCGAACCCAGGGGGTTACCCCTGGGAGGCTGTGGGCCGAATCGCCCCCCAGGTCCAAACCACGCAATTTCTTCCTCAGAGGAACTGCAATTTTGAAGCTCATAGTGGACCTATTTGCAAGAATTTGCGGTACCCATGGCGGGAAAAGGGCGGGTTTGGCGGTGTGGGTTGATTCGGCGCACAGACCCTCTAGTAGACCGTTATGTGATGCGGCTGTTTTGGCAAAGACACATGCTTGAGAGGAAGACTATCATACGAATAAAATGAGAGGTGGGGCCCAAATTTTCCTGGGCGTGATAGTGGCCGTGGCAGTCGATCTCGAGGGCGACTGGTCGAAGTTCGTTCTGGTGGGGGAATAGACCTCGGAGAACTACTTGCCCCCAGATTGCAAGCGCCGCCGATCTGAGAGTCCCCGCTCAAGATTGGCCATGACATCTTCGTAGATCCGACTAACTAGAGAGATGAAAGCTGCTCTTTCCTGGGGGGCACGATTGAGTATAGGGAGCCCTCGGACCGCCTCAAACGCCAGCACGGGCTTTGAAGGATCTATAGGTACAAGGTCTACCCTCTCTACTTTCAGCGCTCGCTCCAAATCCGCAGTCAGTGAAAGTTGCTCCGCCGGGCTCAAAGCTTCCTTGCATTGGACAGCGATATCTACGTCGGAATCGGCCCGGGCGCGGCCGGTAGCCTGGGAGCCGAAGAGCCAGGCTGCTATCACTTTGGGCTGTTTGTTCAAGACCTCTTCGGCTATTCGTAGGGAAGCTTCATTTAGCACAGTAGGCTAGAACCTCCTCTCGGAACCGGTCGAAGTCCTGGAGATGATTGTTTGTGATGTCGACCAGAACATTTGGGTCGATGCGGTCGTAGCGATGCACGACCATGTTTCGAAACCCAACCATCTCACCGTAGGGGTCAAACTGGCTCAAGACGCCCAGGGCCACGCAATCTTCGATGGCTTCTCGGCTAGTTGCCGCGGGTGTCTTGCCCGAAAGGGCGAGGATTCGATGACAGACATCCAGCACGATCTCAACACCTACTTGCAGGCAGCGCTCGACCGCACGCCGGACAATCCATTCGGTGGCCAAACGCTCCGTCGTGAGCGGACCGAGTGAGCGCAACTCGCCAGTGACCTCGTCTAAATTCCGGAGTTTTCCAATAATGACACCGTTAAGCACTCTTACAAGCTTCGTGGAGACGGGGCTTGATCCTGGGACGAGTCTCAAGAGCAAGCCTCGTTCTGCAAAAGAAAAAACCCTATCGGTCAGATCCTTAGTGCCTATCGCCCTCAAGTTCCGATTTCTATTGACGTTGGGGGCCACGAATTAGCCGAACCCTTGTAGAGTCTTCCTTCAAGCGTTTTAACCGATCACAGACCCTAGTTAAGATGGACGGATCAGTCCAGCCTCTATATCGTGGATTAGCTCAGATGAGCCAGGGCCACATGTGACGAAGTCGTCACAACCAAAAACAATGAGACAAGGTCCTCGCTCTGAGGAACGTTTTCCCCGTGGCTCAGGCTACGGCTCGACCCAGGTTCCAACGGGACAGGGCTTCGCGTAAAGCGTTCGGGGTGAGGGGTTTGGTCAAGATAAAATCCATCCCGGCCTCCCGGCACTGCTCCAGCTCGTCACCCACGGTGCTGGCCGTAAAAGCTATGATGGGAACCTCTTGCCCGCCCTTCAGTTTCCTGATGATCCGGGTGGCCGAAAATCCGTCTAGAATCGGCATGTGACAGTCCATCAAGACCATGTCGAAGCGCTTTTCTCGGAATAATCTGACAGCTTCCTTACCGTTGGCGGCCAAGTCCACCTTGCAGCCGAACCGGTTAAGAAAGTTCATCGCAACCTTCTGGCTCACCACGGTGTCTTCGGCGAGGAGGATTCTCAAGCCGGACAGATCGACGGAATTGGGGGTCTCAGAGGGGGCTTCGGGGGGCGCGGTGGTCTTGAGCGGCAGGTTCACCCAGAAGTTGGACCCTTGTCCCAGGCGGCTATCCAATCCGATCCGGCCGCCCATCAACTCTACCAGTTGGCGGCAGATTGGCAAACCTAGCCCAGTTCCACCGTAGCGGCGAGTCGTCGAATCATCAGCCTGGGTGAACCGTTCGAAGATGAGTTCTTGCTTGGCAGGAGCCACTCCTACGCCGGTGTCCTCCACCTCCATGCGAACAGTTTGGTCGAGCATTGAGACCCGGACGTTCACCCCTCCCTCCTCGGTGAACTTCAAGGCGTTGTTAAGAAGATTGCTCAAAACCTGACGTACGCGGACCAGATCGCCGCTGAACCAATCCGGCCCATCGTAACTCCATCGTAGTTCTAGCCCTCGGCCGGCGGCCACCGGAGCCATGAGGCTAACGACTTCTCGAACCAGCCTGCGCAGGTCGAAAGGAGCCGATTCTAGCACCATCTGCCCGGACTCGACCTTGGCCAGGTCGAGAACCTCATTGATGAGCGTCAGCAGGCTTTCGCCCGAGACCACAATGAGTTCCACACAGCTCTTCTGCTCGGCCTTCAGGTCGCCGCCCAGGAGGGCGTGAGCCATTCCCAGAACACCGGTCATGGGGGTGCGGATCTCGTGACTCATCCGCGCCAAGAATTCCGTCTTGGCCTGGTCCGCCGCCTCAGCTCGAGACTTGGCCTGGAGCAGATCGTCGAGAACCTTCTTGCGCTCGGTGATGTCCGAGAGCACACCTGTGTAGACGGGACCCGAGTGCAACGGGACATCGCGCACCGACACTTGGACCGGGAACGAAGTGCCGTCCTTGCGGCGCCCTTCGACCTCCGAATGGTGATCCACCAGCTCCTGCCAATCTTGGCCCGCCTCGGGTGCCTGGAGCAACTCCAGCAGATGCACACCCTCCATCTCGTCTGGAAGGTATCCGAAGGCCTCCCCTGCCGATCGGTTGGCGCCTTCGATGAAGCCGTCGGCTCGCAGGGTCACTAGTCCCACGGGCACTGCGTCGAGTATGCTCTGCAATCGCAAGGAGGTATCCATCAGCTCTTGGGTTCGCTGCTCCACCAAGTCTTCGATCTCCCGAGTCCGCAAGGTGGCTTGTTCCCCCAAGTGTCGCTTGGTGGTGAGAGTGTAGGCCAGCTGGCAGACCTCGATGTCGTCGAACGGTTTCTTCAATACCAGAAGGTTGTCGCTGGGCCCCAGCTGCCGGAATAGGTCCTCCCAGGAGTGATCGGAATAGGCGGTGCAGATGACGACCTGAAGCTCGGGATCTACTTTCCAGAGATGCTGAATGGTCACCAGTCCATCCCAACCGGCAGGCATACGCATATCCACGAAGGCCATGGCGTAGGGAGCATCCTCCCTCACCGACCTGGCCACCATCTCGTGGGCGTCCTCGCCCCGATAGGCCGACTCAAGCTCGTAGCCGATCTCGGTCTGCGGAGCGGGGTCGGTCCCGAAGAGTTCCGCCTCCAGGGCGTCTAAGCTCGCCTTCTCGGAGCTGCTCACCAGGATTTTTCTAAAATCCTCGTGGATAGCCCGAGTGTCGTCAATGATCAGGATTCTCTTATTCACCTAAATTACCGCCTTTCGTCATGGGAGTTTAATCTCAATGCAAATGAATTAGCGAAATCTACGCAGGTTTTTTCGTAAAGCGAGCCTTATCTTTGAAGTAGCTTACACCCAAAGAAAGGCTCCCAGCTACTATGTCTTTTTCATCGAAAGAAATCCTTGCCG
>JBJHCR010000406.1:0-5436 GCA_050486105.1 Vulcanimicrobiota bacterium
CCGGTGCTCAACGGAAGCTATCAGATTGCAAGCCAGGGATTGGGCTTGCTCGGGGTGGCCAACACCTACACCCAATTTTCCCCTCCAGCTACCATCCAGGTGGGAACCCGCAAGGTGACCATCGAGAATTTCACTGCCGACCCCGAGAACTTCGATCCCGAAGAGGGCGAAAGCACCACCTTAACTTTTGAGATTGTGGCTGAAGGCTTCGAGAACCCGAACTTAAGTTGGGAGGTCAAGGTCTACCAAGACGAGCAACAAATTCACCAATTCCCCCAGGGCCACGAGGCTAACACCGACCGTCACAAGGTGGCCCTTGAGTGGGACGGTATCGGTTCGGATGGTCCGGTCACAGGCGAAGTTGAGTATCGAGCGTCTGCTACTGCTTGTGACAACGAAACTCAGGCCCGCCTCGTCAGTCCCATAGCCCATCGTAGTTTATTTCAAACAACTGAGGGCCTCTGTGCGTTCACCGAAAAAAGCATTTTAGGAAAACTCGAACAAATTCCCACAATAAGAAGAATCACATTTGGCACGGCGTTGCCAATAAGCGACATTGACGGTAAACCGTACGAGAACCCCCAGGTTTACTATGAAAATGACGGCGGAGAGGTTTCTCATCACCCCGTACTGCTCACCCTTGAGCCTTCTGAAGCAGTAGCCAGTCAACAGCATCAAATTTCCACAGCCAGGGAGTTCGGAGACCACTGGATTGAGGTTGAGTTTACGGTCAAAGCGGAGAGTTCTCCTCAGATCTACCACATTAGAGTTCGAAGAGGAGAAACCGGAGACACACTGGATGAGTCCGTTGTTGAGGTTCCGGCCGGGGGGTCAAGCACTCACATTACAACAAAGTATCAATTCTTCCCTGAATTCGAGAAAAAAGTTCACTCCGTACAGTTCATTAAACTCGACGTCAAGAAAGAGGGAGAAGAGTTCAGGAACGAAGTCATCCCATTAGAAAAGCCAATCTACATTGGGTTAAGGGATCCTCGAAGCCCATTTGTTGTAGGGGGACCGGGCCCATCGACCGGGATGCTCAATATTGCAACGCATTTGGCTGATGGCGCGACCAACGAGGCTGAGGTTCGTGACAAGATGCTGGCAAACATCTGTGCTTGGCTCAAGTCTAACAACTTCATCTACAACTTGGAAAAGGTCCACTTTGACCTTTGGGGCTATAAGGAAGTTCAGCCGATTGGCGGACTCTTCGAATACTATAGATTCATGAGGAGCTTTAACGATGAAGCCAGTTTCTGGCATGGGAATTGTGAAGACATCTCGGCTCTCTATGTCCTTTTAAATCTGGTGCTAGGAGTCGAAATGAACCTTGTGCGGACCACCGGTGAGCCTACTGTGGTCATGAACTCTGGCTTCTTTCAAGCTTTCGTTTACGATGACACTTTCACAACCAATCCTCAACGAGCTTGCGCGATATCAGACCGAGATCCCATGCTCTTTAACCAACTCCACACCCCCATCTTCGAAGAGTGGGACTTCACCGTGCATCAGGTAGCTATCTGGGATGGCAAGGTCTGGGATCCCACCTTCGAATTTGGCTCAGAGGGTAGCGTGATAAAGGTTGCCGGTTATCCTCTTGAGCAGTATTACCAACTTGTAATGAACGAAAATACCACCTGGGTTACTTATCCAGAGTTTCGCTTGATAGGGATCGATTCAAAGGGAGAGATATGATGAGACTAATGAAGGTGATATTTATTGTTTGCGCGGTGATCTGTGTTCTTGGAGTCGGGACCATTTTTGCTGATGCTGGTGAGGAGTTAGCACCGATTTTCCCAGGCGAAGATAAGTTTTCATCCCTTGAGATGAAAGAGTTCGATCAACGCAGCTCTCCTTGGTCGTTAGCCACTCAGAGCAGTGTTGTTGCGAGCAGCAGTGAGTATTGGTCTGGAAAGGAGCCTCTCCGAGCGGTCACTGTTAAACGGTGGGTTCTAATGGGCGCAGCTGATGTGGATTGGTTCGTCAGAACCCCAACGGCTCTGTCTGCACCGTTTCCAGGGTGGGATTCAGAAGCTAACGGAGTGAGAATTAGCCGACTTTCCGGGGGCGGAACAGCACTTCTGAGCAAAGATACAACCTTAGTTCGCATTAGCGTGAATGCTGCGATTGATGAAGTCGGAGCGGATTATATGCCGGATCTTATTGCCAGGATAGCATCTCATCTTAGCGGCGGACAAGCTGAGATTGGTCTAAGTGTTTCCGTACTGTCCAAGCATGTCATGCCGCACAAGGGAGAGCGTGTTGAAATCAAAGTGGCGTCAGACACAAATGTAGATCTCCAGTTTGATATTTATCGAGTAGCGAACAGGAAACTTCCAAGAGATTTGGGTGATAAAGTCTTCAGTGAAAGCGTGAGCGGCCTCACCGACTTCACTTTTGTCTGGGAAGGCAATTCCATGGCCGGAAAATTTGTCAATAATGGCAACTATGATGTCGAAATTAAAGCAAGCAGCTTTGGGCGAGAGGAAACGCACGTCGTCTCGGTGCAGGTCAACCGGCAGCAAGGCAAGCAGTCGTGGCTTAAGCTCGGAACACGAACTCTGGCCTATCTAGGACGTCCCACTCCGCTAGGTTCCGTGGGTTACGCTTTGCTGCCAGGGGTGCACTGGCTGGCAAGCCTCGGTGGGCCTGCAGCGGGGGAGACGGTGGCCTTGGAGGGGTAGTTCCCCGGGCTCACCTTTTTCAGAAAAACTTTACACCCTTTCAACCCGATGATCATAGGCTGTTCAGGTCAGTTTGCTAAGCTTTGAGGCACGGACCTCCGCCCCGAAAAGCTGGGAGCACTAAGGTCCACCTCAAAGGATTGTTGTGTTATACCGCTGTGCTTTGAGTTGGGCAGGATTCTGGTTGGGGAGGCGCCGCTGTGGCAAGGAGTACCGAGCGCTTAATATTAGACATATTTGAGCGAGGTACGACGTAGCCAGAGTGGATGGATCCCCGGCCAGAATGTGGACAGCTCGAGGCATAGCGGTATAAGCTATGACCATGCCCGAACAGCATCTCGAACCTTTCGACTCCCCCCTCTCACCGGATTTGTCCCAGATGATCACCGAGGACGATCGGCCGGTGGATAATCGCTTTTCAGAGCGGCAGTTTCGCCTGCTGCCTCACATTCTTTTCACGTCTTGGGAGCAGGGTAAGCCCTTTGAGGCCCTGTCCGATGTGGGGCTGTTCTACAATAGCCAAGACAAGACTCCGGTGGTGCCGGATTTCATGCTGCTCAAGGATGTCGAGCCACGCCCGGTGACCGAAGATAAAGAGAGCCGGTCGATCTTCACCTGGCTCTATGGCAAAGTGCCGGACCTGGTGGTGGAGATCGTCTCCAACACCAAAGGTGGTGAAGAGACCAGCAAATTCGACATCTATCAGAGAATCCGGATTCCGTACTACGCCATTTACGACCCGTTCTCTCAGCTCGGTTCGAGATTGCTGCGGGTCTATCAGTTGGAAGGCTGCAATTATGTGGAGTTCGCTAATCCCCGCCTCATCCCTCAGCTCGGCCTAGGCTTGACCGCTTGGACCGGAGTTTTCGACGACGTCGAGGCCACCTGGCTGCGCTTCTTGGACCAGCAAGGAGAACTACTCCTTACCGGCCTAGAGAAGGCTGAACAGGAACGGGAACGGGCTTCCTTGGCCGAAGAGAAGGCCGAGCGCTTAGCTCAGCGGTTGCGCGACCTTGGGGTGGAGCCTTAAGGTTCTCGAGCAGGACAGTTGACACACAACCAGGTCGGCGTCCTCGCTTTCGATTTGAAGAAGCTCCAGTGCGGATCATTCACCTCGAGTAATTGGACCACAAATTAGAGCGGTTTCCCTCTATCTCCCCGTTAATACTCTGTGGCAGTCTAGAGTGACTGGCATGAAAGAACTAGGTCTCTTGCCAGAGCAAAGCTCGGGGAGGGGCTCATGATCGCAGAACGAACCTCGTTTTTCTCTCGTTTTTCTTATTCTCCTTAGTACCCTTCTGGTCATCGGTTGTGGTGAAGTGGGGGCTCCTAAGAGCGGTGGCTCGGGGCCGGGAGCGGCTCTCTCGGATGAGACCACCATTATCCAAACTCGGATGGTGGACGGCACCTTTTACACTTACGCGGCTTCGATTCCCAAGCTGGGAGGTTCCCAAGGGGAGCCGGTTCCGTTCTCTCAAGCCGAAGTGGAGTTCGACTATCTGTCGGAGCGCATCGACGCCTACACCTCAGAGGGTGTCGACGGTTCAGATATATCGGCTCGAAACATCAACGGAACACTTTGGCGACGCCCAATCACTTGGAATCTCACTACCGGCTCAGGCTCCGTGGGGAACCGAACCCAGCTCGACGGGGGCGTGGGGGTGTATATCACCGATTTTGCCCTGGAGTACGACCGTTTCGTGAACCTGCCGTCGGCGGATGGAACCTACACCTACGAATACCTCCACACCAATGACCAGGGGGAGTCGTTTCGTGCCACCTACACGTACACCAGACAGGGAGGACACGCGACTCTAACCTGGCAGAGCCATCCTTCACCCACGGTGCATCTGTTGCACGAAGGTGCGCCCTTGACCTCGGCTAATCTCGGCGGTACCTTCAACTGGCTCAATACCTTTGGTTTCTTACCGGAGTCATCGCAGGATCGCTATCTCGGTACCTGGACCATCCACGAGAATCTGAACGGGGTGACCGGAGAAACCGGGCAATTCGATGCGAGGCGTCTGTCGGTGAGGAATCTAGTGGTGGAGCCGGAGAACTTCAACCCCGCCACCGAGGTGGCCACCATCTCCTTCGATTTGGTCGCCTATCCGCTTACCAGCGAACTGACCCCCTCGGGCTGGACTCCGGCCAACGGCAGCAACTGGATGGTGGAGATCGCCGGTCCGAGTTCTTCGGCGGTAGTTCGAACCCTAAGTGGCACTACCCCCACCGCGAACCCCGACTCTTCAGGAGTGGTGGCGAACGTCTCTGCAACCTGGAACGGCACCGAAGACAGCGGAGAGCCGGTGCTCAACGGAAGCTATCAGATTGCAAGCCAGGGATTGGGCTTGCTCGGGGTGGCCAACACTTACACCCAATTTTCGCCACCTGCTATCATCCAGGTGGGAAATCGCAAGGTGACCATCGAGAACTTCACTGCCGACCCCGAGAACTTCGACCCTGAAGAGGGCGAAAGCACCACCTTAAACTTCGACATCGTGGCTGAAGGCTATGAAAGCCCGAGCTTGAGCTGGGAGGTGAAGGTCTATCAGGATGACGAGGTGGTCCACACCTTCCCACCTGGCGACGGACCAGGGATCCAAGAGGCGGAAGGACTCCATAGGAGAAGTGTTTCCTATGACTGGGACGGTCACGGGGCCGACGGACCGCTCACCGGTGAGGTTGAGTACCGAGTGAAGGCCTCGGCCTGCGATGGCGGAGTACAGCCCCAGTCGGTGAATCCCATAAG
>JBJHCR010000407.1:0-5426 GCA_050486105.1 Vulcanimicrobiota bacterium
GTCTATGGCCCACTTGGAGACCAGCAGTGTTCTTGCTCCAGCGAAGGTGAAGGCGCTGCTCAGACTGACATAATCCTCTCCGTCGGCACGCTCTCCACTGTGGCAGGCTGAGAGGACGGCAAGCTCAGCGTCCAGTTTCCAGCCGAAGATCTCAGCAGCAGTGATCAGTCCGTCGGAGGCTACCAGTCCGGACAAAAGAGGCTCGTCTTGATTGAGCACTCCATGGGTGGCAAAATGCACGACCTTTTTGTCTTGACTATGGGATTTGAGTTCTGTGCTCTTGAGTTCGTCTTCACTGAGGACTTCAGAGTGAGCAAAGAGTGAGGCTATGGCGGCAACTTCGACTAGGGTTCCAGGCAGGGGCAGAGTGCCCAGGCGCAGTCCCCCTGACAAAGGTAAGCTTTGACTTTGCGGGGGGGGAAAATTTCCGAGAGCACCCAAAAGGGCGCCTATTCCTTGAGGTTTGCTCTGTCGAGACACCAACCAGGCTGAGGCGCTCGGCGGAGTTATTCAGATCTCCGGCTTCCTGGGCTTGCATCGCCTGAGAAGCCTTCTCGAAGGCGGGCTTCCCAGAGGCGACCAGAGTGCCCGCTAGGATCAAAAGGAGACACCAGGGCCAAGCTTTTTGCCTCAAGATGACGGAGCCTTCATGGGGTTTGTTCGTCCTGAATGGTTTTGATCACCCGGGCCCAAAGAGCACGGAATTCCTCAGGCAAGGCGGGGTTGTCAAGCAGGACTAAAGTATCGTAGTACAACCCTTGATCCAGGAGGTTGGAGACGGAAATCAGGAGATCGCTGGCATCCTCGGTGCTCTGCTGGAAATCTTCGAGTGCCGCCTGGGCACTTTCCAGAAGTGGCTTAGAAACTTTATGATCCAGCAGCACAACTTTGGCTGTGGTGGTCTTGTCCCTTATGGGTTCCTTCTCACGACCCAGCAGATCCACCCCGCCACTCTTGAGCAAGGTCACGGTTAAAGTGGCGGGCACCTCGGGCTTAAGGGGAACCTCGACAACATTCCTTCCTTCGACCAGTTGCTCAAAAATCGTTTCGCCCTGAACCTGAAGTCGAACTTCGGCACCCAGCGCGGTGGGGTCTGTGACCCAAGCCACCATAGGCCGGGATAGGGCTCCTGCCGTTTTGGCATAGAAACTGCTATCCCGCACTAGGGCCCCTCCGAGAGTTGCCGAAACATCTTTGGGCTTATCCTGGCTGACTTTGCGACCTGACTCCTCCTTGATTTGAGAAGCCTCACCCTTGAGCAGAATCACCCCCGTCTCGGCGATCTCGGCGGTGCATGGTCCGGTGAGGCGATAGCGCGCCCCATTCTTGAGCGAAGTGAGGGTGGCTTCGCTGTGTTCGGAAATTTCAACCTTGGCTCCGGTGTCCAGTTTTTCCAGGAGGTGTAGGCTACCGCTGCGACTGTTGGCTTGACCCTTTAGATGGGTTACCATCAAAGGCTCCGCCCCCAAGCTGCTGCAACAGGCCAAAAAGATCAGCATCGTAACCCGCAACTTTGTCATTCTTGTTTTTCCTCCAACACGATTTCAAAAAGATCCACTTCCTGATCTCGGCCCTTCACTGGTTGGCTCCCACGAGGACAGATGGTCAGGTCTGAAGACCAACTCCCCAGCTGGTCTCTCGTTTCTCGGGTGATGAGAATTTCGGTTTTCAAAATGCTGTTGAGCCCCATCACTCTAGAAGCTAGGTTGACGTCGTCACCGACGGCGGTGTACTCCATTCGCTCTTCGGAGCCCACGTTCCCACAGATCACCCGTCCGGAGTGGATGCCGGTCTTCATGCGATAGAAGCCGAGCTTGCCGTGGCTCTCTTTCTCGAGGGTCCTCAGCCTTCTGCCTGCGGCCACTGCCGTCTTCACCGCCGCTTCAGCGTGGTTCGGCTGGGGAGTTGGAGCTCCGAAAATCACCATGATCTCATCTCCCACAAACTGTCGAATGACTCCCCCGTGTTGGTGGATAATCTGGGCCATTTCGGTGAAAAAAACGTTGATCAGATCGATGAGTTCTTCCGGCGGAACATTTTCGCTGACAGTACTGAAACCGTCGATGTCGCAGAAGAGTAGGGTGACCTCGGCACTGCTGCCTCCGAGCTTGGCGAACTTGGGTTCATTCAGCAGTTGGTCCACGACCTGGACCGGTGCGTAACGTCCGAACAGAGTGGTGGCCAATTTCCTGGACCGCTCCACTTGCAGGAAGCGTAGGGTATAGCATCCCAAAGCCACCAAGGCCAGCAGCACCATTTTTCCGGACATGTTCAGCCAGAGTCCCAGCTTGGTGAAGGCCAATAAGGCGGTCGTCCACCACAGGCCGAGTAGCATGAGGATAGCCACGAAGGCTAAGAAAGGGGAGAGGAAAGTGAACAATAACGCGACCAGTCCGGCCAAGAGCAGACTGGCAGCGATTTCAGTAGCTGGGTGCGGTTGCCGGAGAAAATTCCCATCGAGCAAAGTTGCGACGGAATTGGCGTGGATCTCGACCCCGAACATGTCTGGGGCACCGCTGCGGGAGAACGGGGAGCGCCGCAAATCGTGTAAGCGAGCGTCGTAGCTTCCCAGGATCACAATCCTGTGGCGAAAAGGGCTGAGATCTTCGGTCTTCAGCAGTTCAGCCAGGCTCACCGTGGTGAAGCTTCCGTGTGGACCTCGAAAGTTGATCCAGAAAGTTTGGTCTCGGTCTAAGGGCACTGAGCTGAAATCGGCTTTCCCGGCCAGTTCGGAGATCTTGGCGGCAAAGCAAGGAAAATCGTAGACTTCACCCTCTAGGGCGGTAGGGATCGCCAAGTGTTGGCGGCGGACAACTCCATCTTTGTCTTCATTGAGATTGAGAAGGGCTAGCCTATCGCCGGCCATAGCCAGCAGAGAGTCTCGGGGAAGATTGACCACCTCTCCGTCCCGGTGAGCCCCCACAACAATGGGTGCGTTCCCTACTAACACGGCTGTACGGACTTCTTCTTCGAGCAAGCTTTTCTCTAAGGTCTCCGAGGCTGGCCCCAAACCGCGCACCGAGGCGGGGTCCAACTGCCAAAGCAAGTCGGGGGCGATCACTTTCGCTTCGGCTTGAACCAGGCGCTCCAGGACTTCGGCATAGACCACCGGCCAGAAGGATAGAGGAACTTGGATCTCTTCTAGAGATTGAGCATCGGTGGCCACCAGTATGATCTCAGGGTGGGGTACTGCCGGCTGCCAAGCGGCTCGCGCTCGAAAGTGCCAGTCTCGAAAGGGCTCTTCCAGCCGCTGAAGGGGTAAGGACTCAACCACGAGGCAAAGGACCAGGCTTATGCTCAATGAGCTGAGCAAGAGTCGATATCGCCATCTCTTCACCCCCTCAAGTACGACTTCTTAGTCCTTGGTACCCCTCGGAGTCTTCTTGTTTTCTCAAAAGCCTTTTGGGGTTTGAGGCTCAGGCGGACCAAAATCGAACCAGATCTTCCGGGGTTTCCCGGCGCTTGAGAACTTTCAAATCCCCGCTCTTGGACCACCCCACAATCTCAGGCATCTCTCGACTGCAAAACCGCGACCACATACCCAAAGTGTAGGCTCCCACGTCGTGAATCACCAGCAGATCCCCCTCCTGGATTTCAGGCAAGAGACGCCCTTTGGCCCAGCAGTCGCCCGAGAAGCATAGGGGGCCGAAGAGGTCCACGGGGTGATTCGGTCCAGACTTCAAGCTGCCATCAGCTTCATGAACGGTGATCTCGTGCCACCAATCTCGAGGTCGATATATTTCTCGCAAGGCGAAATCGGCGCCCAAATGGAGGATGGCTCGCCCGGCCACGGCGTATTCCACTCGACTCACTGCGATGGCGCAGTTGGCCAACAGCGCTCGCCCCAACTCGGTGATCAAGGAGTAGTTCGAGAGAGTGGGCAGTTCTTGTTGTAAGATCTGCAGATAGACAGGAGGAGGAAGTCCCCGGTCTTCGGCCCGGTAACGAGTGGGGAGACCTCCCCCAATGTCCAACCAGGTGATCTGGGCGTGCCCATCGGCCACCTCGAGGACTCGACGCACACCCTCGGTGAGTTCTTCGGGGGTGGCAACCTGGGAGCCTACGTGCAGATGGAGGCCGCTGACCCAGGGATGGCGTTGGAGCAACTCTTCGGCCTCATCCAGGGGAACTCCAAACTTTGATCCCGGGGTTGCCACCATGGTGGGGGCATCCTGATTGAGGCTGGTCAAGTGGGGATTACAGCGCAGGCCAAAACGAGACTCAGAAGACAGACGCGCCGCGCCCAGTTGCTCCAGGCGGCCCAGTTCTGCAGCACTGTTGGCGTTGATCACTGTTCCCGCCTGCATAGCCAAGGCCAGTTCCCGTGGAGTCTTCGCTGGGGAGTCAAAAACGATCCGATCCTCAGGACAGCCGGCTGCCCGGGCCAACTCCCACTCCCCCCAAGAGGCGACTTCCAGTCCCGAACCCAACTCCACTAGGTAGCGCAAGAGTTCTATTAAGGGAGCGGCCTTCACGGCAACGGCGTGCAGGGTGGTCGGGGGAAAGGAACTCTGAAGATCTTTAAAGCGAGCAGACAGCAGATCCAAGTCATAGACCATCACACTCGGATGCTGGTCTCCGAAGTAGCCGAGTCCCGACAACAGGTCAAGTCGTTGAGTCACCGAGGCGTCGACCGAGCGAGTCGTCCACGGATCGGGGGACAAAAGGCCATCTTGTTGATTTCCAATAGTCAATTCTGAAGCTCCCTCGTCGTCTGAATACCCGTTTCGCAAGGAAGTACCCTCACCCTTACTTCTCTCGAGACTAAAGGTGTGATTAAAGGCGTATGATTTTTTGGGTCGGCAAGCATGAAGCAGCGATTAAGGAGATAAAGGTTTCTTAATTCTCCTGAGAGAATCATCCACACTCAGTGGGGTTCTTGCCATGAGAATCTGCTGTTTCTTCTGGTTTTGCTATGCAAAAATTTATCCCAAATCTCTTCGCCTCTTTCGTTCTGTTCCTAATAGCGGTGCCTCTCAACCTCGGCATCGCTCTGGCCAGTGGGGCCTCTGCCACCCAGGGTTTGACCACCGGGGTGGTGGCTGCTCTGGTAGTCAGTTTGTTGGCCGGGGCCCCCTTGATGGTCAGCGCCCCAGCCACCGGATTGATCGCCGTGGTTTGGCAGATCACCGACCTTCATGGCATGGGGATGCTGGGCTTTATTGTTCTGATGGCTGGAGTGTTCCAGATCCTCATCGGAGTTCTCAATTTCGGGCCCTGGTTTCGAGCGGTCACTCCAGCGGTGATTCAGGGCATGCTGGCGGGGATCGGGGGGCTTCTGCTGGTGCTCGCCTATTATGGCTGGGCCTGGAGCCGGGTCGGCCGCGACCCGCCGGCCGGCGTCATGGTGCCGCGCTGGGATCCGCCGGACGGCATCTCGCCGGCGCTGACAAACTATATCGACAGGCGCGGCTTTCGCGGCCACG
>JBJHCR010000408.1:0-5421 GCA_050486105.1 Vulcanimicrobiota bacterium
GAGTTCGAGTTTCACGTTCACCTGGGAGGGCCAAACCACCACCGGAGAGCCGGCCCACAACGGCAATTACGAATTGGTGGTGGCCGCCGGGGGTGTCAGCCAGAGCGTGCCAGTGCAGGTCAACCGGCAGCAAGGCAAGCAGTCGTGGCTCAAGCTCGGAACCCAAACCCTGGCCTATTTGGGTCAACCCACTCTGATGGGTTCATTGGGCTACGCCTTACTGCCCGGGGTGACCTGGCTGGCAAACTTCGATGAACTGGCACCGGGGAACAAGGTGGCTTGGAAGCCTTAGATTAACAGTTGAATCCTCTTTCAGGTGAATTCTACAGCCTCTTAATCTGACGGTCATAGGCTGCTCAATTCGTGTTGCTGAGTTCTGCCGCTGTGACTAGCGCTGGGCAGCAGGTGTGTCCTGGGTTGGGAGACTCCTATGGACAACAGGTTTTCTAGGTAGTGTTCAGAACTCTCTGGGCTATGAAATCTCGTCTTATCTCTCATTGCCTAGTGATGCTGTTCCTGTTGCTTTTCCTTTCGACCTCAGCCCGGGCCCAAGACAGCCAGGAACTCTCTCAAAACCCACCAGTAGCCATCGTGGCCTTGTCTCAAGGGCACTGCGAGGTCCGGAGCACCGGAGGCGACTGGCGGCCCGCGTTCTGGTTGACCCCCCTATTTCCCGAGGATGAACTTCAAACTCACGACAACGGGAAACTCGTGGTTGGCTACTTCCACGACCAGCATCGGGAAGTGGTGCAGGCCGGCACCGAGGCTCGGGTCGGTTTTCGGACCTTGGCCAAGCTTTCCGATGATGGGGCGGTGGAAGTACAGCGACCCAAAGACAGGAGTGTTTCGGAGATCCCGATTCCCTATCTGTTGCTGCGTAAACTGGACAAGCGGGAGTTCGAGCAGGCCAACCAAGAGAATGCCCTAGAGCGAGAAGAGACCTTTCTCTCAAGCCACGTGAAGTCGGAAGCCTTTCCCCCGGTTTTTCATTGGAGAGATACCGGAGCTGCTTCCTACCAACTTCAGCTCTTCAACGAATGGGACGAGTTCATTTTCGAGAAGAGCGTGACCGAGAATCGCTATAAATATCCCTATCAGCCAGATTTCAATCTGGCCAAAAACAGTCTCTATAAATGGCAAGTCACCGACGACCAGAACAACATTGTGGTGCGGAAGTACCCTTTCGTTCTGCTCACCACGCTTCACGCTCGAGAGGTGGAGCGGGCAGAGAAACGATATGCCGAGCTCGAACGAACCGGGAAGGTGACCCAGGCCGATGACACCGATCTTTTCTTGCTCTACGTGCAGCGCAAAATGATCGATAAATATCTCCACCAACTGCAGAAGATGCGTGATAAGGACCCTCAGAATCCGATGATCTATCGAGCCTTGGTCCGCGCCTACTTGTCTAAAGGTGCTCCGGCTCACGCGCTGCAGGCTCTCGAACAAGAACGCGACTTCGGTGGTGTTGACGAAGTTCGCGAGTAAGGAGTACTTCGCTTGAGACAAACCAAACTGGTTAGTGCAGCTGAGGCCGTAGATCTCATCGTGGACGGTGACGCAGTGGTCACCGGGGGGTTTGTGGGAAGCGGCTTTCCTGAGGCCCTGGCGGTGGCCCTGGAAGAGCGCTTTTTGACTGAGGGTTCCCCCCGCAACCTAACTCTGGTTTATGCCGCAGGACAGGGAGACGGAAAAAGCAAAGGCTTGAACCACTTCGCTCACCAAGGCTTGGTGCGCCGGGTGGTCGGTGGTCACTGGGGCTTGGTCCCGGGTCTTGGCAAACTGGCTGTAGAGGGTCTGATCGAGGCCTACAACCTGCCCCAGGGGGTGATCTCCCATATGTTCCGAGACGTGGCTGCGGGTAAGCCTGGAGTGCTGACCAGGGTGGGTCTCAACACTTTCGTGGATCCCCGCCTCCAGGGCGGCAAAGTGAACGACAACACCCCTGAGGATCTGGTGGAGTTGCTGGAGGTACGCGGTCAAGAGTATCTTTTCTATAAGGCTTTCCCGCTGACCGTGGCCCTCTTGCGGGGCACCACCGCTGATGCTCAGGGCAATATCTCTATGGAGCGAGAAGCTCTCACCCTCGAGGCTCTGTCTATCGCTCAGGCGGTGAAAAACTCTGGCGGCGTGGTCATCGTGCAGGTAGAGCGGGTGACCACCCAACATCGAGTGCACCCCCAGATGGTGGAGATTCCCGGGGCCCTAGTGGATTGCGTGGTCTTGGCTGAACCTGCCTACCACAGTCAGACCTTCAGCGAAGTTTACAATCCCGCTTACACTGGAGAAATTCGGGTGCCTGCATCGGCCGTACCACCCATCGAACCCGGGGTGCGCAAGGTGATCGCCCGTCGGGCGGCCATGTATTTGCGCATGGGCTCGGTGGTCAATTTAGGGATCGGCATGCCCGAGGGGGTGGCTTCGGTGGCCCAAGAAGAAGAAGTGTTGGATCTGATCACCTTGACCGTGGAGCCCGGAGGGTTCGGGGGCATCCCAGCCGGTGGTTTGTCTTTTGGAGCGGTGGCCAATCCAGCAGCCATTATTCCTCAGCCCTCTCAGTTTGATTTCTATGACGGAGGTGGTCTCGACCAAGCTTTCCTGGGCATGGCCGAAGTGGATGGCCAGGGAAATGTCAATGTCAGTCGTTTTGCCGGCCGTCTGGCTGGGGCCGGGGGATTCATCAACATCAGTCAGAACACCGACTTCGTGTGCTTTATGGGAACCTTCACTTCGGGTGGAAAGATTGCAGTAACCGAGCATGGTCTGAAAATCCTGGAAGAAGGCCGCTTTCGCAAATTTGTCCCCGAAGTCAGCCAAATCACCTTCAGTGGAAGCTATGCCAACCAGCGTCGACAGCAAGTGGTGTACGTCACCGAGCGAGCAGTTTTTAGATTGGAACCAGAGGGTTTGACCTTGGTGGAGATCGCCCCTGGGGTGGACCTTCGGAAAGATGTGCTTGAGGTGATGGACTTTCAGCCCAGAATGGCCCAAAAGATCGCCATCATGGACCCCAGAATCTTCGCTTCCAAACCCTTGGGTCTCAAAGACCTCGGGGAAGTCCTGGTGGGGGATCGTCTCAGTTATGACGCCGATCAGAACACCATGTTCGTCAACTTCGAGGGCTTGAGTCTGCACAGGGCCGAAGATGTTGCGAAACTGGCGAAAGACCTAGATGAGCGTTTCTCGACCTTGGAACGCAAATTCAAGGTGGTGGTGAACTACAACAATTTCACCGTTGCCCCGGCGGCTGAGAAGGAGTTCTTTGCCATGGTAGCTCGCAACAGTTCGCGATACTTCATCTCCAGTGTGCGCTACTCCACCGATGCCTTCTTTCGTCGCCACTCTGGTCACAATTTTCAGCTCGCCAGGGCCAAACTGTACAGCAGTTTTTCCGAGGCCCTGGAGCAGCTTTGACCGGCGGCTCCAAAACCTCGAGTTCGGCTTCCGAGGCTGACCTTCCGGCTGTTCTCGAAGAGCTGTATCTCAAGTATAAGGGGCTCAACGACGGCAGAGTGGCCGACTATATTCCTGAACTGGCCAAGGCCGATCCGTCTTGGTTCGGGGTCTGCGTGGTCACCGCAGAAGGGGCGGTCTATGAAGTCGGCGACACCCAGCGCAAGTTCACCCTTCAGAGTGTCTCCAAGCCGTTCGTCCATGGGATGGCTCTCGAGGATCAGGGTCGCGAGGCGGTGCTGCAGAAGGTGGGAGTGGAGCCCACCGGGGATGCCTTCAACTCCATCATCAAGCTCGACGAGGCTTCGAAACGTCCCTACAATCCCATGGTCAACGCTGGGGCCATCGCCACCACCTCTTTGCTGGCGGGTTCTGGTCCCACCGGCAAATTCAATCTGATGTTGGAACGCTTTGGTCGCTATGTGGGGCACCCGGTTGTTGCCGATATGTCGGTGTTTATGTCCGAGCGCGTCACCGGCCACCGAAATCGAGCCATCGCTCATCTTATGCTGAATTTCGACATGATCGAGCCCTGCGTGGAAGAGATCTTGGACCTGTACTTTCAACAGTGCTCGCTCATGGTCACCGCTCAGGATTTGGCGGTGATGGCCGCCACCCTGGCCAACGATGGCCTCAATCCCTTGACCTCGGAGCGAGCCATCTCGGATGAGTACATCAGAGATGTCCTGTCGGTGATGTTCACCTGTGGTTTATACGACTACACCGGAGAATGGGTCTATCGGGTGGGCCTTCCGGCCAAGAGCGGGGTGGGCGGCGGCCTGATCGCCGTGGTTCCCCAGCGCATGGGAATCGGGATCTTTTCGCCCCTACTGGATTCTCGAGGAAACAGCATTCGGGCCATCAAGGTCTGTGAAGAGTTATCTTCGCGCTTTGGGTTGCACGTGTTCCGCAATTGGGCCTGTCCTGGCAAAGCAGCCGTTACTGATGTCGACCATGCGGCAGAGATGCCCACCACAGAACTTCCAGCGGTGGTTGAACAGAGCAGGCCTTAGAGGTTGAAGAAGCCCCTTTCCGGGAGAATGGACCTGCTTGGCCCAGGATGAAAACCCGAATTTAGCTGGCCTTACTGAGTCCGGCTTCGACCGGTGCCTGGGCAATCTTTCTCTGCATGCTGAGTTCTGCCCGTCTAAGGGCCAGTTCGTCCAAACCCAAATTCGTTCCGATCTCGAGAACTTGCTCGGGGTCGTAGTACTGTCCTACGAGTTGATTGAAGTAGTGAAACTTTTCTAGGGACAGGTTCATCGCCGTTTCTGGGTCCTTAAAGAAGAACGGAGTGTATTCGGCAAAATCTTCACAGGGATCCGAAGCCCCGTAGGTGGTGGCGACCTCATGGCGATTTTCCACTTGCACTCCGGGATCGTAGTAGTAGAAGTAGTCACCGATTCGACCATCGGCTAGGAGGTTGTCCGGTTCGGTCCATCGCGAGAGACTCGACCATTCGGCCATCCTGAGTTGATCTTCTCTGGACCGCTCCTCTGCCGGGGCTCCTAGGGTTCCTCCCAGCTGAATGGCATGTCCAAGCTCGTGTATGATGGTCGATTCCCCCATAGTGACCCCCTCGGGACTGTCTCCGTTGCTGCCTAAGAGGGCGTCATCATAGATGACCACCTGATCGTGTCCGTCTTCGTCCTGAGTGCATTCTCCAAAGAAACCACTCATGCCACTGGGAAAAGCCGATTCACCAGGTCTGGCCAAAGGAGCTTGGTTGAAGCCAGGTGCGGGAAGGTCAATGGGTGTCATGCTTGGCCCAGAGGGAGCTCCCTCCATGAAACTCAAGGTGGTGGTTCCTGACAAGCCTGGAGGCAGCTCACCATCCTTGGTCATGCTCGAAAGAGCATTGTAGAGGTCGAGCATGCCTTGGACGGTCCAGTCTTTCACGTAGGGCGCATAGGAATCGTTCTGATTCGGTGGCTTGCCGGCCTCTCGGTGGACTTTGATGTCGAAAGT
>JBJHCR010000409.1:0-5406 GCA_050486105.1 Vulcanimicrobiota bacterium
CTGGAAACCTTGATCGCAATCGTCTGGAAACCCTGATCGATTTGCTCTGGAATTCCTGATCGCAATCGTCTGGAATCCGTGATCGATTTGTTCTGGAAACCTTGATCGGAATCGGCTGGAATACGCAGGGGGCCATGAACGAGCACTTCTCCTACACCTTGATCGACTCCGGCAGTCTCTTTCGCCAAGAGCCCTCGGCGGTACCAATTCAAGAACCAGGTGGAGGACTCAACATCATGGTGTGAGGGTCGTGTCGCCACCAAACCTTTCTGCACCGACATCCGAGGCAGCGACCGAACTTCTCAATAGAACAAAGAGCGATGTTCTCCCTCGGAAGAAGAGCGGCCTCCGAGAAGATAATCGGCGAATCCGCTGCGGATTTTGTTGGAGGCTAGGAGCACTTCCAGCATGGACTCTTGCATCTCTTTCATGGCGTTGTGGCGAGCAACCATCTCTTTGTAACGATTCGCGGTTAAGGCCTGAGAGCTTTCCCCCATATTGGTTGAAGCTGTTCCAGTCGAGCGAGGGTTTCTGTTGGGGAACGAGTTTCTGGTGTTGAGGGCGATATTCACTAAGGGGCTCCTTGAAGGTCTTGTTGGCACCTGGCGTAGGCCAGCGGGCCTTGTCTGAATTCAGACTACTTCGGAGCAGTATCCTTAGACTTACCTGAGATAGGCGAGATGTTGCCGAGTTGTTAAAACGTTCGCCCGGAGCCGGGTACCCGGTGTCTACGCTGTGAGTGTAAGTCGGGTGGAAGGCGGTGGATTTAGGTCCTCAGGGTGGGGGTCACCTTAGGACGGCCATGGATTGATCCAGCAAGCGGTTGAGGCTGGTTTGCTGGAAGTTTTCCAAGACGAAGGTGTGCTCTTGATCCTTTTCCTTGACGATGAGGCAGCGCGCGGTCATCCCCCCAGCGCGGATCACTGCAGCTTCTAAGGTGCTCTCGAAAGAGGTCAGGCTCCCCAGCACAACGATCTCTCCGTCTTGCAACTTTTCTCGGTAATTCAAAGCTTTCTTGCACAGAGCTTTAAGCTCTTTGAGCTGATTGCGATCCAAGAGGATGTTGGCTTCCCCAGGCTGCTTCACGCCCTGGATTTTCACTGCCACTCCCCGGCCCACAGGTTCTCCCTGCACCAACCAACAAGAGATGGTGCCCAACTCACTCATAATCGCGGGCCCGATGCGTTGTACCTGCACTTCGGAGACCACCGGACCGCTCAGAAGGGTCAAGAAACTCAGGGCCATCAGGAAAGATTTCATGCCAAGAGATTTCGTCCGGGCGAAGGGTTTTCCTGGCCTGATAAGCCCTATGCTAGCCGGCCCCCTTCTTAAAAGTGTAGATGGTGCCGCCAGAGTAGGAGGTGGCATTCTGAGCCTCCGATGAAAAACTCACTTGGTCGATGGGGTCGGCCGGAAATCCGCCCTCGGAACCTGATTGGCCGCTCGGAGGTGCGGTGTTGGACGCCTCTTGGAATTTTTGCAGACTCTCGAGAGGTTTGAACGGGCGAAAGCTTAGAGCGGACATTGGGGCAGACATGAATTCCTCCAGAGAATGGTTCGTTGGGGCGACTTCATCAGAATAACCTCAAGAGCGAAATCGAACGTGAATTGCTGACCTTAAGTATGTCCAGTTTGTACCAGGCTGAAGAGCAGGTCCGGCGAAAAGAGGCCTATGGGGCTTTTCGATCTCAGCGTGCTCTCCGGAGAGGCCTATGGACTTTCCCCGGACACCTATGCCCGGGCCTGGGGGGTGGTGCATCCGGCCAGGGCCGGTATGAAGGTCGGGTGGCTGGCTTTGCGGGACCCGGACTCCGCCAAGGTGGTCAACTTTCCTTTTCATAACGGAGGATTCGGCCGAGGTCATATTCCCTTTGCCCGCTATGTGGTGTCTCACGGCGTTCTGCGCAACGACAACCCCCGCATGATGGTAGACGGCTTCGGCTACTCTTTCCACCTAACTCAGATGGGACGACCTCTGGGCACGGCCCTCGATCCTCGCTATCAAACCGAGCGAGATGAACTCAGGATCCATCCTGACGGAGGAGAACCCGGAACCCTGGGGTGCATCGGCATCGTTGGAGATCGGGCCTTGCAGGAGCGATTCTTCTTGCTAGGTCAGCGGTTGCTCGAAGCTCACGGGGAGGCTTTCGAGTTCGAGTTTTTGCCGATACCGATCTGAAAACGACCAGAAGAGTCGGCTGAGCCCCGGGCCATACCTGGAGTGTTAAAAATCGTGATCACAGTTCCGTCAGCCCCCACGGCGATCAAGCCGCCAGTGCCCTGAGGTAGGCTGTCCAGGGCGTCTTGGGCGGCTTCTTCTAGGGTTTGATTGCCGTAGAGCATACGGGCGCTGACATCGAAGGCCAGGCTGCGACGGATGAACTCTTCGCCCACTCCGGTGCCCGAGATCGCGCAGCTGCGGTTGTCAGCATAGGTGCCGGCCCCGATCACCGGAGAGTCTCCCAGGCGGCCCCACTTTTTGCCGGTGAGACCCCCGGTGGAGGTGGCTGCCGCCAGATTTCCCCTTTGGTCTAGAGCTACACAGCCGACGGTTCCCTGGCTTTCAAGATTCTTGAGGTCCCGGAGCCGGGATTCGGTGGAGAAGTAGGAGTTCTCCACTCGCTCTACGCCTTGCTCGGTAGCAAATTGCTCCGCCCCATCAGCGATCAAGAACACGTGCCGAGTTTCGCTCATAACCTTGCGGGCCAGCCCGATGGGGTTCTTCACCGTGCGCACCGCCCCGACGGCGCCACAGGCACGGGTTCGGCCGTCCATGATCGAGGCGTCGAGTTCATGCTCTCGTTGACTGTTGAAGACCGCTCCTCTCCCGGCATTGAACTCCGGTGCATCTTCCAGCAATCGCACCACCAACTCCACACAGTCGAGGGCCGACCCCCCCCGCTGCCAGGTGGTCGGCCCCGGCTTGAAGAGCCTTTTCCAAAGCCGATTCTGCGGAGGCCACCTCTTCGGCAGTCATTTTGTCTGGAGAAGCTCCGGCCCCACCGTGGATGGCCAGGGCCCAGGTTACAGGCTGGCTCCAGCAGGGGGTGACCAAGAATAGTAATAAGGCGGTGATGACTATCCAGTTTCTCATCCCCAGCGTTTCTCGATCACCAAGAAAAACCCGCCTTAGCGTTCCCACAGAAACCTCGCCATCCGTGACAGGTGGGGGTCTTCTAGGCTGGGGGTGAACGCTAAGTTCCGGCACCGTCCCAACCCTGGTGGCCCGAGCAACCGAGGCTCCCGAGAGTCTCTCTCCGGCCAGCATCTTAGGTGAAGGGACGGTCAAGAGGGTTTCGCCAACGCAAACCTGGAAAGCGAGCAAACCCTTGGTCAACCGAGGGCAATTCCAATCCAGTGAGTGCAGAGAGTGCAGCGATTGACTGCACTTCTGCTATCCGGATATAATGTGAGCATGAAGCACCTGAGTGTCCGAAATGTTCCGCCTGATCTCCACGAGGCTTTGCAGCAAGAAAAGCATCGTCGAAGAGAATCACTGAACCAAACAGTGATCGATTTGCTGCGTCAGAGCCTTGGCCTTGCCGAAACACCTCGCAGCAACGGGCTCAGGAAGCTTGCCGGCAACTGGAGCGAGGAAGAGTTTCAAGAGTTCACAGAAGCGGTGTCCTCGACCGAAGAGATCGATGAAGAGATTTGGAGATGAGCCGCTACTGCTTGGACACTTCGGGCTACAGCAATTTTCAGCGGGGGCACACTAGGGTTGTAGAACTCATCGATCAGGCCGAATGGATCGGAGTCCCATCCATAGTCCTTGGAGAACTTTGGATGGGCTTCCATGGGGGGAAAACTCTGGTTAAGAATCAGCAGCTCCTGACAAAGTTTTTGGCCAATCCCTTGGTCGAAGAAATCACCGTCGGTGGTGAGGTGCCAAGGTTGTATGGCGAAATCGCCACCGAGTTGCGTCAGAGGGGAACTCCGATCCCTACCAACGATTTGTGGATCGCTGCCTGCGCTTTCCGCACAAGCTCAACCATTCTCACCTTCGATGCCCATTTTGACCTGGTTTCGAGGGTAGGAAAAATCGTCTTGGAATAGAGTCACTCGCAAGGGATAACGCCTCTACCGCCCCCGCAAAAAACGAGCCATCCTTGAGAAAGTGGGGTCGTCGAGATCGGGGCTAAAAACCAGTTCGCTGATGGTCACCGAGGCTCCAGTTTTAGGGCTGATGACCAGAGTGGGAAACGCTCCCTCGGCTGCGGTGGTCGCCGATACTCTGCTGCGATCTTGGAGGTACGATTCCAGTAAGGAGCCCGGGAAGTGGTCAGGCAGCAAGGGATTATCCAGGCTGTACATATAGGCCACTCCATTTCGAGTGACCATCACCTTATCGGGTCTCTTGAGTTTATCGTAGAGGTAGGTGGAGGTGCCGTTTTGGTCTTGGCGTTGCCAGATCTGCAGGTCCGGCGAGTACAGATAAATGGCGGAGTACTTGCCGTTGTCGTCGTGGCCTTGAAGCTTGAAACTGTAGCTTTCATTCGCTTTCAGTTGCTTCATGACGGCGTCGATCGAGCCGTCGGCGCTGGCCGGAGCCAACAAAATCAGAGCCACGAAGAATAAAACTAAGGTCAAGATGCGCATACTTCTCTCCCAATCCAGTGATTTCTCGTCTCAGGGGTTTTTGTTGTAACTCCAGTATAAAAAATCTCACCCCTAGAATTCAAGGGATGAAAGGACCAGGACTCCATTTGTCGGCTCCGTGGGCCCTAGGGGAAAACCCTCAACTCTCGCCGAAAATGGTCTCACGATGCTCGTGCTCATTGAAGTTTTGATTTTTGTCGGGCCACCGATAATCTGCCTCGCTCTCTTGATTCAAGCGATAAACTCGTTCAAGAAGAAGAAATGGCTTCTTGGGGTGGTCAGCATTCTCTCAGCAACCTTCCTGGGCTGGCTTTTGCTAGGCGGATACAGACTAACCCAGGCTGGTTCCCATGTGACCCACTGCAACTCTAATTTGAAGAATATCGGCACCGCCATGGAGTTGTACTCCGCCGATTGGGGTGGAAAGTACGCCTCAAGTTTTGAGCAACTTACCCCAAAATATCTCAAGACGCTTCCCAGTTGTCCTGCGGGTGAGGGAGATTATACCTTGCAGGCTGGTATGGACCTGCCCGGCAACGAACAAGGTTATCAGGATTACTATCTCCTGGTGTGTCAAGGAGACGGACACCGAAGAGCCAACGTGGATCCCGATTTCCCTAGATACAATTCACTTCGTGGTCTAATCTCGAGTGCCCGGGAATGGGACGAAAGGCGATTTCCCTAGGAGGCTGCTGAATTAATCTCCGCGTCGCGAGACTCGTCCATTATTGTCCATGCAAAATCGTTTGAAAGCCGAAGGCGTTCCCGTAGGGCCATGTTGGAAATATTTCCGTATATTACTCAAAA
>JBJHCR010000410.1:0-5383 GCA_050486105.1 Vulcanimicrobiota bacterium
GCCTGGAAGACTGGGGAATTCAGTACTCGGCTTTCGATCTGGATTTTGTCTCGAAATGCTACTCCCGGGCCCCTACCCCAATTCCTGCGGTCAATCTGGTCTTGAACAGTCAACTACTCTTGGTTGATGGCCTGATCGTCGAAGACATGGTGGATCACTTCATCGAGCAAGCGTGCGAAACCTTAGAGTCGGCCTCAGCCTTCTTCTTTGAGCAACCCAACCTTTCCGAGGTCGACCGCTCGGCCTATCAGGAATCCTTGAACCTCCTTCTGGAAGGTCTGCAAAAACTACCCGACCTCGAAGATCGCGATCAGCTTCGGGATTTTGGCGGAGAGCTCATTAATCACTCGGCTCGCCTCTTACAAATTCAAGCCAGAGCTGAAGGTGAGAGCGGCTCTCGCCTGGACTTCAAAGCTGGTCCATGAGATCTCTAGTCGCCATCACCGGAGCTTCCCGGGGATTGGGTCGAGCCCTCAGCGATCACCTGGCCGCCCAAGGGCACCGGGTGTACGGCGGGGCTCGCACCTCTGCTGAAGACTTGGCCCATACTCCAGCCTACCCTTACCAAAAGGTGAACACCACCGATTCCTCGGCCCTGAAAAATTGGTGGGTCACCATCCTCGAGCGCGAAGGCGATCTTCCCCAATTCGTGGTGGCCAACGCCGGCCAGATCAACACCAACGCACCCCTTTGGCAGGTTCCAGAGGAGGAGTTTCGCGCGGTACTCGAGACCAACGTCACCGGGGTCTATCTGACTTTTAAAACCTATCTCGAGGCTTACTTCGCCTCAGAACTCGCCCGAAAGGACACTCCCCGGGTTCTGGTGGCATTATCTTCCACCTGGGGCCGCAGCGTTTCCCCGGAAGTCGCCCCCTACTGCGCCAGCAAATGGGCGGTGGAAGGTCTGGTCAAAGCCTTCAGTTGCGAGCTCCCAGAACCGCTCTCAGTGGTGGCCCTCAACCCCGGGGTGATCGCCACCGACATGCTGGCCAGCTGCTTCGGTCCCGAAGCTGGCCCCGGAGGCTCAGCGGGTTACCTCTCCACTGAGGCTTGGGCCAAGCTTGCTGCCCCCCAAATTCTAAGCTATACCCGGGCCCACAATGGTAAGTCGTTGAATATTTAACAGTCTCTATGCAAGACCTTCCACCCCGACTTCCCCCGGAGACCCGCGAAGCTTATCAGGGCTAACTCAACTTAACCCCTGCCTCAAAGACGGTTCTCAGAGAAAAAGTTGAGAGTTACCTCTACACAGTGAAGAGTGCGGCCACGGAAAACGAATTCTTCGACCTCGCCACAGCTGATGCCATAGGGGAGACTTGAGGACCCTGGATCGGCTGGTGGAAAAAGAAGACAACGTCCACAAAAATTTGGAGGACTTGGCCTGGCTGATGGATCTCCACCAGGCGGAGTTGGAAGAAGAGCGCGCATCGCCAAAGCCATTCAAGACAAAGAAAACCCCGAGGCGGTGCTTCCCGACGAATCGGATGAGGACTTCGATTTCTTCGCTCAGTTCTTGGAGGACGAGGCCGTAGAAGAAGAGCACGTGGAGACCACCGAGGCGGTGTCCCTCTTTGCCGACTACTTGGCCTATGCCCGGGAGGCCTTCGAGGAATTAGACCTCGAGGGAGTGGAGTGGCACGAGCACCTCCAGGGATTCACTCTGGAGCCCCCCGACGATCTGCTGATCCGCTATCAGTATCTTCCCATCGAGTTGCGGCGGCAGACAGCCGAACTGAAGCTGAGTACCGATCGCAACTTCATCCAAAAATGCCTGGTGGACTCTCGCCAAGACGAAGAGGGCTGGCCGGAGTGGGAGTTGTTCTGGAATCAGCATCCTTTGGCCGAGTGGCTCAATGACAAAGTGCTGGCCCATCTTCAGCGGCACGAAGCCCCGGTGATTCGAATGAAGGGGCTGGAGACCCCCTTATGCATGTTTCAAGGAGTGGTCTCCAACCTCCGCAGCCAACCGGTGCTGAACCGTTGGTTCGGGGTTCAGGGCCAGGCCATCGTGGAGACGGAAGAGCTTCATCGCCTCCTGCTTCCCGGCCTGATGAATCCCGGCGAAGACTTCGACGCCCAAGCGCTCAGTGACGACCTCCCGCGGGTCATCTCCCTGGCCAGGACCTACGTGGAAGCCGAGCGACTGCGAAGCGACCAAGAACTCTTGAAAAAGCTCAAGCCCGAAGAGCGCCGAGTGCAGGCTTGGATCAAGAAAAAGCAGGCGCAATTCGCGGGCCTCAGCGACGGCAGCTCCCTCCGAGCCGACCAGCGACGCCGTCTGGAACGAGAGAAAAGCGAAGTCGAAAGACGGGTCAAGGCCCGGGAGAAGTGGTTCAAGGAGGGCATTTCCACCTCCCCCAATGTGTATCTCCGGGTGGTGAGGGTTTTAATGTAGGGACGTCTGCTGGGATATTTGGCTCCCTCTGATCAACAACCTTCTTTCGTGGACCAAGCCATGCGATATAAGTGGATACCGAGCGGAAGTTTCTCTCGTGTCAGACCCCGTACCTCGAGGACGAGGAATTGTTGCTCTCCCAAGCCTGGAACCTGTCACGCCTGACCAGGCTTGAAGACATGCAACTTCAAGTCGGGACAGTCCTTAAAATGCTTGCCGTTGGCGGTGACCATTGTGAGACCGAAATAGAGGGCGGTCGCTGCAAGTTGGGTGTCGACGTCACCGATCGGCTTCCCGATGGAGCGAAGATGGGCTCGCAGCTTGCCGTATGCGTTGGCGCAACCGTAGTTGAAATCGAGGACTGTGACCATTGGCAACACATCATTCTCGAGACGTGAAAGCCATTTTTCGGGGGCTGGCGACCCGTAAGCTCCCGCAAGGAGTTCCGCAACCACAAGAATGCTGGTATACTGCCGTTCCGGCTCGATTCTCTTTAACCAGGCCAGATAGTCTGGACTGGGTTTCCGGCGCAGAGGCTCGGAGATGGCGTTGGTGTCGAAGAGATAGCTCAATCGAATCCAGGAAACTCGCGGCTGGCGTCGTGCTGTATTTGGTCGAGTTGTTCTACCAATTCGTTTCCATCGCTCCACTTTCCAGCCAGACCCGCTAGTCCTTTGACCCTAGTCCTCGCTCTGAGCCTCTCCAACTCTTCCAAATCCTGCACGTTCACAAGTGCTGCCACCGGCACACCGTAGCGAGTGATGACCACCACTCCTCCGCCCTCGACCTCTCGCAAAGAGGAGGAAAGATTGGTTTTCGCCTGGGCAGCCGTCAAGACTTTACGTTTGGTCATCTTGGTCATGATAGCCATCTTTTGGGACTTGAGCAAGTCGAATGGCTCGACTCGACCTGCAGGGATAATTGGGGCGTTGGATTGGAGCACACTTGAACCGGGCTACAGAAGCAGACTTGAAGTGTGCGCTATCCGATAGAGCGTTGATGATTGATGCTTGATGCGCTACTCTGATGGGGTGAGAACGACGCTTGATATTGATGAAGACGTGCTGGAGACCGCAAGGGAGTTGGCTGCAATGCAACGAGTTTCCATTGGAAAAGTGATCTCGGATTCAGCCAGGCGTTCACTTTGGCGAACCAGCAAGTCCACGGAGATGCGAAACGGCGTACCTCTGCTTTCCCCAAGAAAGGGTACGCAAATAGTAACCCTGGAGGTCGTCAACCGCCTTAGGGACGACGACCTCACCTTCACGGTTAGACACAAAGGGACACAGAGGCTAGAATGATTGCATGAACGCTCGACTGACGCCTCAGCAATTGGAATTCGTCAAAAGCCAGGTGGCAGATGGCCGCTATCTATCAGACTCGGAAGTTGTTCGAGAAGGACTACGTCTTCTTCAGGAGGACACAGAATGGCGGGCCGAAGTGAGGCGTAAGGTCACCGAAGGCATGATTCAGGCTCGAGCTGGTCGGCTGATCGACGGTCAAGAGGCTCTTGACTCTGCTTTGGACGGGTTGGAAGACTAAGCTTCCGGTTGATGAGTCAATTTAAGCTCACGGAGTTGGCCCAAGAAGACCTTTTAGCACGCAGAGATAAAGTAGTCATCGAAAACGGCAAGAGAGTTGCCCGGAGAATTCTGAGGGAACTCAACGAGAAGTTCCTGATTCTGGTCGATTTTCCGCAGATGGGGAGAGCGAGACCTGACCTTACGGATGAAGAAGCCTTCTTCTTTCCGTTCTACTCGTGGCTCAGCGTCTACAATCCTGAGTCGCGGCCGTTGCAAATCATTCGGATAGTCAGCGCTTATCGAGACCCTGAAAACTTCCTCGAATAGACTCGGTCATCGGTGGGTTTGTAGCCTGAGTTTATCCGCATGACCAGATGAATCCCTCGCTGCTTACCCTCATGCAAAAGTTGATAGCTCGCCAATCCTCGATCTACGACGACAACGTCTGCCTCCGAGACGTGCGATAGAGGTGGATACAAAGCGGAAGTTTCTCTGGCGTCGGTCTTGGAAGATGGCCAGCGAGTCTTTGGAAAGCGTTGGTGGTGATCAAGCCACCTTGCTGGAATAGCTCTCCCATTCTTCTCCTCGCCAGCTGGCTATCCACCAATCGAGCCATTCGGCTCGGGCGAATTTGTGGAGGCGATCCAGGCATAGGCCTTCGGCGTCGGTGAATACTAGGCCATCCTTGAAGTTGCCACCGGTTTTGAGCTGTCCTTCGTGGACCGAGGGGTCACATAACTCGAGCAGAGGGTGATCAAGTTATGGGGCAAGGTCTCTCCGCCGTGGCTGTACCAGCGGATGTGATGCAACTCCAAGTAGGCCCGGTGATGGCAGCCGGGCGTCTGGCAGCAGTAGCGATCCCGTCTCAACACGGCATTGCGCTGAGCCTCGGTCGGAAAGCGACTCTTGGGGTTGAAGCGGAGTTTGGCTATAGAGTGACTGAGGAGTGCGTAACCAATGCCGAAATCGTTGGGGGTGGTTGGTCCCAGCGGGGACAGGGTTGCGTTTTGAGAGTCGATTGGTCCCGCGAGGGACAAGGTTTGGGGTGATAGGCGTGGGGCGGGACCATAGTGTTCAACCGTGTCGACCGATTCTACGGGGCTGACCGGGCCTGGATTCGCGATGGGACCACCCAAAGCCCATTCCAATAGACCTCCCTTGGGGTTCAGCTGCTGGTCCCTTGGTCCCGTGTGGGAACTTTTTGCGGACTCACAACCCGAACAGCCGCAAGCATCTCGGTTCTCGGCATGATCCTCAGCGTGATTCTTGACCAGGCCGAGTTTTCGAGCAACGTCTTGGACTTGGCGGATCAGGGGGTCTTGGGCCAATTGCTCGGCGGCGAACTCCCGCTGGGCCTCCACTTTCATCCTCTCTTTGACCTCGTCGTAGGGCTTGCCAACTAGGGCTTCGGTGACCAATTGCTCCACCAGGTCGGCAAAAGACAAAGGTCGGCTCTGAACCTGGG
>JBJHCR010000411.1:0-5337 GCA_050486105.1 Vulcanimicrobiota bacterium
ATCTGGCCATGTCGGGCGTGGACTACTTCGGTTCTGATGTCGGCGGTTTTCACCGGAACGCTTTCAAGGAAGCTCCAGGCGGCTTCGACGAGTTGTACACTCGATGGTTTGCCGCCGCCTGCCTAACCGATCTGCCTCTTAGGCCTCATACTATGAATTTGAGCCGGTCGTACGAGACCGCTCCGGATCGGGTGGGTGATCGGGCTTCAAACTTGGCCAATCTCAAGCAGCGCTACCGCTTGATTCCTTATCTCTACAGCATGGCTCATCGGAGTTTCACGACTGGGCAGGCGTTTGTGGCCCCGCCTGTTCTGTATCAACAAGGACGAGACGTTCTCGACCTCTCTGGAACGCACAAATGGATTGGCACGGACTTGTTTGCTCGCCTGGTACTAGAGCCGGAGCAGACCGAAGTTGAGGTGCATCTCCCTGAAGGACGTTGGTACGATCTCGAGAGCGGAGAACTGGTTAGTGCTCACGGAAATCAGACGGTTTTGCGTCCGGCTGTCCAAGATGGTCTACTTCGAACTCCGGTCTTAGCTCGAGGGGGTGCAATCATTCCCGTTGGTTCCGAGAGCAGCTCCCAGAATAACCCAGGTCGTGTTGAGATCCTAGTTTTCCCCAATGAGACTGGCGCTGCCGGCGTTCTAGTGGAGGACGATGGATGGTCCGAAGCCTACCGTGACGGAGCCATCAGCCAAACTGAATTCGTTTTGGAAACCTGGCAGGGTCGACAGGGACGTCTGATTGTTGGTCCTCGAGTTGGTGGGCCATCCCAGGCTGAACCTTCTCGTCGTGAGTTGGTGATTCACATAGCTTCGAACCAAAGAACCTTCAGCCCTAAGTTCAACGACCAAGAATTGTCGGCCCAGCGAAGGGACGGCTTCTGGACGATAAGCCTCGCGGAAACTCCCGCGGATCGACCGGTGGTTATCGAACTTCGCTAGCATCAGTCTAAGCCTGAGCCAGGAGACTATATCCAAGAGTCGAACTCGAACGGCCTATTGGGTGGTCATCGGCTCGAGAAAGCTCCTTTCTGTCTCGCGTTTTCTTGTGCGCTGCTCTTCGGAGCCAGCGCTCAGGAGGGCTTGTGCCTTCTCACACCTGAATTGGGCCTCTATCTCGTTTTCTTGAGCTACTTGGAGTGGCGAGCCCCCAAGCACCCGATCATGGGCTCGGCCACCATGACTTTCCCTCTTTACCTAGCGCTGGCTGTTCACGCCGGAGCCAGCTGTTCGCTGGCAGCTCTCTTTGGGGTTGGCGTCGTGAGGATGGCCCTTTGGGCTCGAGCTTCGTGGACCGTCAGGCTCTGGGAGACTGCGGTAGACACACTTTCCGTAGCCCTAGCTTTGCTGCTTTACCAGGGCCTGTCGGAGTATCCCCCGTCATGGGGTGGAGCCTCGTTGTCCGGCCTGATTTTGGCAAGCTTGAGTTACCTTCTTTTTCGACCGATACTCTTGAACGCTGGGAAGTTCTCGGTTCCTGAATCTGCGCGTCAGGATTGGCTGCAGGCTCACCTCAAGGCATCGCCAGGAATGACTCTAATGGGCTTGCTAGGGGTTCCATTTGGACTTCTGGTCGGTCTTGAACCTCAGACTCTGCTCGGCCTGGCCCTATTTTCCTATCTGGGGAGTCGACTGGTTGCCCCATTGCTGGACCCCAGTCGAGATGTGGTTCGACGCCGAGTCCTCAAGAAAGTGCAGCGCCTCGAAGCCAGTGTTGCCGAAGCCGATAAGGTGGTCCATCAGGTGGAGGACCGCTTGGATGAGAGGAGCAAGGACGTAACGTTTTTGCAGCTTCTGGCACAACGCTTCGCCCAATGCGGTGATGAAGGGTCGGTCATCACCTCGGCGGTGGCCCTCGTCTCCAAGGCTACCTCCTACGATAACCTAGCTGTCTTTCTGGTTAGACAGTCAAGCTTTGAATTGGCCCATGTCGAAGGCTGCGCCGCGCCAAGCGCATTCCAGCGCCTTCAGGCTGGACTTATGGAACCTTGTGTCGCTCGGGCTTGCTCCACTCGCATACCGAACTCTCTGGACCCGGAGGATCATGAAGCCTCCAGACTCTTTCCTCAGGATAAAATAGGGGCGGCTTTTCCGCTTTACGACCAAGGGGTGCTCTATGTAGGTAGGGGAGTCGCCAGGGATTTTTCTCAGACCGAGCGCTGGAGGCTTGCAGAATTAGTGCAGCATTGCTGTCTGGCTCTTCAAGTTGCTCGGTCTGCTCACGGCCGAGAATTGGCTCTGGAGCGAGAGTCCTTGGCCCGTCGCGACCTAGCGCTGGCCCATTTGGAATTGAAGAGGTCCCAGGCCCAGGTGGTTCAGTCCAGCAAGATGGCGGCGGTGGGGCAATTGGCAGCGGGTGTTGCTCACGAAATGAATACCCCCTTGGGTGCGGTCTTGCTCGCTGTAGACAGTTCCCTTGCAGTGCTTCACAAGAATCCGACTAGAGCCGCACAGCGACTAGAACGGGCGTTGCAGAGTGGTGGCCAGCTTCAGGACATCGTTTCAAAGTTGCTACTCTATTCTCGGGACAGGCAAGAAGTGACGGAATTATTGAATTTGGACACCGTAGTTAGGGACACCTTGGATCTCTTTGGGCGCCAACTCGAGCTTGACAGCGTGACGCTAGAACTTGAGTTGCAGGCCAACACGTTTGTTCAGTGTACCCGCACAGGACTTCAGCAGATGGCGCTCACCTTACTTACGAATGCTCGAGACGCACTCCGAGTTGGTCCGACTCTGCCCAAAGTGCTCAGAGTGGAGACTTTTGTCGAGCAACACCTAACCTGCCTTCGAGTGAGCGATAACGGGGTAGGTATTTCTCCGGAGGATAAGGTTAGGATTTTCGAGCCGTTCTTCACCACCAAGGCCGTAGGAGAGGGGACTGGTCTTGGCCTGTCGGTGCTTCGAGAATTGGTGCAGGGAGCCGGAGGCTCGGTGAGGATGGAGTCGGAACTTGGCCAAGGTTCTCAGTTCTTGATTTGCTTGCCGACTTCGGACGACTTTGGCTAGAGGGCCAACGGGACCCCCCGCAACATCTTGCTCGTTCATCACCCACCTAGGGCGGGGCCCCGGTCCCTGTGAAATCGTCCATTTGTCGCCAAATATTCCCGAAACCGTAGCGTTCCATCTTCGGCCAATCACGCAAGAATGTCCAAAAGCCGAAGGCGCTCCCGCAGAGCCATCCATTGGACCAAAATGTCCTTCGCAATCTGTCAAAGGGGGGTCGGTCGGCCTGCTAGAGCTTGTCCACCAGTTGGTACAGAGGGAGGAAGACAGAAACGATAACCAACCCTATTCCTAAACCGAGGACCCCGAGCATGACAGGTTCGATGAGGCTGGTGTAGGCTTCGATGGCATTTTCAATATCTTCGTCGTAGACACTTGATAATTTACCAAGGAGTTCCGGGATGCGGCCGCTTTCTTCCCCTATCGCCAAGAATTCGATCACCAACCCAGGGAACAGCCCTGTGTCCTTCAGGGCTAGGGCGACCTGACAACCATCCTGAAGATCCGCTTCGGCCACTTCGAGCTTCTGAGCCACCACATAGTTCCCCAAGGCTGAACTGACCAGATTTAGGGCGGCAACTATGGGAATTCCACATTTGAGAAGGTTGGCGAAAACTAGGCAAAAGCGAGAGGCGATAATTGAGCGAGTCACGTCTCTCAAGATGGGAGACGTCAGGCAGAACTGTTGCCATTGGTAGCGGCCTTGGGGGGTTTGCATATAGGAATAGCCGAGCAATAGACCGGCGGTGGCACCTACGAGCAAGCCAGTGAACACTAGAGGTTGGCTTAAGAAATCGGTCAGCCAGACGAGAATCCGGGTGGGGAGCGGTAGGTCGAGTTCCTCCTGTCGAAATACTCCATTGACGAAAGTTGGCAGAACGTGAAGCACTATGAGAGCAGTAAGCAGCATGCTTAGGCAGAAGATCACCAAAGGATAAGCCATGGCTTGCCGCAAGCGAGTCTGGAGCTTCAATTCTTTTTCGGCGCTGTCGGCCAGCAGCTCGAACGTTCGATCCAAGGAGCCTGTGCTTTCTCCGGCTTTCACCAATCCCAGGTAAAGCATTGAGAAGATCTTGGGATGACGACCTAGCGCCCTAGAAAGGCTCTTCCCCTCCGAGAGGTCATCCTTTATTCGGGCCAAAGCTCTGAGCATGCCTGGACCGAAACCCTGGCTGCTCATCAGGTGAAAGGCTTGATGAAGGCCCACTCCAGAGCGCATGAGTAGCGCAAGTTGCCGACTGAATACCGCGATTTCCAGATGATTGGTGCGATTGCGAGCTTGGTCCCACAATTGTCTGAGGGGGTTTATCAGCCTGTCTGTAGTCCTTTGGTCGCTGCTCATTCAAGGACTGACTTTCGTGAAAGCTTGAGTTGCTGCTTGAAATTTCCAGAGTTGGCCATCTTTGGTCGCTATGTAGACTAAATTGTTGAACTCGTCGAAGGCCAGACCCGAGGGTCCGGCGCGTGAGAGATCGGGGGCCTGATCCGCGATGCTAAATCGGAACCAGCGGACTTCTCCAGGGAGATCCTCTTCCAGGCGATAGAGATACGCTCTATCGACCGTGTACACCACCCCACCATAGAGATCGCAGGCCACGCCTTGCGGTGCTCCCATACCCTGAGGAAAACGGTAGATCTCTTTGCTCCAAAAGCCCACTGGGGGGGCTGCCTCTAGTTCTTCGGGCTCATACTCAGGAGGGAGCGAATCCTGGTTCAGGCGAACCAGAAGCTTTCTGAGGGCTTGGTTCTCAGTGTCGGCGACCCAGACCACTGTGCCTGTCCCGTCGGTGGCGATACCTGCTGGGATTCCCAGTGGTGGCGCAGTTGGCGCCAGCGGACGCTCGGTCAGGAAGCCGCTTGCCAAACCCGGGATGCCGTCGCTGCGAACCCACAGCCCTCGGTTGACCCAGTCACATACGAAGAGAAGGCTCCCGGTTCGATCCATGGCAAGACCAGCTGCTTGAGATGTTTCCAGCTCATCGGATTCTGGCGGGGTGAAGGAAGAACTCCAGGGAATTGCTTCGGACGCCCGATGACTGAGGAGTTCACCCGTTTCACTTGTGGCTGCGAACAGAAAGTTCCAACCCGGATGTCCGGCAAGACCCGAAAATTGCAGTTCTGAGTCAGGATGAGAGAAGGATTCTAGGTTTCCGTTGACGTCGTTCCAGAGTTCGAGGTATGGCGCTCTAGGGTTGCTGAAGACCACAGTATTGGTGGCTGGGTCAGTGACCACTCCAAAGAAGACGTGGCGTTGTCTCAGGGTTCTAAGAGTGGCTTTTGCTCCTTTTGGAGATTGAACCACCACCACAAGTTGCTTGAGTTCACC
>JBJHCR010000412.1:0-5324 GCA_050486105.1 Vulcanimicrobiota bacterium
TGGAGCGGCTTAAGCCCGCGCCCGCCGTTAAGCCACTCTATTTCCGGATCCTAAGCCGCCCCTGGAGCGGCTTAGGCCTGCGCTAGCCCAGCGCCCCCCAGTCCGGCCCACGCTTGGAGAAAGCGTCCCAGCTAGCATTGGTTCTTCCATGCTACAGAGGCCAGACTGCTCCCACCATCTCGATTCGTTTGACGTTCGGATGGATTGGCTTCCCATACAGGGTTGGAAGCACGATTCGCTGAATTCCGCCCGTGGAATGTCCGTAAGCGCTTCCTCAGAGACAGGGGCAATCTTGAGGGTTCTCATGGTCTGCGCCTCCGATTTCCCCGCCTGTGAGGGCCTTGGTTTCCACGTTTGGAATTTGGCTCGCTGTCTTCGCGATGAAGAAGTGGTTGCCGATCTTTGTACTCGCGGAAGCGCACGCCCCTACTACTCCCAGCAAGTTGAGCGGGTCAAGATTCTTCGAGTGCCCTTTGTCCCTGTCTACCCGTTTCATCTCTGGTTGCACGGTATTGCTCTGCAGCGCGTTATTGCAGCGATCGAGCTGAACTATGACCTAGTCCATTTCCATTCTCCAGTGGTGCCGGCCCTGCACCTTCGTATTCCCATAGTAGCGACCTTCCACTCGAGCTTGCGTTACGACGTGAAACACACACGAGTCAACGGTTGGCACTCTCTCCTGGTGAAGCTTCAGGGGCCGTTTAGCTATTGGCATGAGGAACGTCTGTTGGCGAGAGCGGATGTGGTCACCGCGGTTTCGGCTCAGGTAGCCTCGGCTCTAAAAGATTACCGGGCTCGCCCTTCTGACTTGCGAGTGGTCCCGAACGCGGTTTGCCTAGGAAGTTTTCCTCCACATTTTGGGCCTCGCCGAGTGGGATGCTTTCTCTGGGCAGGCCGTATCTCACCGGGAAAAGGGATAGAAGACCTGTTGGCCGTGGCGGAGCGCCTCCCCAAAATCACCTTCCAAATCGCGGGAGCCGGACCAATGATGGAAAACCTAAGACATCGTTCTCAGCACCTCAAGAACGTGGAATGGTTGGGACACATCGCCTCCCGAGAAAAGATGAGCATTCTCTATCAGGAAGCTTCGGCACTCCTGGTGACCAGCCACTTTGAAGGCTCTCCTTCCGTAGTCCTCGAGGCGATGGCCTCCGGGTGCCCCGTAATAGCGACAGCCGCCGGAGGAATACCTGAGATAGTGGAGGATGGCATAACGGGGAAACTAGTTAGGACCGGAGATGTGAATGATTGGGAGCATAGCATAAGGAAGTTTTCGCCGGTACAAGCTCAGGGCCGAACTGTTGAGGCTAGGCGAAAAGTAGAGAGATTCTACAGTTGGCAAAGTGCTGTAGGTCAGTATCTGCAAATTTATCGGGAAGTTCTGTCCCGCCAAGGGGAACGATCTTGAGGGTGGCCTCGGTGGCAACTCTCGAAGCCTTCGGTTCGGCGGGCATAGTCCGCAAGCTCACCGCTCAGATTTCGGTTTGGCAACACCTAGGAGTCGACGCTAGGCTTTTTCTCTTGCGTCAAAGTCGCTCCGACGTCTACCCTTCCATGAAGGCCACCGTGTTCGAGTTCGATGGTGTCCTGAGTCGGTGGATTCAAGGAGTGCGGCTTACTAAAGCTGTCCTCAACTGGGCACCACAGGCGGTGGTCAGGAGATTCGAGCTTTGGTCCCCGGGCTTCGAATGGCTGGAGCGAAAGATTCCTACGGTTGTGGCGGTCCAAAGCGAGGACCTCTACGAGACTGCGAAGGGGCCTAAATCAACTCACTTTTTTCACTTGGCCACCCGGGGGAGAGTTCTCAGGGCCGCCTCCGGCCTCACTTTCACCACTCACGAACTCGCTGACAGCGCAAACTTCGCCCGATTCCGAAAGGTCGCTAAAGTGATCAGCAACGGGGTCGAACTCGGCCGCTATAGCCCTATGCCTCTCCCTTCGTCTTCTCTCCCAGAACTAGTCTTCGTGGGTAGTGGCGACTTCCCGTGGAGCGGTATGGATTTGCTGCAATGGATGGCTCGAAGGTTTCCCCTCTGGACCTTTCACCTGATTGGTCCCCTTCCGAGGACCATCGACCTGCCCAACGTTTACTATCATGGATTCTTGACCAAAGAGGGGATGAGGCCACTTTTTGAACGCGCTTGCGCTGGAATTGGACCTCTCGCGCTCCACCGAATAAAGATGCAGGAAGCCTGTCCTCTTAAAGTGCGGGAATATCTTGCCAATGGACTTCCGGTGATCCTGTCCTTTCGTGACACCGATTTCCCTGATCCCGTTCCCTTTCTCTTCCAACTCCCCACTGCCGAGGGGGTGGAGGAACGACATTGGCGGGCCTTAGAAGCTTTCGTGAAACAGGCTCGCACCTACAGAGTCACCCGAGAGCAGTTGAAGGGGCTCGACCTGGTGGAGAAGGAGAGGGAGCGTCTGGCCTTTATTCAATCTCTAAGTGTCTAGGGTGTCTGCATGCCCCGACTTTTCTTCAGGATACCCCTTCGTGCAGGCTCAAGAATCGATTCTGTTTGCCCTTTCGATGGACCACGCGAACCCACTGCAGCTTGAGCATCCTATTGTCGCCAAATAATGGTGCTCTCGCCGAGCTTTGGTGGGGAAGAGGCTGGTGCAGGCCTAAAAGGTTTGATGAGGTAGTTACAGGCATGAGTTTTAGGGGAACTTTCATTTCTGTATTTCTTATTGTACTTTTTCTGGCTGGCTGCGGAGGGGGGACTTCGGGAGACCAGCGAGCAGCACAGAGTCAGACTCAAGTCCTCAACCTGTCGGTCCAACTGATACAACGTCAGGCTCGGGACTATGTGGCCCAGAGTGCTCAGCCAGAGAATCAGTTCGCGAGTGTTATTGCCACTCTCGAGCAAGACTCGAACGTTGTGAACTCGGCGCAAGTGGCGGTGGCGCCCGGAGTCCGCGAGGCCTCTCTCACCTTGCAAGCGGTGCCGGCCGGGACTTACATGCTCACGGTTCGGGGGGTCAACGCTGATGGGCAGGAGCTTGCCCAAGACAGCACTATCATCGAGGTATTTCCTGGACAGATCACCGCCTTCACCATGTCTTTGATTGCCGGTGAGATAGACGTTGCAGACCCCGTGGCTCGGGATATCAGTTACCTGACCGCTCCGGGAGAGACTCTCAATGTGACCGCAGCCGAAGGGGTGCTCAGCAATGACACTACTGACGGCGGAACGGCCTCGTTGATTAGCGGGCCGACGCAGGGCACCTTGGAGCTGGAGCCAGATGGCAGCTTCACCTACACCTCGAATACCGATGCCGTTGGATTCGACACCTTTGTCTATCAGTTGAACGATCCTCGAGGAACCGATCAGGCCACTGTTACCCTGAATTTTGGGATCGGTCGTGGATTTTTTGTCCAGGCGGGCTCCACGGGTACGGGTCAGAGTGCCGAGGACCCCAGACCAGATCTCGATGGCGCCGCAGCAGAGGCGCAACCAGGCGACACCATTTTTGTCCTGTTTTCGAATCAGCCCTTGGCTCCTGGTGGTGGTGCACCTTCGCTCCTGACTCTCCAGGACCAGGTCGCGGTAATCGGTATTCCTCAAGGTGTCACCCCTCGCGGCCACCAAGAGGCAATCCTTGGTCAAACTGGCGGGCAGCTTCCGGAGGTTCGGTTCCAGTTTCAGGCAGGGAACAATAGCCGATTCGAGAGTTTGCGACTTGTGGGCATTGAGGATGCTCCTCCTCTGCTGAACCTCAGCGAGAAACAGAATTCGACTCTTGAAAACCTGGAGTTGGTCAGCCCCGAGACAAGAGTTCGATTTGACGACTTTACCGGAAGTCTTACGCTCAGGAATTGTCGTTTCATAGAATCTAATGTCCCGGAACCGAACACTCTACCGAGCGATTTTGTAGGAACGCTGAGGGCGGGGCAAACCACGGTTAGGCTAGTCGCCTGCGAACTGGACGAAGGTACAACATTCCTGGTTTTCAATGCCTTTGGCAACACTCTCGAGATTGATATTCGGGATAGCAGTTTGTCGGGAAATGCCCTCTTTTCGGCGGCGCAGGGATCGCGGCTGGATGTAGTCGTGGAGGATTGCGACTTCGTCACCAATCGGCTTGATGTTCAGCACGGAAGTGGAGGTCACGGCGACACGACAGTCCGGAGAATCAGGACGGAGGACACCGTGGGTGTCTTCTTCCGCAGTTTCGACCAAACCCCGGATGCTCTCGGTGGTAACATCCTGGTTCAGTGCGTCGAAGGGAGTGGTGGAATCGTGGCTTTTTTCACCTTCGATAGCGGACGATACGACCTAGTGGTTGCCGACAATGTTGTCGACGACTTCCAAGTTATCCGTCCCGCTTCAATTTCGATCACCACTCGCTTTCAGGCAAGGGTCAGGGCGCTGATCGAGAACAACACCATGCCCTTTGCCCTCAATAGTATTTCGGCTGAATGTGACCTGGATCTTGCTATCGTCGGTAACGTGGTCGGTACGGCCAGCTCAACCGATGCTCCCAATCCGAATGACATAACGACAGAGCGGCTTCGTGAAATCCGATCTGCAGGAACCTTTGGAGCATCTTCGGAGGATCGAATTTGTCTTCGTCTGCAGGGTAATCGGGTAGGTCCACCAGGCGATTTGGGGAGAATTCAGCTGTCCGTTCCCTTTGCTAACCCTCCCGCACTTTTGTTGGTTGAGAATCTTGCAGATCTTCAAAACAACAACGAGGTGAACGAAGTAGACGTCGGGTCGCATGTCGTCGATGCGGGTGAAGAGGGTGAAGTATGCAACCCCCCCGCCTATCCTGGTCCCTGCGACTGAGTATAGGTTCTGGTCCTTCTCCTCTAAGCCACGTTTTTTGCGGATCCTAAGCCACCCTTGGAGCGGCTTGGGTCCGCGCTCGCCGTTAAGCCACTCTATTTCCGGATCCTAAGCCGCCCCTGGAGCGGCGTAGGTCCGCGCTCGCCGTTAAGCCACTCTATTTCCGGATCCTAAGCCACCCCTGGAGCGGCTTAGGCCTGCGCCCGCCGTTAACGCTCGGGCGCCCTAGCACGTGTCCCATTCGACCCTACGCCCCCCGTCCGGTGCTAAGCCACGTTTTTTGCGGATCCTAAGCCACCCTTGGGGCGGCTTGGGTCCGCGCTCGCCGTTAAGCCACTCTATTTCCGGATCCTAAGCCACCCCTGGAGCGGCTTAAGTCCTGCGCTCGCCGTTAAGCCACTCTATTTCCGGATCCTAAGCCATCCCTGGAGTGGCTTAGGCCTGCGCTCGCGGTTAAGCCACTCTATTTCCGGATCCTAAGCCATCCCTGGAGTGGCTTAGGCCTGCGCTCGCCGTTAAGCCACTCTATTT
>JBJHCR010000413.1:0-5316 GCA_050486105.1 Vulcanimicrobiota bacterium
CCTCGGGAGCCGATGCCACTCAGGACTTCGGAGATCCTGATCAAGATCCTCCCCCACCCCCGCCGGTCTCAGACGTAGCCCAGGACCCGATCCTGGGCACTCGAAACAATGGCAATAACGCCGTCATTCCTCAAGAGGATCAGGAAGTGATTGCACTAGGTGCCGAATTTCGAGAGGTGATCCCCAGGGAAGAGATCGAGGAAGGCTGGGAGGGTCCCGAATGTGGTACCTGTGGGGGAGCCGGAGGCGGACCGGGTGGAGTCGATTGTGGAGAGCTTGGATGTCCCGGTCACGGTCCTTGCCCAGGTTGCAACGTGCCAAGTCCTGATTGTGCGAACGGAGAATGCAGCACCTGTGGTGGGGCCGGAGGAGGGGGAGATCCCTGCGCGGCGCCCGGCTGTCCGGGTCACGTTATTGTCTGTATCGAATGCGGTGAAATCGCTCCAGACTGTGGCTCCTGCGGCACCTGCAATGGCAACGGCGGGCCGAACTGCGATGTGCCTGGCTGCACCCAGAGCCACGCTTGTGAAACCTGCGGGGTGCACGGTGCGGGTTGTGATAATCCAACAGAGTGCGGCACCTGCAATGGGAACGGCGGGCCGAACTGCGAAGTGCCTGGCTGCACCAACCCTCACGCATGTGGAACCTGCGGAGTGAATGGACCGGCTTGTGACAATTCTGTTTGTCAAACCTGTGACGGCGTCGGCACAGGTTTGCAGTGGGGTGGCCCATGTGGTACTACTCACGATTGCCCAACCTGTGCCGGTGGGACTTGCGACTACCCGGAATCTTGCATTGAGTGTTTCGCTATCGATGGCCATAATCACGGGTGTACTCAAGGTTATTGTTGGGGCGGACCTGGTTGTACAGGCGGTTGCGCCATACCCTAGCAAGGGTGGAATCCGGTCGAAGGCTTTAGGGCCTGTTGACATTCAACCTTTCACCCGTCACCCGCAGGCGGGTCCCCGGGTCCCCGGCTGCACTCGCTTATTTCCCCTCTCCGAAAGCGCCTTCTTGCTTAAGTACTCACGGGTACTAGTCTCAAAAAAACACTTCCTCCAGAGAAAATCTGCTTCGCGCAGCTTGAAACGCTGAATGTCAACAGAGATGCGCCGGGATAAACCGGCAGGAGGTTGGGGATGAAAGAGCCCTACAATGAAGGTATAGCAAACCACGTTGACCCCGAGTCATGTGGCGGCATCCGTAAGGGTGCCGCCGAAGCGTTGACAGGGGCACCAGTAGGCCCAGCTATTGAACCGCGAAAGTGTTGTAGTCCGGGAGGTCGATGCCATTCTGTTGAGCAGAAGACAATAGCCGAATACCCGCTAGAGCAAGGTTGTTCGGACCCCGCGCGGTCGCTGGAACCTGGGCATGTTGGGAAACCTCCTGCGCGAGAACCGGGAGATCCTCCATCCGCCCGTGTACCATGGCAACACGGGACGCTTCGGGAAGCCCAAGGGCACAATCCGGAGATGGACGGACGGGGGAAGTCGTACAGGCTCATAATATCTACGAAGCCGCCGAACAAAGTCGATAAGACGGCGGAGGCGGTGGAGAAAAGGAGCCTGGCCAAGAGGAATTCGCACAGACAAAACACGGGCCGGACACAGAGCCGGGGAACCGTGCAAAATGCACTGGGGCGAATACGGCAACTAGCCGAAAAGGATAAGGAGCAACGGTTGACGTCGTTGTTCCACCACGTCTATAACCCGACAACGCTGCGGGAGGCGTTCTTTGAACTGAAAAGAGACGCGGCACCGGGTGTTGACGGTATAACGTGGAAGGAATACCACGACCAACTTGAGGGAAACCTTTTGGGGGTTAGTGAGAGACTCGGAAGAGGGGCATACAGAGCAAAACCCGTTAAGAGAAGCTACATACCAAAACCTGATGGTCGAAGACGACCAATCGGGGTGACCACGACGGAGGATAAATTGGTCCAACGCGCGGTGGTCAAGGTGTTAAACACTATCTACGAGACGGATTTCGCCGGATTCTCCTACGGGTTTCGGCCTGGGAAAAGTCAACATGAGGCACTAGACGCGCTGAACGTAGGCTTGACCAGGAAACGAATCAACTGGGTGCTCGATGCAGACATTCGTGGTTTTTTCGACGCCATCGACCATGATTGGCTGATGAAATTCATCGAGCACCGAGTCGCGGATCCACGCATCCTGCGTCTCATCCGGAAATGGCTGAACGCAGGAGTGATGGAAAACGGAACGCGGACGTATGAAGAGACCGGGTGTCCGCAAGGGGGCAGCGTTTGCCCTCTGTTAGCGAATATCTACCTCCATTACGTCTTTGACTTATGGACCCAACAATGGAGAAGCCGTAAGGCTTCCGGGGATATAGTCGCTGTCCGGTGGGCAGATGACTTCATCGTAGGGTTCGAGTCCAAACGCGACGCGGAAAGGTTCCTGGCGGACTTAAGGGATAGGTTCCAAAAGTTCAACCTGGAGCTACATCCCGAAAAGACCCAACTCATCGAGTTCGGTCGTTTCGCGGAAGAGAACCGGAGACGAAGAGGAGAAAGGCGACCAACAACGTTCGACTTTCTCGGCTTTACACACTACTGCTCGAAAACGAGAAAGGGCTGGTTCAAGGTGAAGCGTCGGACGATGAAGACGAGGATGCGACGGAAGCTCAAGGAAGTGAAAACAGAACTGAGGCGACGCATCAACGTAGCCATCCCGGACCAGGGACGCTGGCTCGGTAGCATCCTGCGAGGACACTACCAATATTATGGGGTCCCCTGGAATTACCCGGCGATGAAGGCCTTCCGAATGGCAGTTATTCGGCTATGGAAACAACTAATTCTAAGGCGCAGCCAGAAAAGCCGTTGCCCGTGGAAACGTATGTGGAGAATAGTCGACAGGTGGCTGCCGAGACCGCGAATCGTGCACCCTTATCCTTATCTACGAAAGGCCGTCAGAACTTGAGGCAGGAACCCAGTGCATTAGAGGTGCGCGCTGGGGTCTGTCCGGGGGGCGCCGGGTCGACCGGCGTTCCTACCGGAACCCCTAGTTTTGTTTCAAGGCAGATATCTTGAGGATCGCGCCTTCACGTTCCTATACTTTCTTGGCCGTGGCCAGTATGCCCGAGCTACTTTCATCGATCAAAGAGCGCTAACCCGTTGGCAAAGCACCATTTCTCTCGTGGGAACCTCAACGAGCGTCTCAGTCGAAGAGGATGCGCCTAGGCTTGGGTGGCTCTTCCATGGTGGCATCGGTAGGCAAGATCTCGATCTCCACGTGAGCGATCCCCTTATGCACCAGGTCGATCTCCTCGGCCGCCTTTCGGGATAAGTCGATGATCCGGTTTGGTTTGAACGGGCCACGATCGTTGATGCGCACCAAGACGCTCTGGTTGGTGTCCAGTCTGGTCACCTTGAGGAGGGTTCCGAACGGGAGAGTGCGGTGGGCCGCTGTCAGTTCTTCCCGATTGTAGGGCTCGCCGCTTGCCGTAGGGCGACCGTGGAACTTGTCGTGATAGTAAGAAGCTTCCCCGACCTTGAGGCTCGAGTCGGCTGCAGCGGCGGAACTCATCAACAGTAGGCCCATCAGAGGGGCGGTCCAAAATGGTTTCATGGGTGGTTGGTCTCCACCGCATGGCGTTCTGGTCGATGGATGTCTTCCCTGGCCGTTAGAGGCAGTAAACCGAGGTGAGTACTTCGAAGAGCTAAAGAATGAAGACTCAGCTCAATCCCCTGTCCCAGTCTGAAGGCGACCTGTATCTCACCGATGGCGGCTTGGAGACCCATCTGATCTTTCATAAGGGGATGGAACTCCCATACTTTGCTGCCTATTCGTTGCTCCTGAGAGAGAGCGGTCGAGAGCACCTGACGGAGTACTACCGCTCCTATGTGACCTTGGCGTTGAAATTTTCCGTTGGCTTAGTGCTCGAAACCCCTACTTGGAGAGCGAGTTCTGATTGGGGCGGCAAGCTTGGGCACGATGCCCGGACTCTGGTCGAGGTGAATCAACGGGCCGTGGCTGAGCTGCGCGAATTGGTAGAAAAAGAAGGAGCCGAGGCCTGTACAGTGATCAGCGGCTGCATGGGTCCACGTGGGGACGGCTACCAGGCTACGGAGTTGCTCACTCCCGAACAAGCGGCCGAGTATCACTGGGCTCAAGCTCAGGCTCTGGCTTCGGCTGGAGCCGATCAACTATCGGCCATGACCTTAAGCTACTCCGATGAAGCCATCGGCTTTTGCTGGGCGGCCCGGAAGGCCGGAGTACCGTTGGTGATCTCTTTCACCGTGGAAAAGGATGGTCGGCTTCCTGGTGGGGAGTCTTTGGCCCAAGCGGTCTCCAAAGTGGATCGGGCAACCGAAGAATATCCCTCCTACTATATGGTGAACTGCGCTTATCCCACCCACATGGAAGGGGGATTCGATCCAGAGGGTGCGTGGCAGCAACGGCTGGGAGGATTGAAGCCCAACGCCTCCTCGAAGAGTCACGAAGAACTCAACGAATCGAAAGAGCTCGATTCCGGAGACCCCTCAGATTTCGCCAAGCGCTGTGCCGACTTGCGCCGACGTTTTCCCAATCTTCAGGTTTTCGGGGGATGCTGTGGGACGGGAGTAGAGCATTTTAAACATCTGGCCAGAGAGTTAGTAGGGTCTTGTCCCTGACGATCTCTCAGAAGGAGCAGCAGACGGTGGTGGTCTTTCCTATCACCGGAAACCTGCCTGGAAGTCTCTTCGTGCCCGGACTATTGGCCTTGGTTGGTAGCCTACTCTTTTCGGTGGGGTTTTCGCTTCTCTTCGGATTGGCGCGAGATGGGCGCGCCGTGGAAACCTCTCACCTGCTGGTAGTTTTCGGCACCGTGGGATTGGCCTTGCTGTTGGCCTTCTTTGCCCTGATGACCCTGCGCAGCGTGGAGGTCCAGGAGCGCCTTACTCTCACTCCTGATGGCCTGGTGCGAGAGCAGTTCGGTCGCTTTCATTCCTCGGTGGATGCGATCCCCTGGTCGCAATGCCATTCGGTGGAGGTTCTCGGACCGAACGACCGCGCCTTGACCCAAGGTGAGGTCGGTGGCACTTTGTTCATCCGGTTTGCTGGCCAGCAGCTTGCGGTGGGCCAAGGAACCGATATCGAAAAACTCTTGGCCCTGCAGAAGTTGATGGAGGGGCATCTCCTAACTGACTCAATCACTGCGCCCGGAGCCTGAGGCGCTCCGAGGGGCCTAGGAGGCTGCTGAATTAATCTCCGCGTCGCGAGACTCGTCCATTATTGTCCATGCAAAATCGTTTGAAAGCCGAAGGCGTTCCCGTAGGGCCATGTTGGAAATATTTCCGTATATTACTCAAAA
>JBJHCR010000414.1:0-5308 GCA_050486105.1 Vulcanimicrobiota bacterium
TCCTAGCATTGTCAAACTGCAAGCTCGGTCCAGAGGGCATTCTGATAACGAGGTCGCTGACTCGGACTCCGAATGGTCCGGCCGACAAGGGTTGGTAAAGAATAACGGCTCCCGTCGCGATTTCGGCTTGACGGACTGATCTCTCTACCAAACTGTCGTAAGGAAAGCGCCAAAAGAGCACTAGGATGAAGAGCAGGGCAAATGCGGTTAGCTTGAGCAGTATCCTCATCGAGCCTCCGGAACCTTAAGAGAGATATCGAGATCCCAGCGTCCATCCATATCTGAGTCTTGGAGGTCCATCTTCTCGATGACGAGTCGAACGCGAGTTAGGTTAGACATAAACCGGGCAGCCTGAGAAGGTTGCATTCGACGAAGCTTAACTTGAGCCCCTTGCCCCTGAAGATAGCCGTCGTTAACGACCAGGTTCTGCTCCAATCCGGAGAGAGCGTTATTGGCGACCCAAGTTCGCACGTCGGGGTCCGGAACAGGTGTGGTGAAAGCGGTTCGGGCGACCTGGGGCAGCAAGATCGAGACTTCTTGTCGACTGCTCCTGAGCTTTTCGATACTCGTGCGAGTCTCCTCAATCTTGGCCAATCTCGGAAGAAAGTAGGTCAGCACAAAGAGCAAGAAGACCACGCCAAACGTCGCCACTGCAACAAGGTTTCTATCCCAGGATTTCAAATCCGTCATTGTTCTGGCAACTGCCCCTCAATTTGGAAAATGAAAGTGGAGCCTGCTCCAGGACGGGTCTTGACCTGTTCAACCCCAACCAAGAATTGCTCTAGACCTGTTCTGATATCTTCAGACTGCTTGAGAGAAGTGGCTCTCCCCTCGAGTTTAACTTTGTTTTCTTCAAAAACGATACTGTACAGCATCGCTTCAGATTTACTGGTGACCGCTTCGGCACTCTGCCCGAGAACGTTCATGACCCGGGCCGGTGAAGAGCGATCGACAGCCCTTTGGAGTTCTAGACGCTGTCGGAGCGCGGAGGCCAATTGCTCTGGATTGAGATTGGTATTTTCGCCGAGAACAGGGGAGACCGCGGCCACCAAGGATTCCTTGAGTTGAATTTCACGGGTCTTCAGCCCACTCAAACGAAGTTCTGCGGCGCCGGCCATGAGAACCATCAGGATGACTCCCAGTACTAGAGGGGCAAGGCTCAGAGGTCCGCCGCCATCGATAGAGGCGTAGCGGTGTTCCTGATTCATGCGCAGTTTCATGTTGCCAGGACGCCCTGCTAAAGCTGCTCCGTAGGCCGCAACGTGTTCGCTTGCCGAAAGGGGATCCGGGACAGGAAACGGCTCGACGTCCACATCTGCTCCCAATTGCTTGCTAAGGAAGGCAAACAACCCAGGGGTCGCACTCCCACCGCCGCAAACCAGGACTCTCTGGTAGGGCAGGGGGTTCGGGAGCAAGGCCTCTTGGAGAAGCTCAAGAAAAAATTCTCTGACGGAGCGATGCTCAAGACCTTCTTCAATTTTTATGGATTCCGCTTCGTCGGTGGAACAGCCGGCACATTTTGCGATCTCTTCGGTGAGCTTGTCTCCCCCTCTAAGCAAGACTCTTACGTTGCCGACTTGTCCGTCGTCTAGCCCGCAGAAAACGGTCTTCGAAGCTCCCAGGTCAATCACTAGGGCGCGCTGGATACCGGAAGCTCGTGCGGCCCTCAAATAGCAGAGCGGTTCGGCTTCGAGATGGGCCTTCGGGAACAGTTGAAGGACCGGCTCCACAATCTGCTCTGGAGCAACAACGACCCAAGCTTCGTCCCCTCGTTCCACCGAGCCGAAGTGGGCCTGGTCTAAGGGGAACGGCAGGGAATAGCTGAGTTCTTCGGTGACCACCTGTTGTCGAACTGCTTTATTGGCTTGAGGTAGAAAGACTCTTCGAAAGGTGAGATTCGAGGAAGACAACGACAAGAATTGGGAAAGCCGGGGGGAAGGCTCGTCCAGGGTAGGTCGTCCGGTCAATACCTGGACTGATACCTCACGAGTGCCAGACCGCCCCCTATCTATCCCATTAGACCAGAACAAAGTCTCAGTATACCTCCCAGCGAATGACTCTTGGATCCCGTTTGTCTCTCAGCACCACAGCCTCAAGACGGACGGGCCCCGGGAGGCTTGACACCCCAATCCGGAGCCTGAAGAATTCGCTGTTGAATCTGATGAGCCGCCCCAAGCGAAAGAGGAGGTCCTCGTCCATCATGGGCAACGCTCTCAGGTCCTCCTCGCTGCTCAGGGAACCTTCCTGCCTTCGACGGATAATTTCTTCCACTAATCCTTCACTCATTTGCTCATCGAGGCAGAGCAAGATTTCTTTCGGGGCGGTGTTGATGTTGATTTTGCCTTGGGAGTGAAGGCTCAGCCAGTCCGACCAGCGGCTGGGGTTGGCTCTACTCAGTTCGCTTTCCTGGTTGGCAAAGGTATCCTGGTCGGCTGCTTCAACGTCATCGCCTTGGTTGAACATTGAGGCCGCCCCTCCCAAAAGAGGGAGCGGAGGCGGGAGCCCGGGGCTTCGCCAGTCCCGAATGTAGATCAATTCCTCAAATGAATCCAACCGACGATTCTTCACCGGCACTGCCGGATCAATAGAGGACTCAGTCCCGCCGGCCGTAGGCACATTGTCTGGGTCCATCCAGTCGGTGAGAGCGGCAGTGGCGGACTGCCCGGCTAAGCCTTGCCGGTCAAGAAAACGAGCCAAGGCTTTGGCTAGGGCGTCTTGCTCTTCATTGGGAGCGAACACTTGACCAGGAGGCAAGTTTTCCGGCACCAGGGCATTGACAGGAAAACGACGCTCCTCATCTTCGATCTCTATTCTAAGGGTTCGACCCTCCCAAATCATCTCTTGGGGGCCGGCAGCCCATAGATCGTCGGCACCATCGACCTCAGCGTCGTCGACTCTCAGGAGCGCCAATCCGAGTTCCAGAGCTGAGCGGGCCACCTGGTAGTTCGCTTCTCTGCTGTAGGCTCGTCTTTGAAAATTGTCTAGGGCGCTGGTGTCGAGGGCAAACATGTTGACCAGGGTCACCGCCACAAGCATCAGACCGAGCACGACGATAACTACCATCGCCCTGCTCCAATTCCGGGAGTAACATCAAAAACAAATCGGTCTTGGGTGGGTGCCGAGCGTTGCAGTCGAACTCGAACCAGTCTAGGAGGCGTTTGCCCTTCCCATTCCTTCTGCCAATCCTGACCGGTGTTCGAGTACTCCAGGCTGAACATCTCTGCGTTATCTAGCAGTAGACTCCAGCGCCCTTCCTCGTGGTCGTCCAGAGTTCTCATTTCTTCTCGCCGGAATGGGAACTCGCGATAAAATAAGCCAATCTTTTGGTCGCCTTCTTCATCAAAGTAGGTTTGGACCTGGTATCCCACTTCCACCACTCCGCGATATTTTCTCCCGGTCACAGTAAGGAATCGCAAAGAGTCTCTTCCATTTATGGGGGTTCTCTCTCCGATGAGTCCGATTTCTTTGGGGGGATAGTATAGAGTTCGTAGTTGATAGCGGAGAGTTTCCACTTCATTAAGGAAGAGATGCCTTTCGGCAGCGACTTTCCGGCCATCTTTGACGAAGCGGGCTACTTGGACCAGCACTGTGGTTATCATGGTGTACACCAGCACCACCAGACCCAATGTGATCATCATTTCCATCAGGGTAATCCCGAAGCTCTGAGTTCTGTCTCTCTGAGTCATCAGTCTCTTAAAACTCTCAATCGATACGCGGAGAGCCGCAAAATGGAGCGTCGCCCGTCCATGGTCACTGACACCTGTTGGACTCGGGGGTCAGCAGTCACCGGCTGCCCCTGTATGTTGTAAAGAAACTCTGGAACGTCGATTTCTTCCCCATAGGTGCTCTCGCGAAAACCGATGGGGGCTTCCTTGATTTCGGCTCCATCGTACCCTGTGGAAAGCTTGATTTCGAGGACTTGGGATGAGTAAAGCAACATCTGGTGGCGCTCTATGGCCCCGGCAACCAAGGACATCTGGAGTCCTACGCTATGAAGGATAATGCCGAAGCCAACAGCCGCAATAGCCAAGGCTACCAGGACCTCTACCAGCGTAAAGCCTGATTTCTCAAGGTTTTTATTTTCCTTTCGCTTCACCTACTAAGCATGTCCTAAAGCTTTGACTTGAAACCCTCGTTGAAGGTCGAACGCGAAGGATTAGAGCAACAAAACTTGAGTCCTCAGGTTTCTCTTTTCAGGAACCCAATTCTTAAGTTTGACAGAGCACTGGCCCAGATCCTCACTCACTCACTGAATGGGCTGAGTTCTCCAAAGTTTGAAAGGGGACTGCTGGAGGAAGGAAAGTTCCGGAAAAGAACCGCCCATGATGTCTGTCAGGATTTTACTCATCGCCCTTTCTGTGTCGCTGGTATTCAGCAGTTCAGCCTTTGCACGCCCAGAGATGAGCGAGGCGGACAATTTAGCCTATCGAGAGATAGTGGCGGCTGCAGATACAAGATTTGCTGCCAGTTGGATCGCTGATGCTTATGAGGTCCCCGATCGAGTTGTGGAAGAACTCTTGTATGGAGGCTATTCTTACTCCGAAACTCTAATCGCCATGGCCTTGATGGGGGAGGGTCTGTCACTCAATGACATCCTTGAGCAGCGCGGATTTCTCGGAGGAGCTCGCTGGGGTGAAGTCGCCGAAACGCTGGAGCTGGATACCGCAAGTCTACCCACGGAGATAAGAGATCTTCTCTGGTTTGGACGAAATCAGACCAACCCTCCGGTGCTTCATTTTCTGCCGGATCCTAAGCCTGGAATCAAGAGGGCTCTGGTTCTGCCCCCATTTTCTCCCACTGTTCCTTCCACCATCACGGTGGATCGTTTCAAATTGAGTCGCCGAGATGTGGAAAACATCCGCAAAGTTCTTCGAGACCCTCTGGGTGTGCCGGACTCGGACCTTTTGCTGCCTGCGGGCAAAGGTCTGTATACCGCGGATTGGGTACTAGCCGGCACCGTTTCGTACTTCAAGCCTTTTCCTATGGAGACTCTCTTGGCCGCTCGCTTAGGTGAAGAATTCAACTGGTCGGAGATAAGTCTGGCTTACGGACTTCGTCCGGACGTTCTCACCTTCGGGCCCCTTTCCGGAATCTATCCGATCTTGACAGGCTACCCACCGGAGACAGTCTTGATCGCACGTAAGCGCTCGATTCACCCAAAACGGCTTCCGCTAAGATATGACCTCGAACGGATCACCCCGGGGGAAAAGCGAGCCTTGCTGCCATTGCTCTATCATCACTATAAGGTTCAGCCAGACGAAGAGACCTTGCTTGAAGAAAGCTCCTTGGAGATCGCAGAATTTGGAAT
>JBJHCR010000415.1:0-4797 GCA_050486105.1 Vulcanimicrobiota bacterium
GCTTAGAACTCTGTGAAAGTGACGTTCAAAGGCTCAAAGGTTATCTTTACCAAGTCGCAGACGAAGACCTCAGACGGATGAGAGACGAAGGTCCCTGCGAACCCTGGGAACGTTTGGAGGATGAGCCTGATGGCCAAGAAGCAAAATCCTGATCGCGGTCTATTCAAGGACATTCGGGGTTCAGGGCGTTGGGGCGTCGAATGGTATGACCACCTGGGTAAACGCCATCGGACTCTGATCGGAACGAAGCGGGATGCCAGGGCGTGGAGAGAAGAGCTTAACGCTCTCAAACAAAAGGTGAAGCGCGGCCTGGTCGACCCACAGGAGCTTTATGACAGAGGCTTTCTCGATGGAAAGGGACGAAGGCAGGAGCTTACCCTGAGTCAATACTTCCAAGACTGCCTCCCTGAACTCAGGACCAAGAAGACCTGGAAGACCCTGCAAGCCTATATCAAAACCTGGTCAAGACTCATTGGAGACTTCCAGCTCGAGGAGATAGAAGCCAAACATGCCGTTCTGCGAAGATCGGCAAGGCTCGAGCGCGGGGCAACACCTGCCACCTGTAACCGGGAGACTGAGTTCCTCCGCTCCATCCTAAACAGGGCTGTCAGAGATGGGCACCTTGAGAAGAACCCTCTGTCGACCCTCTCAGACCTTCCAGAGGATAACAAGCGAATGCGAATCCTCTCCAAGTCCGAAGAACTCCGGCTAGAGTCTGAGATGGAAACAGAAGACTTCGACATCATTCTCTTTGCCGTGGATACCGGCCTGAGACGGTCCAAGGTGTTCGGGCTCGCCTGGTTTGATGTCGACCTAGAGAACCGCTTGATAACGGTCAAGGATGCCAAGGCAGGCAGCAGTAGGCAGGTTCCGATGACCAACCGGGTCTTCATGATGCTGCAGCGCAGGAAGGGGAGCCAGAGAGGTCCCTGGGTGTTCCCGAACTCCATCGAGAGCGGTCCGATGAATGCTCATAACTTCTGCAAGCGAAAGTTTAAGCCAGCGCTCGAAGCCTGCCAGATTGACGGCCTAACCTTCCATGACCTTCGGAGAACCTTTGGAAGCCGGATAGCCATGGCGGGCAAAGGTGGAAGGGTTCTGAGCGGTCTGATGGGTCATCGGTCACCCAAGACGACGGATCGTTATGCTCACCTTGACCCTGAGACCTTCCAGGCGGCGATCAGGGCTCTCGACCAACACAACGAGCAGAAAACCGGGCTAAGCCTGGTTCATTCACAGGGTGAAATAGGGAGTCCAAAGGAGGCAAAAGGAGTATGCTAACCGCCACTAAAACCGCCACACAAAAAACGGGACCCACTAGAAACCCAGTGCTTCCAGGCTTTAGGCAGAGGTGACCCTGTGGCTACGAACCAAGAGGTCGGGGGTTCGAATCCCTCCGGACACGCCACGAGAAACCCTGTGAGAGCGGGGTTTTTTGCTTTCTCGAACCGAGAAGTCGGGGGTGGCCTCGGAAGACCTCGAAACGGCCTCCGGCCTTGCGAACCCTGCCGGACACGCCACGAGAAACCCTGTGAGAGCGGGTTTTTTTGCGTTCTCGAACCAAGAGGTCGGGGGGGGTCAACCCGCCTGCCTTAACTTTGCCCAAACCTGGTCTCACAATCGAGGATCGATCGGGGTGCTCTCCAGGGCCAGAATGGCAAACACGCAACGGTGAACTTCGTACAAGGGGGCCCCGGCCACATAAAGGCTTAGAGCTTCGAGCCCCAAAGCGAACTCTCTCAGGGCAAGGGATCGTTTTCGGCCCAGTCCGCGCTTACGCAATTGCGGCAAATATTCGGTGTAGTCAGGTCCGTAAATGATCCGTAGATACTCTCGCCCCCTCACCTTAACGGCTGGCTGCACTAGTCCTTTCTTGCCGAAGGTCACGAAAGTCTCGGGCTTCACCACCATACCCTCGCCTCCGGCTTCGGTCATCTCTTCCCACCATCGACATCCTTGAGACATGCTCTCGTCATCCCAGAGATCGACCTCTAGGGTTTTCGTGGGATGAAAGCAATCAGAGCCTCCGAGATACTTCTGGAGGTTCTCCAAATGCCAACTGTGAGTCTTGTCCTGATGAACCGCACCTGCGCTTGCCAAAAGGTGAAACGGTGCCAACTTTACTCCTTGAAGACCGTCGGTGCCCCAGCAATACCTCCCGTACGTCTCGGTGAATCGCTCGGCATTGCCGAGACGCTGTTCAACTCTTGCCAGCAAAGCCTCGCCTAACACACCCAGGGGTCCCTGCGCTTCTCTCAAAACCTCGACTCCTGCCGTGAGTCCATGGCGCGCCGAGGTTCCCACGGCGGCGTACTGCTCTCTCAATAAAGACATAGCCTTGGCTGACCAAGGCATCACCTCCGCATCAAGACAAACCCAGTCAGTCTCAAAGTCCGCCCAGAAGCCCGCTTTCTCGAGAGTATCCACCAGATGTGCCACCAAAGCCTCTTCTAAAGTTTGCGCCTGAGCATCCAGGTCTAGAGAACTTTCAGAAGACCCCTTCAAGTCGTTGGAAAAGAATGGACGGCCGGTGCGGGTGAAGCAGCGACCTTGACCATCTTGCCTCAAGACCAGAAGGGCCCGGGAGCCCATGTGCTTCTCTTGACAGCTCACCGTCTCAAGACCCTGACTTCGGTACGAATTGAAAGCCTCTGTAGGATATTCTAGATAATCAGGACGCTCGCTGGTAGCGCAAGGCGCCATGGTGGGAGGCAGAGAAAGGAGCCATTCCGGAGCTATGGCAAAGCGGCTCATAACTTCCAGGGCCGATGAGGCCTGTTCTGCCTGAATACCGATGTTCGGTATCAAAGCCGTCCTAACGATCTGCTTGCCCAGTAGGTCCGATAGCTTGATCTCATTCGGGTCACGGCTCGGACCCTGCCCTTCCATCAATGGGCGCTTGGGCTCACAATGTACTCCCTTAGCCGGGACGCTGAGCAAGCTCAATTCCGGATAACGCAGGGCTGTCAAGGCCCCACCAAAGACGCAGCCAGTATCAATGTTGATCGTTCGATTCTGCCAAACAGCCTCCGGCACCGGAGTGTGCCCGTAGACCACCATGGCCTGACCCCGGTAATCGGAAGCCCAATTCAAGCGCACCGGCAGTCCGAATTCGTCGACTTCACCTGTGGTATCACCGTAGAGGCAGAACTCTCGTACCCGACCGCTCGCTCGACCTTGATACTGCTCTTTTAGTCCGGCGTGAGCGACCACCAGCCGACCCTCGTCCAAGACATAGTGGCTGATCAGACTTTTTAAAAATGAGGCCATTTCACGCTTGAACTCGTCACCTTGCTGTTCGAGTTCGGCCTTGGTGAGTTCAAGACCGTGGGCCACGGTGATGTTCTTGCCTTGCAAGAGCTTCAGCACCTTGACGTCGTGATTGCCCGCCACACACAAGGCTTGCTCAGCGTCCACCATGCGTTTCACTATGCGATAACAGTCCAAGTTCCTCGGTCCACGGTCGGTGATATCGCCCACGAAAATCACTCTTCGACCGTCCGGATGACCCTGCTCGTCATAGCCCAACAGGGCAAGCAATTCTTCGAGTTCGGTAGCACACCCGTGGAGATCCCCGATGATGTCGAATGGACCGGTGAGGTCCCTTCGATCAGTCCAAAGTTTGCTCCGCACAACCTTGAGCTGCCCTTCATTGTCTGGACCTACCGTATAAGTGCGATGGTATCTTTCGGTCTTGAGTGCCCGAGCCGACTGTCGAAACATGGACAGGTGACGAGCGATCACCTGAGGTGGAAGACGTCGATCGCTGCGGTCGGCATTGCGAGCTAAGCAAACCTGTTTGGGCGTATCGAAGGCAATCAAAGAGCACAAGCAATCCTGGTCTCTCGCGATCCGTTTCAACTCAAGTCGGTCTTCCGAACGCAGGTTAGTAGCGTCCACCGCCGCGAAGCGGCCTTCTCGCAGCCTGATTCGAACGATGGTGTGAAGCAACTCAAAAGCGGCTGTTGTTGAGGATTGATCGTTCTCGTCGTCACAAACCATCGCTCGGCAGCGATCTGAAGAGACTATCTCAGTGGGAAGGAAATGTTCGGCTGCAAATGTCGATTTTCCAGAACTCGAAGCTCCCATCAAGATCACTAACCCTTGCTCTGGTAAAGTGATGGTCATCTCACGAAAACCGCCATTTGGCTGGGTGGTCCGAAATCCGGGTGCTCGGGACCCAGAGGCTTGAACCGGACATTGTATTCTCCTTTGACCTGATAGGCCCAGGTCTGAAACTCATCTCGGGTCCACTCAAAACGATGATCAGGGTGACGGAATCGTCCCGCCGTAAGCGACTCCCAAACAGCGTTGTATTCTCGATTCGGAGTGGTGATTATCACCGTTCCCGGCTTCATCCGCTCAAAAATCTGATACGATGCCCTGGCCAAACGATCTGGCTCCAGGTGTTCGATCACCTCCACCAAAACAGCCATATCCAAGTTGTGCAATCGCTCGTCGTCGTAGAAGAGACTCCCTTGGAACAGCTGAACCCGCTGCCTTTGAACCGTCCTAAGGCGATCCAGCCATTCGGAAGTTCTCTCCAAGGCGTTGGGACAGACGTCCATTCCAATAAACTGAGGGACCTTTGTCCTGGCGAGCAACAGCTTTAAGAGCTTCCCCTCTCCGCAGCCAAGATCAGCCAGGGTCTGAGGGGAGGTCTCGGTGATGACTTCGCAAACCGCCTGCAGGCGCTGCTGATGGAGACCGATCCTGGCCTCACCCTCGTCTTCGCTAGAGGTGGCGAGGTTCTGCTCGGAGGAGTCAGACAAAGCTTCCAGAGCCGGCCGGGCGAGG